>NZ_JBEFTW010000014.1:0-156188 GCF_040196095.1 Actinopolymorpha sp. B17G11
TGCACGGCTACCTCGGTGACCAACCGCCGACCGAGTTCGAGGGGAAGTTCTACGCTATCCAGCAGGGCGATCAAGCCCTGGTTGAAATCAAATGACCAGAGCCTCCATCAGACCCAGTGCGGTTCATTTTGGGACCACACGCTATGAACGAGCGCGAACCTCGCGACTCACCTACGAGCGTTATAGGTGGTGGACAGGTGCTGTGACCTGGCAAAAGACCAATCCTTACGTTCTGGGGGTCAAGGGGTCGTGGGTTCAAATCCCGCCAGCCCGACCAGCGTTTCCGCAGGTCAGAGGCGCAGAACGATCGTCATGGTGTGCGCCTCGCACCCGTCGATGTCCGATTCTGGGAGCGATATGGGAGCGGAGCTCCCAAAGAACGCCAACCGACACCGCAGGGTAGGGCTGTCCTTCTTCTCCAACTGCCGCGCAAGCCTCTGCACTAATCAAGGCGCCGCTGACGCGGCGCAGCCGCCCGGCCGCCCTGCGGGCGGCACCAGTGCGCCGTCCTCGGGCTCACCGGACGGCACGACAGTCAGGAAGCCGTGGCTGAGGTGGTCGCCGGACCGTCAGGCTTTACCCACCTCCCTCGGATCGGGTCCCTAAGACCGGGGGACCGCCTCGGGCCACAACGGGCAGGCCAAGAACCCGCCCGAGCCGCGGAAGCTTACGGCCCCCGGTCTCCGCGACCCGAGTCAGGACACCGGCCAAACCCCGCCGGTCCTTAGTTCGGTCCGGTGGATTCGACGTAGCCGGGCGAGTGATGTGCGGCGTACTCCTCGACGGTCATCCCCATCAGCACCAGCTCGTGGTATGCGCCGGCGAAGAACTGTCGACGGCGACGCCGGCCTTCCTCGATGAAGCCGAGCTTCTTGTGGAGCCTCAAGGACGCGGTGTTGTAGGCGTACATGTCGACATCACACTTCTGGAAGCGCCGTTCGCCGAACATGTACCGCAGCACCAGGCCGATCGCTCCGCTCGCGTAGCCGCGCCGCTGGTACTCGCCGCCGATGGTGATGCCGTAGGAGAAGACTCCAGCATTCTTGTCCACGTCGGTCGTACCGAGCCAGCCGACAGGCCTCTCCTCGGGCAGCGACTCGATAACGAGGCTGAACGCGTCGTCGTCTCGGAGCTTGTTTGTGCTCTCCGCCCACTGGCGGTAGCTGGCCCTGGATCGCGGCGGGTGCAACGCCCCGGCGTTCCGCATCACCGTGGAGTCCTGCTCGAACTCCACCGCCAGCTGCTCCCACTCTTCCGGCTCGCCACCCCGCAGCCGAACCCGCTCACCAACCCAGACCGAAGCCATGCGCCCGGACCTTAGCAATGACTTGTCACCGCGTGCGGCTACAGCATGCCCATAGTCCTTCGGCACCCACGCTTGTCCCCTACTACTGTCTCGCCATGATCATTCGACCCGTGCGCGAAGAGGATGCGGCCAGTTTGCAGCAGAACTGTTTCAGCGCGAACACCTTCGAACAGACCGCCGCCATGATCCCGCCCGCGATCGATGGACTCGAGCACGGCGAGTCCGCCATGCTCGTTGCAGAGGAGAACGGTGACGTCCTGGGAACCTGCACAGTGGAACGCTTGGCGCACCGCATGTGCCGCCACCGTGCCGACATCGTTGGCTTCGTGATCACACCCGCCGCCCAAGGGACTGGGCTCGCTCGCAAGCTCGTCGACGCGGCCAACCAGCGGGCACGGGACTGGGGCTGCTCGATCCTAGAGATCAGCTGTCGTGGCGGCACTCACGCCGAGGACGCCTACCGTGGCCTCGGGTTCCGCGTATGGGGCCGGCTGCCCGAGGGCTACCGCGACCGCGATCAGACCTTCGACGAGGTTCTCCTGTGGAAGCCAATCAGTCCGGGCTAACTTCGCTATGAGGCTGCCGGTCAAGGTCGTGTCTGGGCGTTGTCGCTCACAATGGTCGCTCAGGGACGGCGAAGGGGTGCCACCGCGTGGTTGACACCCCTTCCTAGAGCTACCGATAGCCAGCTGCCTGCAGGTCGAACAGGTGGGCGTATCGGCCACCTAGGTCGAGGAGTTCTTCGTGGGTGCCGGCTTCGGTGATCTGGCCGTCTTGCATGACAAGGATTCGGTCGGCGATCCGGACGGTCGAGAACCTGTGCGAGATGATGATGCCGATCCGGCCACTGAGATTTTCCCGGAGTTGGGTGAACACTTCGACTTCCGCCTCCGGGTCAAGGGCGCTGGTGGGCTCGTCCAAGATCCACACGTCGGCGTTTCGGTACATCAGGCGAGCCAGGGACAGTCGTTGCCATTGGCCGCCTGAGATGTCCTGGCACCACTCGTAGCCCTTTCCGACTGTCGCGTCCAGTCCCATGGTCAGATCCTGAACGAAGTCGGCCCTGGCGGCGTGCAGCGCTGTCCACAGCTCGGAGTCCGATGCCTTGCGTTCGACTCGACCGAGTTGGAGGTTCTCGCGCACGGTCAGGTTGTAGTGGACGAAGTCCTGGAACAGGACGCCGAAGCGTGACTGGAGTTCGGTCGGGTCGGCGTCACGGAGGTCCACGCCACCCACGAGCACCTGCCCGTCCTGCGGGTCGTAGTGGCGAAGGAGCAGCTTGACCAGCGTCGTCTTGCCCGCTCCGTTGTCCCCGACCAAGGCGACCATCTCCCCCGGGGCAATCTCCAGGTCGATCCCACGGAGTGCCGGTCGAGTGGCCGTTGGATAGGTGAACGTTACGTTCTTCAGTGTCAGCCCCGGTTGGGCAGGCGACGGCTGCGTGGCCTCATCCGTGCGCGCGACCGTCGCCGGTAGGGGAATCGGGTCGGGACGTACGGGTAGGCGTTGGCGGAGGTCGAGAAAGTCGAAGTAGTCACGCAGGTATGGGGCATGCCCCTGCAAAGCCACCAGTGATCCGGAGAGACCGGAGACAATCGCACCTACCGACGTGAACGCGCCCAACACCAGGAAGAGATCACCTGCCGTGAGCGTTCCAGCGAGCCCCTGCCGCGCGACGAACCAGTAAGCCACCGTGAGCAGCAGGGCGCTGATCGCGCCGGCAACCAACGCTTCGCCTTGTCCCTTGCGATAGACGGCAGCGAGGCTCGCCTCGTACCAGCGCTGCAGGTCGGTGTGCTGTCTCCTCATGTGATGCGCGGCACCCAGGCCCTGCAGCTCCTTGATGGCCGCCTCGTTGGTCATTAGGTGACGGCGGTAGTACATCTCTCGGAAGCTCCGGCTGTTCTGGAGGTCAGTCGCGTACACGTTCTTGCTGACGCGGGCCTGTGCGACGGCCGTCACCGCAACAGAGCAGGCAATGACCACCAGCAGCGCCGGATGGACCGCGCTCATCACTCCGACCAACCCCACGACAGCCACGAGTTGAGCACAGAACGTCACAACCTCACCGGTCACGGCGAACGGACGGGTCATCGACGTCTTGCTCGCTCGAATCATCCGCTCGTGAAAGCCTGGATCATCCAAGTACGGAATATCGATGGTCACGGCACGACCTAGGAAGCGCTCTTCGGCCGCGTGGTGAACCTGATAGCTAAATGCCTGCTGCTGGTAATTGGCCACCGCGGAAAGAACGCGCTGCACGATAGCCAGCGCGCCGATTACCAGAACCGTCGGAAGAACCGAAACGTGACGTCCCGAAGAGCCCTGGGTGACAAGGTTCACCAAGTGTCGCCCCGCCCACAGGATGGCAGGCGTACAACCAGCCGACACCATCGCCGAGAGCACTAGAAACATCCATCCAGAAGGCGAGGTCTGCCAAGCCAGACGGAGACCCAGGGTGACCGCTCTCATCAGCGCCATCTTCGGCTGAACATGAGCCCAAGCCGCATAGTCCAAGGGTTCTTGCCGGCCACTGTTTCCGTCGTTTCGCTGCCGCTTAACCTCGGCAGTTGACCTCATCCGCTGGCCCAGAATTCGAATGGGTGAAAGCATGCACGATCGTATCAGGAATCAAGGAGAACAAGCCACTTCATGCCCGGTGGAAAGCCCACGTAAATACTGCTGGTTGCCGCGAAGGGATAGTGCCAGGGGCGCTGTGCGGCTTACAGTGGGCCGAAAGGATCAGGGAGGCAGAATATGCCGTGAGTCTCAGTCCAGTCCGTCAAGTGGCCCTCTGGAGCCCTAGGGCAGGTCATTCTGGAGGAATTGTCAAGACCTGTGGATCAAGATCGTTTAGGCTGCTTGGGTTGTAGTGGGTTCGTCGGTTCGTTCGACGAGTTTGCCTTTGTGGAACGTGGCGCCGGCGCGGACGAGGGCGACGAGGTGGGGGGCGTTGACGGCCCGCCAGCGGGCTTGGGCTGATTCGATGAGTTTGAACGCCATCGCGATCCCGGCGGCTCGTGAGCCGGGTCCCTTGGTGACTCGGGTGCGTAGCCTTACGGTCGCGAAGGTCGACTCGATCGGGTTCGTGGTGCGAAGGTGGACCCAATGTTCGGCCGGGTAGTTGTAGAACTCCAGTAGCACGTCGAGGTCGTCAGTGATCTTGGCGACCGCCTTGGGCCACTTCGCGCCGTAGTCGACCTCGAACGCCTTCGCCGCTTTCTCGGCGCGCTCGCGGTCTTCGGCGTTGTAGATCTCTGCGAGCGCGGCCTTCGCGCCCGGGTGCGCCGATTTCGGCAACGCAGCAAGAACATTCGCCATCTTGTGCCACCAGCAGCGCTGCTCGCGGGTCTCGCCGAAGACGTCGCGGATCGCCTTCCAGAACCCCAGCGCCCCGTCACCGACGACGAGCACCGGCGCGGTCATACCGCGGCGGCGAGTCGAGCGGAGCAGGTCGGCCCACGACTCGGCTGACTCGCGGAACCCGTCGGCGAGGGCGATCAGTTCCTTCTTGCCGTCGGCGCGCACCCCGATCATCACCAGCAGGCACACCTTGTCCTGCTCGAGACGGACCTTGAGGTGGATGCCATCGACCCACACGTACACGTAGTCGAGCTCGGCCAGCGAGCGGGTGTTGAACGCGGCGGCCTCGTCCTGCCACTGCGTGGTCAGCCGGGTGATGGTAGCCGCCGACAGGCCCGCACCGGTGCCGAGGAACTGCTCGAGCGCGGCTGCGAAGTCACTGCTGGACAGGGCGTGCAGATACAGCAGCGGCAGTACCTCTGCGACCTTGGGCGACTTACGCGACCAGGCCGGCAGGATCGCTGAGGAGAACCTCTTCCGCTCACCAGTCTGCTCGTCGACGCGCTTGTCGTTGACCCGCGGCGCACGCACCGTAATAGCTCCAGCGGCGGTGGTCACCTACCGTTCGGCGTGATAGCCGTTACGGACCACCAGCCGGTGACCGTTCTCGTCGAGCTCACCGCTGTGGGCCTCGATGTAGGCGGCAACCTCCGCCTGCAACGCCGCCGCAAGCATCCGCCTCGCACCATCCTGCACGATCTCATCCAGCAACGACCCGCCGACCGAGCCGCCCGCGTTGGACTCCTCATCGTCGTGGACTACCTTGAGCATGGGCGTACCTTCCCGAACCAGCGCGCCAACGCCGGTCCTGATCAGAACAACACCGACTTCAGAGCATCCTCGGGAAGGTGCGCCCCTTCACGTCACCTCACCGAGCATCATCCACAGGTTCTGATCATTGCTCCTCTCCACAGCGGAGTCGATTCAGCGCAACAGCGAGCAAACGTTCCTGGCCGAACGTCCGGCAGGCTTCCAACCGCTAACTCGTTCCGGAGCGTTCTACACAGTAGACAGCGGCTTGGTGCCACTGGCACTGGACGAGCTGTACGGACCACAACGCTGGCAGCGCCCCCTGCGCGGCGGAGGAGTGCTGGTGACATTTCGCGTACCAGGACAGCCGTGGGACGTACCTCACAGGGGCTGGCACTCCGACGGCCGAGCCGACCCCACCAGTGGGGAACCGTCGCAAGTCACGATCTTCACCATCCTCGCTCCTCTACGCCCGAGGGGTGGCGGCACTCTGGTCCTCACCGGAAGCCATCATCTGCTCCGGCACCACGGGCGGGAGACCGACAACGCCAAGGCGATCAGAAAGGGACTCGGCGCCCGCTATCCCTGGCTGCACGACCTGTGGAGCGAGAACACCAGTCCAGGCATCGACCGCCGGAAGCGATACCTCGACGAAGGTGCCGTCCTCGACGGCATGCCACTACGACTCGTCGAGCTAATAGGAGAGCCCCGGGACGCCTTCGTGATGAGGGGCGACATCCTTCACACGCCAGCACCGAACGGCCTCGACGATCCGCGGATCATGCTCGTCAAAGGCTGCCCGATCATCTGACGCAGGAGGCGGAGATGTCGGTGGATTGGACCCGGAGGAGGCTGGCCGGTTCATAGCTGAGTGTTGAGCCCCACGTTGGCTGAGGACGCGGGAGGCATGTGGCGACGCCGTAGGTGAGAACGGCGGCTGGGTGGTGGTGGGGGTGCTGTTGGGGTTGGAGGGCGCGACGACCGCGCACCCAGAGCACCGAGAGACCGACACCGTGTTACCCGAAACTGTCTCGCCCGTTCTGTGGTCCGACGTTACGGTCGGGGGATGTCGGAGCGCGAAGTCAGGTCAGCATCCGACGTCGACCGCAGTCAGCACCTCGCCGCGCTGCACAGCGCGTGGGTGACGCCGCTGGACGTCGTGGCGGCTGTGGTCGGCGAGGTGGCGAAGGCGCCGGTCGTGGACTTCCGCCGCATCGTCGCCGGCGAGCAGAACGAGGTCTACGACATCACTTTGGAGCAGGGCCCGTCCTTGATCGTGCGCATCTCGCATGACGGACCCGAGGGGCACGACCGGGAGGCGTGGGTCATCGGCGAGTGCGCGTCGCGGGGCATTCGGGCGCCTCGGGTTCACGCTCTTCGTCGCGTCGAGGTCGGGAGCGAGCTCCGGTCCGTCATGGTGATGGAGAAGCTGCCGGGTGAGCGACTCAGCGACATCGATCCTGACGAACTCGACGTTCGCCGCGTGCTGGAAGAGGTTGGAGCATGGCTGAAGCAGCTCCACGCCATCCCGGTGCGAGGCTTCGGCTGCCTCGATGGCTCCGGCGTCGGCGAGTTCGAGACGCTGGATGACTGGCTGGCCAACGTGGCCACGGAGGCGCATGCGTTCGAGGAAGCTGGCCGCTCCGTCGGACTCGAGCCGGCGACGATCCGAGGATGGCTCGGTGAGATCGTCGACTCGTTCCGGGCAGCCCCGCCTCGGGTGACGATGAGCCACAACGATCTCAAGGCCGTTCACGTCCTGGTGCACGAGGGGAGGCTGTCGGGGATCATCGACTTCGGTGTGGCCGCAGCCGAACCCGCGGCGAACGACTTCGCCAAGTGGGACTTCCGAGAAGGGACGCGCTTCCCGGCCGAGTGGATACAGGCCGGCTACGGCGACCCCTCCTTGTCCGAGCCCTCGAACGACCGCACCTACCGTGCGCTCTGGCTCCTCGACGGGCTCTGGCATTTGCGCCACTACCACGTGACGGATTTTCCCCCGGGCGTCGAAGCCGGCCGGGACCGACTGCTGAGCGGACCAGAGCGGTAGCCCAGCTACTCGATGGCGCGCACGTCGACTCCGTTCGACCGCAACTACGTCTCGTCGTCGGCGTGAGGAACTCGGCCCGACACCCGCCCCGGTCCTGGTCCCACCAACAGACGGCGCGCCCGGCCACAACATGAAGGTCGCAGTAGGGAGTATTGCGGTCAAACGCCGGGGGGGAAGGCTCAGGCCGACTTCGATCACGATGTCCGGCGTCGGCGTCCGGACGGCCGGCAACTTGCCTTCGATCAGCACCGGGCCATCGGGTGCGGGGAAGACGACGACGGCCGTGGCCCCCGCGCTCGGGGGCACCCTTTGTGCCGCGGTGCGGACGGCTACGAGGTTCCGTGCGACACGAGGTCTCCCGGCAGTACGTGATCGTCGACATGCGCAGGTGGGAGCGGGATGGGAGCGGAGTTGGAGCGGCAGGTGCGGTCGGGTGCGGTAAGCCGCTCTCTGAAAAGGCCGCTGGCCTGCGCCGATGCGCGCTGCCTGGTCGCCGATCGGAGCCGGAGCGATGCTGGGGGTCAAGGGGTCGTGGGTTCAAATCCCGCCAGCCCGACAGCGTTTCCGCAGGTCAGCGCCGTGCGGGTCCTGACTGGCGGGCCATCTGGGACCACGGGTTGCTTATTGCGTGTCCCAGGATGCGGCCTGGTGCGACCTAGCTCTACTTGACTCCGGTGCTGCGCCAGGTGAGTGCGATGCTTGCACGCTAGGTGATGTGCGACGCCGGTCTGTTCGCCTCGGTTGAGCCCGGCGTCGCCGTGGGGCGTCTGAGACTGGGGGGCGGGTCGGGGTCGGCGCCGGTGCCGAACGCGGCCGTTTGTGACGAGCCCTCTTGGCACGACATCGGTCGACAACTGGGCATCGGCATCCACGCCGCCAAGGATGGGATCGATCGATGCCAGTGCCATTCTCGTCACTCGCCTTAACGAGCTCGCCGGGATCCCGGTCGAGGCGATCGTCACGATCAGCGGCCCCTCTGACGTCTTGAGCCTCGGCGACATCGAATCCGATCGTCCGGCGCCACAGACGCCTGTCCGACTCGCCAGGGATCTTCACGGTGTGGAGCGGTTCCTTACCCAACTGTGGGGCTGGCCTTCGATGCGTTGCGCGGTGATGGCCCCGGACGGGTGGATCCATGGCGACTTCCAGCAGTTCAACCTGCTGTGGGAGGACGGACGCATCAGCGCCGTCCTGGCCCGGGACCGGCTCTGTTCATGAACCGCGAACGAAGCAACGTCGATCTTGACCCCAATCTTCGCCTTACCCTGCCGGCGCATATCTTGAGCCCCACCTCAGCCGAGCCATGCGGTCCGGAGGGAGGCGGCGGGGAGGGCCGGCGCTGCTGCCGAGGCTCACCGTTCGGCGTCGTCGGGACGTCGTGGCTCTTTACGACAGGCCTTCGCATCCGCCAGAGCCATGTAGATCCATGCCGCGGTCGCGAGTAGCGCGGAGAGCACCGCTCCGATAGTCAGCAGTATGTCCCGCCCACCCGGCTGGACCGCCGATATGGCAAAGGCAATGGCCGCGGCAAAACCGCACATTCCAACCAGCCGGGAAATCAGTAGTCGAAGGGCATAGGGGCGGCCAACTCTCTTGGTCTCAGCTTCTGCGGGCCAGGCCTGAGACGCTTCCTGGGCGGCCCGGGCTCGACAGATGTCCGGAGTCTTCCGACACCACAACTCGGTGTGGAGCTCCTCGAGGCTGCCTGGCGGGTCGTTCATCACCGTCGCGATTGCTTGATCAAGCCGGCGAGCTGCCAGTGCGGCGGCTGCGTCATAGGTATCGCTTTCCGCCTGGACGGCCACCTCGAGACTGCCGGATAGGAGGTCGGGGACGACGGTGGCGTGACCCACGGACGGGTCCCTGGTCTCGGACGCCCGCAGCTCCCGCAGCAGGTGGTCACAGCACAGCACGAGCTGCGGCCGGCTGTAGCCGGGGGCACCGTAGACAGCGGTCATGTTGAGCTTCACGGCCCTCCCCTCGAGCAGGTGGACAGCCCTATATCGCCATGCTAGGACCCTCCTGAAGATCGTCGGGTCAGGGCATGAAGCGTCCAAGCACCCCCGTCTGGACTGACTCGCTGACGGGTCAATCGAAGTTCGAGAAGGGGACGTGCTCCGACCGTTGGTACGGCTCGGAAGGGCTGGAGCCAGTCGCGGTGGGGGAGTGGGTGGGCGCCCGTGCACAACCGCCTTCGTCGAGAGCATGACCGACGTCGAGCACCTTGGGACCACTTTGGGACTAAACGTCGGGCACGGACCTGAACCCACCCGCCCATGGACGAGCGTCGTCAACGCCGTTCAAGAGCCCGTGGGCGGCGAAGATGCCAACAGTTACGTTCTGGGGGTCAAGGGGTCGTGGGTTCAAATCCCGCTGCCCGACCAATCGCAACTTCGGGAGATACGGCCAGGTCAACGCCGGTTTCACCCTTGCGACCTCCCGCCTTCGATCAGTCCCAGGGTGGGGGTCGACGGACCAGATACGGACCACCAGTCCGAGAATTCGGCGCCCGCATCGAGTACGGCCTCCGTCGTGGGGGTCGACGAGGTGGCGCCAGCGTAGCGAAGCACGGCGAGGGACGCGAGCCAGGCGGGGTGTCGGCGAGCCTTGTCCTGACGAACGGGACGATGACCATCGGCGTGCGCGTTCCCACTGCCGAGCAGAGGAAACCGTCAAGGCACACGAGCCACTCGAATCGGGCGCCGGCGACGCGGTGACCGACGCATTCCGTTGGGAATGGGCGATCGACCAGCTCGACGGCCACGACGACGAGCAGGAGGAACCTAGGCCACCGGAGCGCAGCTTCTGTCCTGTGCGCCCTGATCCGCGACACCCCTACGCCACCTGATGGGCACATCGTGCCCCCGATAGGCTTGTGCACTTGTGTCCGGAAGCGACTACCTGGTGCGCGCTGAGCAGCGCTTGGACGCCGCCCATCAGGTACTCGAGGACCTCGATCTCCTCGCCCGGTGGCGGCGTTACGGCGATCCGGTTACATGCGGCTCGGTCGCGTACGGCCTGGTCGTAGAGCCCGACATCGACGTAGAGGTCTTCACTGATGTGCCGTCCATTGAGGCCGCATTCGGGCTCCTCCACGAGGTCGCAAAAGTGCCGGGTGTCGTTCGCTGCGCCTTCACTAACGAACTGAACGGTCCGCTACCCGGGATCTACTGCCGCATCGTCTACGACCGCGATCACGTGCGCTGGAATCTGGACAACTGGCTCTTGCCCCGCGTCCATCGCGGCCCGTTCGGTGCGCGCCTCGTCGAGCCAATGCGCCGGGCGTTGACCCCCGAAACCAGAGCCGCCGTACTGGAGATCAAGGAAGCGGCGTTCGATCGGAACGAACCACTGCAAGGAATCTGGGTCTACCGCGCGGTGCTTGCGGAGGGGCTACGTGGCTACCCGGCCTTCCGCGATTGGCTACGTACCGTCGACACGAACCGACTCACAGACTGGACGCCGTAAGGGCGGCGTGAGTGCGGCGTGGATCCAGCTGGCCTCGGGCGGCCAGGCGCACCATGGCACGGACCGGGAAGACGCGTTGACTCAGGCAGAGTCAGGGTCAACCTGAACGGAGCGAGCCGCGGATGCGTCCGGACAAGGTGTCCCACGGACGGGTAGGAATCGCCGCGACGCCCGTGCCGAGGAGCTTCCGCCGCCAACCACTGGCCGAACAGCCAGCTGACGCGCGCCCGCATGCGCTGCGGACCGGCGTGCTGCTCACGCCTGAGAAAGTTCGCGAGGAGCCGCGACCTGTCCGGCTCGCTAGGCGTGATTCTCGCGTCGGCTGTCACAAGGGGCGGCTGGCGGGCGTCTTAAGGCCGTATCCATTCGGCTCAAGGAGACGGTATGACTGCGAACACCGAGAACAACCCGACAACCGACGTCGTCGTGATCGGTGGCGGGTACGCGGGCGTGATGGCGGCTAACCGCCTGACCCAACGCGACGACATCACGGTGACCCTGGTCAACCCGCGACCGAGGTTCGTCGAGCGGCTCCGGCTGCACCAGCACGTCGCCGGGGAGCCCGCCCCGGTCGTGGACTACCAGGAGATCCTGTCCGAGCGGATCCGGCTCGTCGTCGACACCGCGACCGACATCGACGCTACAGGCCGGACGGTGGCCTTGGAGGGGGGCGACACGCTCGCGTACGACTACCTGGTCTACGCGCCCGGCAGCGGAAGCTTCGACCTCTCGAGCGTCCCGGGCGCCGACGAGTTCGTCTACCCGGTCGCCAACCTTGAGGCGGCGACCCGGCTGCGGGAAGTCATCGACGCCGCGCCGGCCTCGTCCCCGATCACGGTCGTAGGGTCCGGTGCGACCGGCATCGAGGTCGCCTCCGAGCTGGCCGAGCAAAGCCGCGCCGTGACCCTGGTCTGCGGCAAGGTGCTGTGCCCCTACCTCCACCCGAAGGTCCGCCGCAAGTTCGCCAAGCGCCTTGCCAAGATGGGCGTGAACGTGATCGCCGGCCCCGACGCCACGGTCACCGCGGTCTCCCGTCACGCGGTCCAACTCCGGGACGGTCGCGAGCTCCTGAGCGAGGTGACGATCTGGACCGCTGGCTTCTCCGTACCGGACCTCGCCCGGCGCAGCGGCCTGACCACCGACGACACCGGCCGCCTTCTCACCGACGAGACCCTGATCAGTGTCGACAGCGACCGCATCCTCGCCGCCGGCGACTCGGCCTCGCCCTCCGGCGTGCCGTTCCGGGCCAGCTGTGCGACCGCGCGGCCGCTCGGCGCATACGCCGCCGACACCATCCTGGCCCGGTTGGAAGACAAGGAGCCCAAAGAGGTCAACATCGGCACGGGGTTCCAATGCATCGCGCTGGGCCGCAACGCCGCCATCGTCCAGCTCGCCTCCATGCAGGACGTCGCCAACCGCTTCTCGATCCGGGGCCCGCTGGGCCAGAAGATCAAGTCGAGCTCGTACGGACTCCTCACCGAGGAGCTGGGCAAGGAGGCGCGCAAACCCGGGAGCTTCAACTGGAGGCTCAAGGACAACAAGCGCCGGCAGAAGCTGAGCGAGATGCGCGACGCAGCTGCGCCGGGCTCCCGTCAGGTCGCATGATCCCGGGACGAGGAGCGGCTCGATGACTGACGACAAGATCGATCCGGCGACGGAGAGCTTCATCGTTCACCGCAACCTGCTGTTCACCGTGGTCTACGAGATGCTGGGCTCGGCCGCCGATGCCGAGGACGTGCTCCAGGAGGCCTGGCTACGGTGGGTGAAGGTCGACCGGGAGCAAGTGCGCGACGATCGGGCGCTCCCGAGCGCGCGGTCTTCGTGCTGCGCGAGGTCTTCCGCTTCGAGTACGACGAAATCGCGGCGGCCGTGGACAAGAGTCCCGCGGCCGTCGGGCAGATCGCGCACCGCGCCCGGCGGCACGTCGAGGCGCGTCGCCCGCGGGAGTCGGTCACGCTCGCGGAGGCGCAGGCGGCGGCAAAGTCGTTCCGGCACGCGCTCAACACCGGCGACTTCCAGAGCTCGCCCGACCGGCGCGGGTCGTGGTGTGTGTCGCGACGGTCGCTTCACTGCCTGCCGTACCTGGCACTGAGGTGGCCTGGGTCTTCGAGTGGAAGGTCGGGATCTCCAGGCACGGGTTCGACGGCACCACCCGGGCGGGCAACGTCACCGGGGTGCGGGATGTCACCCCGAGTCGCGAAGCCACCCGCGCAGGCGGGGCAACGTCTGTCCCGACGTGTCCCTGTCTACGTCGCCGACCAGGTCAGCCACGGATATCGCCTCCAGCGATGTACGCCAGGCGGCCTCAGCTGTCGCCATCGCGCGAGCAATGGCGCAAGCGCGTTCGCAGTCGCCCGGCGTCGCCGGCAACGGCCCGCGCTGTCGGATCTCTGTGCAGCGGAACGCTGGTTCATGTCCCTCGATGGCACCAACGACGTCAAGCACGGTGATGTGTGCCGGGTCTCGAGCCAGTAGGTATCCACCATCGCGACCCTCGGCGGCCGACACCAGTCCGGCGCGGACCAAGGCCTGCATGTGCTTCGCCAGGTACGTCTTTGACACGTCATGGAACGTAGCCAGTCTGCCGACTGGAACCGGATCCGTGGCCTGGCTGAGCACGACACAACAATGCAGCGCCCACTCGACCCCCGCAGAAAGCTTCATTGCAGCGAGCCTACGCGGCCAAGCGGTATCCAAGTTGGTCGGCAACAGCGAAGTGATACATTGACTAGGATAAAAAAAGTCCGAGTAAGAGGAGTACGGCAATGCGCGTCGCGGTGGGCGGGTCTACAGGGCAGGTGGGCCGGCTTTTGAATCAGGCCCTTCGGAACGCGGGCCACGACGTAGTGGGGCTTTCCCGAGCGGTGGGCTTCGACCTAGCCGATACGGGAGTGGTGAACGTCTTGGCTGAGCGGCTGGCCGACGTCGATGCGGTGGTTGACGTGACAAATGTGATCACGCAGGACCGTGCAGAATCCGCGAGCTTCTTCTCGGCCGTCGCCGAGAACATTGGGAAAGCTGCTACCGCGGCTGGCGTCTCGCGGACCGTGCTGCTCTCGATTGTCGGCGTGGACGGCATTCCCAACGACGCGCACTACGCAGCTAAGTACCTGCAGGAGCAGACCCACCGCGAGTATGCGCCAGGCGTGCACATCGTGCGTGCGGCACAGTTCCACGAGTTCTCCGAGATGGTGCTGGAATGGGGGCGCGACCGCGACCGAACCACCGTTCCGGACTTCCCAGTGCGGCCTGTACACCTCGACGTGGTCGTGTCTGCGCTGCTCGAGGCTGCGGCCGGAACGCCGGTCAGCACGATGCTTGACGTCGCCGGTCCGCGTCCGGAGCGCCTGGCAGACATGGTGACCCGCCTGGTGCGTGCGCGCGGCGAGCGACTTGAGGTACTTGCAGTTCCCGCCAGCCCGGAGCTGAATGCTGGAGCATGCATCCCAGGTGCGGACGCACTGATCGCAGGGCCATCATTCGACGAGTGGCTGGAAGGCAAGTACGGCATCCGCGTCGACCCGCCGCGCCGATAGAGGCGCCCTACCGGCCGGTGAGCGGGGAGTTCAGGCGGAGAGTGGCGGGTTGATCAAGGTGTCGCGTAGTCGCGCAACAGATCCGGGCCGACTGGGCTTCCTCCGCGAGGTGACAGAGAACCAGGTCGTCGAGACCGATCGGTTGCTGATCAAGGGGTACCGCGCCGATGATGTCGAACCACTGCTCGCCTACTACTCGATCCCGGCGGTGGCCAGACATCTGATCCATGGTCCGCGGGATCGAGCAAGGGCCGAGGAACAGGTTGGACGCACGCAACGTTGCATCAGCGCGGCTGTGTGAGCGCCTCGGGATGCAGCGCGAAGCGCATCTTCGAAAGGACCAGTGGGTTAAGGGGGAATGGGCCAACGTTCCCGGGTCGTAACCCAGAGTCACGCCAGCTTCCACGGGGAGCGCGAGGGCGGCTGGGTTGGACGCTGCGCTACCCATCCTGGCGACAGGGCTTCAAGGAAGAACTGACGATGCATCGAGAGGAGATGCCGTGAGCCGGACCGAGGAGTTCGAAGAGCTCAGGCCCCTGATGTTCTCCCTCGCCTACCGCCTGCTGGGCAGCGTGGCCGAGGTGGAGGACGTGATGCAAGAGGCGTGGTTGCGTTACCAGTCGACCCCGACTCAGCCCCGGTCGCCCAAGGCATTTCTGTCCGCTGTGGTCACCAGGATCTCGATCGATGTGCTCCGCTCCGCTCGCGTCCGGCGGGAGCAGTACGTCGGGGTGTGGTTGCCCGAGCCCTTGCTCACCGACCCTTACGAGGATCCGGCCAGGTCCGCGGAACTGGCGGACTCGGTGTCCATGGCGGCTTTGTTGCTGCTCGAACGGCTGACACCTCTCGAACGCGCAGTGTTCGTGTTGCGGGACGTTTTCGCCTACGACTACGCCGATGTGGCAGTGACGGTCGGCCGATCAGAGGCGGCCTGCCGCCAGCTACTGGTGAGAGCTCGCCGTCACATGGAGAGCGGACGACCACGGTTCGAGGCGGACCGGCGGGCGCGGGAGGAGCTGGCCGCCCGGTTCTTCGGTGCGTTCCGCAACGGCGACGTCGACGGACTGAGGGAAGTGCTCGCCGCAGACGTCCAACTGGTGGGCGACGCGGGAGGCAAGGCGCCCGCACTGGGTCGGGCAGTGGTCGGCGTGGACAAGGTCGCGCGCGTCCTCGCGTCGCTCTTCCCCAGGCTCGATCGGGTCGACGCCACCCTGGAACAGTGCGAGGTGAATGGTCAGCCCGGCGCGATCCTGCGGGACCGCGAGGGCAAGGTGGCCTTCACGTTGGCCCTGGACGTGCTGGGAGGGCAGATCCAGACCATCCGATCGGTCGGCAACCCCGAAAAGCTTGGACATATAGGCCCCGTTGCGGACGCTTGGGCCCTTCAGCGCGAGTTCAGGCAGGCTCGCGACGACTGAGTCCCGAAAGCGATTGCGGCGCCGGGCCCCGACTTCGCCCACAACCCTGATCTCAGGTTTGCCCGCTCATGTCCGGTCGTTGACTTGGGGTGAGAACGACCGCGTGCTCGACGCGGCGGAGGTGGTCGACGCCGCAACGATCGGGGGCCCGCGTGACGCCGCGCAGATCACAACCTGATCGAACCAGCGGAGCAGCGGAAAGGGCAGGCTTCCTCTCCACCTCACCCCTCGAGCGCACCGGGCCGCTGCACGCACCAGGTCGGCCCTGACGTTTCCAGCCGAAGCCAGACAAAACGAAGACGGGAGTGACGAGATGCGCGTGTTGTTGTCGACGTATGGGTCCAGAGGAGATGTCGAACCTATCGTGGCTCTCGCGGTGCAGTTGCAGGCTCTCGGCGCAGAGGTGCGCATGTGCGCACCCCCCGACGATGAGTTCATCGAGCTGTTGGCCCGCGAAGGCGTGCCGCTGGTGCCCTTCGACAGACCTTGGCGCTCGTGGGAGCGACCGCCCACTGCCGAGGAGCGCGGACAGCGCGTGACCGACTTCATCGCCGCGCAGTATGAAACGGTCGCAGCGACGGCCGCAGGATGCGACATGATCGTGGCAACCGCCATGTCCCAGTTCGTCGGGCCTTCGGTGGCGGAAAAGCTGGGCATCCCGTACCGATACGCGCTCTTCTCCCCAGGCGTGCTGGATGGCCTGGATGGCCAGGGCTTCAACGAGTTGTTCGGTGAGCCCATCAATACCCACCGGGCCTCGATCGACCTGCGACCGGTTGGCGACGTCGGCAAGTTCATGTTCACCGCCCGACCGTTGCTGGCTGCCGACCCGATCCTTGGCCCGTGGCGTGCGTCTCAGAGCTTCGATGCCATGCAGACCGGCGCCTGGATCCTGCCCGACGAGCGCCCGCTCCCGGCCGAGTTGCTGACGTTCCTGGACGCCGGCGAACTGCCGGTCTATGCCGGGTTCGGCAGCATGCGAACGGTCTGTGAGGACACCGCGCGGGCGGCCATCGGGGCGATCCGTGCGCACGACCGCCGCGTGCTTGTTGGCCGCGGGTGGGCGGGCCTGGATCTGATCGACGACCAGGACGATTGCTTCGTCATCGGAGAGGTCAACCAGCAAGAGCTGTTCGAGCGGGTGGCTGCCGTTGTTCACCACGGTGGCGCAGGCACAACGGTCACGGCGGCCCGCGCCGGCGCGCCGCAGGTGGTGGTGCCCCAAGGAGGCGACCAGATCTACTGGGCCGGACGTGCGACCGAGCTCGGCATCGGCGCTGCTCACGACGGTCCGGCTCCGACCGTCCAGTCCCTCTCGGCCGTGCTCGGGACGGCCCTGAGCCCTCAGACCCGCGCACGAGCGACCGCGGTGGCCGCGGAGGTTCGTATCGACGGAGCGAAGAGGGCCGCGGAGCTACTGCTCGCCGGAGACGCAGCCGAACGACCGTGAGCCTGTGACCACGCCAGGTTGCGTCGCTGCGGCCTCGCGGTGCTCGACCGTGACCTGGCAGCGGGGGCGCCGGTGTCTATGTCACAAAGGACCGACCTCCCTCGTCCTAGAGCACGAGTGTGAGACCTGCTGCCGCGGGCGAGCACTCACAGACTGCTCCGGTCACCCAAGCCGTCCACCCAGGCCCTGTTGCACCTGAGCCGAGTCGTGCCAGAAGCAGAAACTCTCGAGGGGAACTCCATGAACACCATTCTCTGGATCGCGGCCGGCCTCTTGTCGCTGGTCGCCCTTACCGGCGGCTTCGCGAAGACCTTCATTCCCAAGGAGAGGCTGGCACGCCAAGAAGGAGGGGCGTGGACTCGCGGTGCCAGTCCCGCCTTCGTGAAAACCCTCGGCGTGCTGGAACTGCTCGCCGCGGTCGGCCTCATTCTCCCGGCCCTGGTGGACGTCGCGCCCGTGATGGTGCCGGTCACGGCGGTGTGTTGGGTTGCCCTGATGATTGGGGCGATGATCACCCACGCACGTCTCGGCCAGTTCAAGCTGGTGATGCTGAATGTCGTCTACGTGGTGCTCGCTGTTTTCATCGCGGTTGGCCGGTTCGGACCCGAGGCCTTCACGGCCTGACGGCTACTTCCACCGAGCGTCGACTCGCGGGCATTCAGGTACCACATCCGCGGGTCGACGTGGTGCGTACGGCGTGCGGGCGGCAAACGTCTCGGTGCGCAGCCCAGCGGTGGACGACGTGCCAGGCGGGCGCCCGACAACCCGTCCGAAAGATGCCTCGGACCCTGCTCGCGCGAACAGGTCTGGGCCGTGAGCCGGGCCCTCGACCAAACCGACCTCGCGCCCGCGAGGTCGACGGATCCCGAAGGAGGAGCAGTGTCACAGATCGTGGTCGTCGGCGGGGGTTTCGCGGCCGTGTGGAGCGCGGCTGCCGCGGCCCGGCGCCGGGCCGAGGCCGGGCGCAGGGAGGACGAGATCGCCATCACCGTCATCGCCCCGTCGCCGGAGATGGTCATTCGGCCCCGGCTTTATGAGGAGAACCCGTCATCGATGACAGTGTTGCTGGACGACGTGCTCAGTCCGATCGGCGTACGGCGGGCGCAGGGCACCGTCCGGGCCGTCGATCCCGACCGTCATCTGGTCGTCGTAGAGGTCGATGGCGACACGACCGAGATGTCGTACGACCGGCTCGTGCTCGCGACCGGCAGCAGGCTGGTCCCACCTCCGTCGGTGCCCGGCGCGGACCTCATGCACGACGTCGACACGCGAGATGCCGCTGCCGACCTGGAGCGGCACCTCGACAACAGACACCTCTCGGACGGCCCGGGTCGGTTCAGAGCGGTTGTGGTGGGCTCGGGCTTCGTCGGTCTTGAGGTGGCTACTGAGTTGGTGGATCGCTTGGGTCGCCGCGCGGCTGCGGTGGGCGCGCGGGACGAGCTGCGGGTGTGGCTCGTCGAACGGGCCGACGTCGTGGCGCCCGAGCTCGGCGAGGGGCCCCGAGACCAGGTCCTGGCGGGACTGGCCGGCGCCGGCGTCGACCTGGTGCTGGGCTCGACAGTCGCGTCGATGAACGCGCAGCAAGTGACACTCGCGGACGGTCGCGAACTGTCGGCAGAAACGGTGGTCTGGACGGGTGGCATGCGGGCGCACGGGCCGATCGAGAGCCTAGCCGGAGACCGCGACGTACTTGGACGCCTTGAGGTGGACGCGCGCATGTTCGTGGTGGGCGTGCCGGACCTGCTCGCCGCGGGAGACGTAGCCTCAGTTGAGGTCGCGCCGGGACGACTGGCGCCCCAGAGCTGTCAGTACGCGCATCAGCACGGGAAGCATGCCGGGCACAACGCGGTGGCGGACCTGCTCGGGCTGCCGCTCCTGGACTTCAACGGGGATCCGTACGTCACGGTTGTCGACCTCGGATCCGCGGGTGCCGTCTACACCGAGGGTTTCGACCGGCAAGTACGCGCCGTCGGGAAGTCGGCGAAGGATGTGAAGCGCATGGTCAACACTCAGCTCATCTATCCTCCGACGAAGGACGCCGACGTCATCCTCACCGCGGCAGACCACCTGAGCGAGTCGCGGCCGGTCAAGCCGGTGCCGGTGGAGGGACCCTGAAGTGGAGGAGCTACCCCAATTGACCGACGGTGCTGTCCCCGGTCCTGAGATCGAGGCGGTGCGGACCACCGCCGCCGCCGAATTCGCACCTGCAGGACCGCCACCGCCTACCCGACTCGTGATCACCGTGGGTGTCCTGGTGGCGGTCTGGTGCGCGATCTTCGCGGGCATAAGCATCTGGTTCGAGCTGACCGACAAGTTCGCTACGGGTCCCCACGCAGCCGATGCCGACGCTCTATCGGTGGTGAACTGGTACGTCGCCGTTGTGAAGCTGGTCGGCGTGGCTGCGGCCGTGCTCGCTCTCCGTCCGCCACACAAACATGTCGGGCCAAGGGCCGTCGGCATGGTCCTGTGGGCGGCGTTTTCGACGGTGACGATCTACGTTGCGGGCAGCCTGGCCCAAGCGGGGGCCATGCTTGCTGGCGTCGCTGGTGATGGCGACCGCCTCGACGCATCGTCGATTGGTTACGTGATCGCGTTCCTGCTCGCCGCCGTGGGGTTCGGGATTCTCGCTGTGTCGTACTCCCGGCGCATGAGCCTCGGCAGGCGGGAACTCATCCTCGGAGTCTGCGCGGCGCCACTTGTGCTGGGCAGCATCCTCATCGTCCTGCCTTCGCTACTCAGGGCCGCAGGGCTGCTGTCGGCCTGACAGGCTCGGCGATGTGCCACCTGGCGACACCACCTGAAGTAGGGACACGCGATGCCGACGCGAGTCAGCGCAAGTCGTTTGTGGGCTTAGCTACTTCCATAGGGTCGTCCAATGCCGGCCGAGGTTGCCGTCCCCCGTCCGGACGCTGTCCGTGCGCGCCGCCGCTGACAGCGGACGCCGCGGTCATGGCGCCCGCGGCAGCGGTGGGGGAAGCGGAGTTTCTCACTCGCCCACCGTCCTCCGTCGGTCCGCGGACAGCCGTCGGACAGGGCCGGGGCGCACGCTGGGGCAGAAGCACCCGCACGCGAAGGAGAGCCCGACATGCGGACCATGATCCTGGTGGTCGGTGGCATGCGCTGCCGACGTTGCGTCCGGGAGGTCACCGCCCGGCTCCGCGACGTCGCCGGTGTCGACACCGTGATCGCCGACACGGCGAGCTCGCGGGTCGAGCTCGCCGGCACAATGACCGAGCGCGACGTCCTCCGGGCGTTCGTCGGTTTCGCGTACCCGGTTCAGCTCCTCCACGGACCCGACGCTGCGGCGGGCACGTGATCGCGTCACCGCCGACAGGCAGCAGACAGCGACAGGACAGCCGTCCTCGTGAGTCTCCTCCCGACAGCCGACGTCGGCTGGTCCATCACGAGAGAAGGGCACACCATGTCTTCCACATCCTCGCCCGCGAGGACCGCGAGCAGCCGACGCTGGCTGGCTCTCGGGCTGATTGCCGCGGCTCAGTTCATGGTCATCATGGACACCTCGATCATCGGGGTCGCACTGCCCGAGATGCAGGCCGACCTCGGCTTCACCCCCGAGGGCCTCAGTTGGGTCTTCAACGCCTACGTCGTTGCGTTCGGCGGGCTGCTGCTGCTCGGCGGGCGCCTCTCCGACCTCTTCGGCGCCCGCCGGATCTTCAGCATCGGCTGGGGAATCCTGGCCGCGGGCTCGCTGCTGGCCGGCCTGGCCGACGGCGCGGTCCTCGAACTGGCCGGTCGGGCGGTCCAAGGGGTCGGTTCCGCGCTCATCGCGCCGGCCGCGCTGACCCTGCTGTTCACCATCTTCGGGGCCAAGCCCTCGGAGCTGACCAAGGCACTCGCGCTGTACGGCGCTGCGGCACCGGCCGGCGGCACCGCCGGGGTGTTCCTTGGTGGGATCCTGACCGAGTACGCGAGTTGGCCCTGGGTCTTCTTCGTCAACCTGCCGCTGGCCGCCGTTGTACTCCTGCTCACGCCCTCGGTGATGCCCGGGGGCATGACCCGACGGGGCTCGCTCGACCTCGCTGGTGCCATCACCGTGACGGCCGGACTGGCGGCGCTCGTCTTCGCCATCGTCCGGGCGCCGCAGGTCGGCTCGACGTCTGCGTCCACCCTGGTTGTTGGGGTGACCGGCCTCGCGCTGCTTGCCCTGTTTGTGCTCATCCAGGCCCGCCGCCAGGAGCCGCTGATGCGGCTGGGCATCTTCAAGGCGCCCAACCTCGCTGCGGCGAACGTCGCGCAGTTCATGCTCGGCGCTGCCTGGATCCCGATGTTCTTCTTCGTCAACCTCTACCTCCAGCAGGTCATCGGGCTCGGTGCCTTCGCCAGCGGCGCGGCGCTGCTGCCCCTGACCGTCACGATCAT
Organism: Actinopolymorpha sp. B17G11; assembly: GCF_040196095.1. NCBI lineage: Bacteria > Bacillati > Actinomycetota > Actinomycetes > Propionibacteriales > Actinopolymorphaceae > Actinopolymorpha > Actinopolymorpha sp. B17G11. Next base: position 21,722 of record NZ_JBEFTW010000014.1, read on the forward strand.
GGTCGGGATGATCGGCGTCGCCCCCCGGTTGATCGCCCGATTCGGTCCGAAGGCCATGACTGTTTCCGGCCTCGCGACCCTGTCGGTCGGCCTGGTGTGGCTCTCGTTCATCCAGCCCCAAGGGAGCTTCGCTGGGGACGTCCTCCCGGCGTCACTCGTGACGGCTGCCGGCATGGCGTTGGCGTTCATCCCGTCGCTCGGACTGGCGCTGACCTCGGCGGCTCCGGAGGAGGGCGGCCTCGCGTCCGGCATCGTCAGCACCAACTACCAAATCGGCTCGGCGCTGGGACTGGCCCTGATGACCGCCGTCGCGTCAGCTTTCGGCGCCGATCGGGTGGGTGACGCGGTCTCGCAGACCGAGGGCTTCTCGGCCGGGCTGCTGGGCGCTGCGGCGATTGCTGGGCTGGGGGCTCTCCTGGCGATGGCGTGGCTGCGCCCGCAGGCGCCGTCGCCCCAGGACGTGCAGGAGACGACCGGAGTAGCTGCTTGACCATGCACGCCCCGATCGACCGATTCCTCGGCGGCCACCCGGTTTGCCGAGCACCAACCGGGCCGGCCGTCACCGCCCGCGACCGCAAAGGAAGGCACCACCATGTGCAGCACTGTCGAGACCTACCCCGTCGCCGGCATGACCTGTGGCCATTGCGCCAGCTCCGTCATCGCTGGGCTCGAAGCGGTCCCGGGCGTGTGCCAGGTGGACGTCGACCTGCCCTCGGGCAATGTTCGCGTCACGTCGGCCGAGCCCCTCACCACCGACCTGGTCCGCGCGGCCGTCGAAGGGGCAGGTTTCTCGCTGGCCGTCTGAGCCCGCGCCCCGGCGGAGGGCACCCCCTCCGCTGAGGACGTTTCGGCCTGAGATCGATCCGCGATGTCACCGCGGGTCGCTCTTCGCCGGCGGGAGAAACCACGCCCGGACGGCCGCGCTGACCCCGTGGCCGTCCGCCGCGTGTAGCTGGGTGTTTGCTCCAGCGTCGGCGCTGCGACACCATGACGCGACGGGGTGACGAGGAGAGAGCCGTGGACGTCCGCTTCCGGCTGCTGGGTCCGATGGAGATCACGGTCCAGGGGCGCCCGGTGGTGCTGCCCGGTGCGGCCGAGCGCTCGGTCATGGTCCAGCTGCTGCTCTCACCCGGCCGGACGATCCCGGCGACCATGCTCGTCGACCGGCTCTGGTCGGAGTCGTCCCTGCCGGCCGACCCGATGAACGCGCTGCAGATCCGGGTTTCGAAACTGCGGCGCAGCCTGAAGGCGATCGGACTGCCGGAGGCGGTCACGCGCGAGGGCGTGGGCTACCGCGCTGACGTCGATCCCCGGTCGGTCGACGCGGTGGACTTCGTGATCCGCGTGCGCGAGGCGAGGGCGCGCGCCGCGGCTGGTCCGGACGGGGCCGACGACGCAACCCTCGCAGCGTACGACGAGGCTCTGGCCCTGTGGCGCGGCGACCCCCTCAGTGACTTCGTCGCCGAGCACTGGGCGACCGCCGAGGCCGCCAGGTACGCCGAGGTCAGGCTGGGCGCGCTCACCGAGCGTGCCCAGATCGCGCTGGCGCTTGGCCGCCACCAGGAGGTCGTCGCAGATCTCGAGCCCCTGGTCGCACACGACCCAACCCTCGAGTCGCTCACCGGGCTGCTCATGGTCGCCCTGTACCGCGGCGGACGGCAGGCGGACGCCCTCGAGGCATACCGCCGCACCCGCGACGTCCTCGACGAGTCCTTGGGCCTCGAGCCGTCGCTCACGCTGCGGTCCCTGCACGAACGGGTCCTGCGGCAGGACGAGGCGCTCGGCGCACAGCCCGACCTGACGCCCGCGCCGGTCGCGGTTTCCAGCACCCGGAGCTGGGTGGAGGCGGGGACCGCCTCGCCGACGAACCTGCCGACGGTGGTGCGTCCGCTGATCGGCCGTGATGCCCAGCTCGACTCCCTGATCGAGCTCGTCCGCGGCTCGCGCCTGCTGTCGCTGATCGGACCCGGCGGTGCGGGCAAGACCTCCCTCGCCCTCGCTGCCGTGGTGCGCACCTCCGGCGCCTTCTCTGACGGGGCCTTCGGGGTCCGCCTCGCCTCGGTCGACACTCCCGACCAGGTGCCGCTGGCGGTGGCCGACGCCCTCGGTGTGCCCCTCGACGGGGCAGCGGCGGACCGGGATGTCCGTGAGCGGCTGATCTCGTATCTGATGCGACGCCGGATCCTGCTGCTGGTCGACAATTGCGAGCACGTCATCGACGCCGCGGCCGGCCTCATCGACGACATCCTGGGTCGGTGCCCGGAGGTGACGATCCTGGCGACCAGCCGTGAAGCGCTCGCCGTCCCCGACGAGGTGCAGGTCACCGTAGGCCCCTTGGACACGCCGCCCGCCGGCGTGCCGGCCGGCAGGGTGCTGGAGTACCCGGCCGCCCAACTCTTCATGGAGCGTGCCCGGTCGGTCCGGCCGGGAACGGTCTTCGGGAACGATGACCTCGTGGCCGTTGGCCGGATCAGCCGTGCGCTCGACGGCATCCCCCTGGCGCTCGAGCTCGCGGGCGTCCGAGTCGCGACGATGTCACCCGCCGAGATCGCTGACCGTCTGGACCAGCGGTTCGCGTTGCTCACGACCGGCGCGCGCACGGCCGAGGCTCGACAGCAGACGCTGCGCGCGACCGTCGACTGGAGCTACGCGTTGCTCACCGAGCGTGAGCAGCGGGTGTTCAATCGGCTCGCCGTCTTCCAGGGCGGGTGGACCCTGACCGCATCCGAGGCGGTCGTCAGTGACGCTGGCCTCCCAGTAGGGGAGGTGCTCGACACCATCGGGCGTCTGGTCGAACGGTCGATGGTCGTGGTCGAACGGGGCGCCACGACCCGCTACCGGATGCTGGAGACCTTGCGGCAGTACGCTGCCGAGCGGCTGCTCTCTGCCGGTGAGCAGGAGGCCGTCGCCCAGCAGCACGCGAGGTACTTCCGCGACTTCGTGCAGGAGGCCGAGCCGCAGCTGCGCGGCCACGGCCAGCGCGACACGTTCAGGCGGCTGCGCGACGAGCAGCCCAACATCACGGCCGCCCTCGCCTGGCTGGCCGGCCCGGGTCGGGACCTCGACTCGGCCCTCGACACAGCTGGGGCCCTCGGCCTCTTCTGGCACCTCGGGCGCCACCTGGAGGGCCGGGAGGTCCTGTCCCGGCTGCTCGCCTCGGGCAACGGAAGCCCTCCCGCGCGGGCGCACGCCCTCCAGGCGGTGTCGCTGGTGGAGCGACCACGCGCCTGTCTCGTCCATCCCAGCCGGCGCTGCGCGGAGGCCGCGCAGGAGAGCCTGGCGATCTTCGAGGACCTCGGGGATGCCTCCCGTGCCGCTCTGTCGCGCGTCCTGCTGGCCGTCGAGGGCGTGACCGGTCAGGATCGCGATCGGGCCGAGTCCCTGCTGCAGGAAGCGGTGGAGCAGTTCGAGGAGGACGGTGATTCGTGGGGCGCGGGCGTGATCGGCTTCGTGCGGATGGAGAGCGCCCTCAAGACCGGCGACGAGGCCAGGGCGGTCCCGCTCGGGCGCGCGACCGCTGCCGTGTTCCGGCTGCTCGACGATCCGTGGGGCCTGTCGGCGATCCTCTACCACCTCGGCTGGGGCCTGCGGCAGTTCGGACGCTACGACGAGGGCGCGCGTGTGCTCGAGGAGGCAATCGACGTGGCGGCCGGGGCCGGGCTCCAGAACACAGTGCAGTGGGCGTTGGCCGACCTCGCGATCACCCGCCTCCACCTGGGCGATAAGGAGGCCGCACGGGATCTTCTCGAGCGGGCGAGCGCCGCATCCGAACACGTCGGGGACGGAGCCGGAGCGGTTCTCGCGAGCTACGGCTACGGGCTCCTCGCGCAGGTCGGAGGACAGTGGGACCAGGCCCGGGCCCGGTTCATGGAGGCGTACGCCGGCTTCGGCGAGCTCGGCACCCCGGTGTCCCAAGGACTGGCTCTCGCCGGGCTGGCCCGGTGCGACCAGGCTGCGGGCGACGCGGCGGCCGCCGGCGCGCGGTACGAGGAGTTGCTCGAGCTCGGCCGGCGGGTGGGGGAACCGGGTCTGACCAGCACTGCACTGGAGGGCCTGTGCCGGCTGGCCGTCGACCGCGGGGACCACACGCTCGCCGCCACCCTGTACGACGAGGCGACCGAGCTGCGCGCGAGCTCGGCTCGGCCGTCGGCGCCGCACGAGCTCCGTGACCTCGAGGGGGTTGTCGGCGGACTCGCGACGGCTCGCGGTCCGCGGAGCTGAGCTCCCGCAGCGGCACGGGTGAACCATCCTGCTGGGACGAGACGGGTCGGGGTCTCCACGGCCGGCTAGTGCAGAAGGGCGCGGGTTTCCACGACCTGGGCGAACTTGCCGTGCAGGTTCGCGGCACTGACCTGTGCCAGCTCGTCGGCCCGGAACTGCCGACCATCGGGACCGAGGCGGTCAAAGGTGTGCGGGCCGGCATCGAGCCCGGACTCGGCCAGAGTCCTTGCGTAGCCGCACGATCTGTTCGACGACGTGGTCCGGGATCGCGGTCGGTGAGGACTCACGCCGTCGGGACCGAGGCCCGAACGCGGCCTGGCCCTCGACCTTGTAGCGGGTCAGGAGCTTGGAGACCCACCCCTTCGACACCCGACACATGATCAAGGCCCGCCAACCCGGGCAAAAGCCCAGGTCAGCGGGCCACTTCTGCCAGAGCCAGAGTCGCCCGTTCTCTCTACACCGCTCGGAGCCCTATCTCGTTCCGGGCGTGGACGGTAGCGCTGTGGGCCGGTCGAGCCCCAGAGCATCCAACGCCTGCTCCAGGACCTCGGCGGCCGATGCCATCGCGTCCAGCTCGATGATCGGCCAGCCTGCCGACCGCATGGCCGTGAGCTCCTGTTCCCTCAGTGCGCCCAGCTGATCTCGCGACCACGCCGCGATCCGCTCGGCGATGCTTCCGGTGGTGTGACCCGCGTCGCTGGCGATGCGAGCGTAGCGCTTCGCCCAGACGTCACCGCGTTGGGCAAGCGCGCGTTCGGTCGCCGTCCGTACGTCACCGACCAGGTCCAGGAGGACGGGATCCATGTCGTCTGCGAGCTCGCGTACGTCCAGGCAGAGTCGCGTGAGCCGACCGTGGTCCCGCATGGCCCACGGAAGGTCGGCCGCCATGCCTGCGCAGTCCCAGTCGAACACGCCCCAGGCGCTCGTGGACCGGAAGCCGTCGAAGATCCGCGCATACGTGGGCAGGAATCGCTCGGGTGTCGGAAACTCCCTGCTGCGGAAGGCTTCCGCGACGTCGGCGAAGTCGGCTCGGGTGAAGATCTGGTGCTCGCCGAACAGGTCGACGGTCGCACCTGCTTCCTCGAGTCTGTGTGCGAGCCCTTCGGCGAGGGTCGACTTGCCGACGCCCGCACAGGATCCGGAGAGCATGACCAGGCGCGGCCCCGTCCGGTCGCGGGTGTCGAACTCCGAGTTCATCCGGACACTGTGGCAAAACCAGACTCGATTCGTCACCAGGTTTGCCGCACGGGCGCCTCGTCGAGGTAGGTACTGGACTGCAGTTGTTCCCGTTGCTTAGCAGCGGGCGAACTCGCAGACCTCGGGGTCAGGCGGGTCGACGGTCGAGCGAACTCGGTGCGCAGTGCGTCCATGGTGTGCACGCTCCCAGGTGTTCGGCTTGCCACCTCGGTGGAGCAGGGCAGCGACGATCGCCAACAGCCACGCTTCGGCGTCGTAGTCGAAGTCAGGCTCACCGGTGTGGTCCTCGCAGGTGAAGTCGAGCACGATGAACTCGGCGGCGGTCCAGTCGCTCAACTGGTCGTCGACGCAGTAGTCCTCGACGACATCGGAATCGAGCAGAGCACATGGCAGGCGGAACATCACCCGGTGTGCCCCAGTTAGTCACGGACAGGTGCGCGTCGTCATAGCGCTCCATCAACTGGTTCGGATCACCGCGGAAGTTGCCCTCCCGATCATGTTCAGATGGTCTCCTCAAGCGTGCTCTCCCAACGGCCGCTGTCGAACCACCGAGTCTGCCCAGCGGCTGACCCGATAGCCCCATGCCAAAGAGGGTGATCGGTCGGTTCCTGGCTGGGCCAACCAGACGAACTGAGCCAACCGGTCCAGCTCACTCCACACAGCGAGTACTCTCGATCGCGATGGAGGAGAACAAGGCACGCCGCGTCGTCGACGCCCTACGCGATCGTGGCACAGACGCCGACCTGGCCCGGGTTGGCCTCTACCAGTTCGGGGTCAGCGTCAAGCTCTCCGATGGTCGTGAGGCGACGTGGGACTCCGACGGCACGGCCGCGCTCGAAGCCCAGGTGATGCGCGATGGCGTACTGGTCGGGTACGTCCCTGCTATCGAAGGCTCCGAGACCTACACCGAGCAGCAGATCATCGACGCAATCCTCCGGACCGATTACGACAAGCCGATCGCCTCACAGCGGCCCACCGCGCCCCGGCCCGCCCCGCCGCTGCCCCGAAAAGGCGGGCTCTTCCGCCGGTTCATCGACGGCTTCCGGTACCGCTGAGGGAGAGGCAACTCGCCCTACGACGGTGGACGGTTGAGTGCCCAAGCCCCGCAAACGCAGGGCCGCCGCGGAGTCACGAGCTTCACCCGACGTCCACTCATTGTCGGCTTTGGCAGACGCCCGGTCACGCGGCGGAGGGGGTCACTCATGCGATGGATCGGTCATCCTGCGTCGATGCGGCGTGCTTTCCAGACCTCTTCGCTTGGCCACTGGCGTGCCCAGTCCAGGTCAACGTAGTCGAACTCGGTCGGGGCGTTCTGCGCTGGCCGAACCTCTTGCAGGTCTTCGACGACAAAGCCGCACTGGCGTAGCAGCTGGATCATGGGACCGTGCGGCAGGTGAAAGGTAACGGCGCCGTTCGAATGTTCGATCCGGGACAGCCCGAACTGAGGTCGCCGGAGCACTCTGTCGGCTCGTCCCTCGTCGGGCATGCACAGGACGAGCAACTCCGAACTGCGCAGGAAGACCAGCTCACCACCAGGACGGAGAAGTCGAGCGGCCTCGGGAATCCACCTGTAGGGGTCACACCATGCAGCAGCGCCGTGCTCGCTTATGGCGAGGTCGAAGCTTGAGTCCGGATATGGAACCTGCTCAGCATTGCCATGCAGCAGCGGGAAATGGACGTTGAACTCATTCTGCATGGCGCGGGCCGCAGCCAGCTGTCGCTCAGAGTTGTCGATCCCGACGGGTTGCCCACCGGACCGGGCGATCCATGAGGAGACGTACGCCGTGCCGCAGCCGAGCTCGACCACGTCTTTACCGGCGAGGTCGGAGGGAAGGAGGGGCAGGTCGGTCTGCGGTACCGCCCAGATACCCCAGTGTGGATCGGCCGCCCACTGCTTTCGTGCCCGCGCAGCGAACCCCGCGCTGAGCTCTGAATCCCACACCTCTCGGTTGCGACGCGCGTGCTCCGGCAATTCGTCGGCACTCCGGTCAGCCATACGGTCAACCCCATCGTGGGCACTTGCCGACAGCAACCGGTTTTACCTGCTGATCAGGTTTTCGCACGGCTCTGGGACGTCTGCAAACCGCCGTGAGATTGCCGTCGAGGGCGCCAGTTACGTGCAGAACGGATGGAACAACTCGAGGTCGCGCTCGAGTCTGGCGATGCGCTGGAACCCCCAGGTTTCCACGCCTGGCCGATCTGTCTCGCCCAGGACGCGAGCCGCCATGTCGCGCAACGCTCGCGCCAGGAGGGCGTACTCGATGTGATCCAGGTCGAGGTCGCGAGCGCCGTACTCAGCGAGGAACGACTCCGTGTTCGTGCTTTCCGCCGCGATCCACAGGTCGTGTTCCCGAGGACCGAGGACGGCCTGTTCCCAGTCCAGCATGGCCACGACCTCGCCGTCGTCGACGATGAGGTTGGAGCCGCCGAAATCCCGGTGGCAGACAACGTGCCGCACGGCCTTCAGGCTCGCTCGGTCGATCGTTCGTTCCAGTCGGAGGATGCTGTCGGCCACTTCGCGTCGGCGGCCCCTGATCCACCCATGGTCGAGCCGCTCTCTCAGCTGCCAGATCTCCGGCTCGTCCATCGTGCATCGCGGCAGGCGGATGCCGTCGAGTTCGTGGACACGTCTCAGAGCCCGTGCCGTCTCGCGCCAATCATCACCGTGACACCTCCGCCCCTGGACGAACGGGAAGAGCGCGTACGGCCTCGCACCCAACGTCGCGTAGAGCTCGCCGGTGACGGTCGGAACCGGCGCTGGTACGGGCAGGCCAGCAGCGCCGAGATCGTTCAGTAGGTCCAGACGGGCGGGCGGCGCACTGCCTCGCCACATCTTGACGAACCACAAGCCGTCGGCGACCCAGCAGTCGCTCTCGAACCCACCGGGATGCGGGTGGAGTTCAGTGGCGACGAGCCCGTAGTCGCGCGCAAGGTCCGGCGGCTGAGTATGCATCGGCGGCGGGAGGGTCACGACACCATGGTAGGAAGGTGCACCTGTCCGGCCGGAAATCACCTATCGAGTTCCTGGTGGGTTCGCCCGACCTGTGCTGCACCGACATGCCCCGGTGCGGTGCGTGGTCGTGTCGCATGGGTCGATTCGGGAACGAGGTCACCAGTCCCCGTCGCGCTCGTGCCTGTGGGCCATCGGAGTGGTGCTGGTACGGGTGGTGCTGCCGCTGTCGTGGCCCGGCTTCCTCACCATCGCGCTCACGACGGCGCTGGCGGCCTACAACGAGTTCCTGCTCGCGGTGACCTTCATCCAGAGCCCTGAGTACCTTCCGGTGGCCACCGGGTTCTTCTCGTTCCAGCAGGGGTTCAGCCAGATCTACCTGATCGGGGCGGCAGGATTGATGATGCTCATGCCGATGTTGATCGTGTTCCTCGCCCTGCAGCCGCAGGTTCGTCGAGGGCATCACCGCCTCCGGACTCGGCGGCATCTGAGTCCGCGCGCGGGTTTGCGAGGACGGCGAACCGGCTGGCACGCTGCCCGTCATGGCGACGATTCGATGGGGCATCATCGGCTGCGGCGATGTCACCGAGGTCAAGAGCGGGCCGGCATTCCAGCGGGCCGACAACTCCTGCCTGGTCGCGGTGATGCGCAGGACCGGCTCGCTCGCCGAGGACTACGCCCGGCGGCACGGCGTACCGCGGTGGCATGACGACGCGGACGCGATCATCCACGCCGACGACGTCGACGCGGTGTACGTCGCCACCCACCCCAACTCCCACCACGAGTACGTCCTGCGCTGCGCCGAAGCCGGCAAGCCCGTCTACGTCGAGAAGCCCATGGCCATCGACCACGAGGAATGCCTGGACATGATCGCGGCATGCCGGTCGGCGGGCGTACCGCTGTGGGTGGGCTACTACCGGCGGGAGCTGCCGCGGTTCACCGCGGTCGAGAAACTGCTGGGAGAAGGCGTGATCGGTGAGATCCATGCCGTACGTACCGAACGGTATGCCCGGCCCTCCGGCTCCACCGCAGGTCCCGCGCCGTGGCAGCTGGACCCCAGCCTGTCCAAGGGCGGTGTGTTCTTCGACAGCGCGTGTCACACGCTGGACTTCCTCGACCTGCTCCTCGGCCCGGTCGTCGAGGTCAGCGGGGCCACCAACCGGAGCCGGGCGAACGACGTCGTGGACACGATCTGCGCGACGTTCCGGTACGAGAGCGGGGTCCTTGGCAGCGGATTGTGGTGCTACGCCTCCGACGGTGACGAGGACACGACCGTGATCGTCGGTTCGAAAGGTCAGCTGGCCTTCTCGACCTCGAGGCCGGTCCCGCTCCGGCTGACCTGCGACGGCGAGCAGCGGGAGCTACCGATCGCGGACCCTCCGCACGTCCACCAGCCGCTCGTGCAGACGATCGTGGACGAGCTGAACGGTACGGGCCGGTGCCGGAGCACGGGGGAGACCGGCGCGCGCACGGCGTGGGTGATGGACCAGTTGCTCGGCCGCCGGAGTTGCGCCTGAGGATTCCCCGTCAGGCGATTCGGCGGGCCAGGCGGGTGTCCAGCGGCACCCCGGCGTCCGGGTGCAGGATCGCCGCGAGCGCTTCCACCCCGTCGACCAGACGCGGGCCGGGTCGCGCGAAAGAGGCGTTCGCGTCCACGGCCCACACCGGCAGCCCCGGTGGCAGCCGCCCGCTGGTGACGACGGCCTCCGCCAGCGGTACGGACCCGGCGAGGTCGAACCCGCAGGGCGCGCACACGACCACCTCCGGAGCGGACGCCGCGACCTCCTGCCAGATGATGCGTTCGGACCGCTTCCCTGCCGTCCCGATGACCGGTGTCCCGCCTGCGGTGGTGACCATCTCGGGTACCCAGTGCCCCGGCGCGAACGGCGGATCGGTCCACTCGAGAACCATCGTCGGGACGGGCGGCCGGTCGCGTACGGCTGTCGCTACGGCGTCGAGGCGGGTGCGGAGGCCGGCGAGGAGGCGTACCGCCGCCGCCTCACACCCCACCGCGCGGCCGAGAAGGGTGACCGAGTTGAGCACCTGACCGAGGTCCTGCGGGTCGAGGGTGAGGACGTCGGCGCGGCTGCCGAGGTAGGCCAGGGCGTCGTCGACGACGGAGACGTCGACCGCACACACCGCGCACAGGTCCTGCGTCACCACCAGGTCGGCGTCGAGGTCGCGCAACGCTCCCTCGTCGAGGTGGTAGAGGTCCTCGCCGGCCGCCATCCGCGCCGACACCAGGGCGTCGATCTCCGCCGGTGGCAGCCCCTCCGGCAGTGCGCTGGTCGAGACGACCCGGCGGGTCCGGGCCTGCGGCGGGTGGTCGCATTCGAACGTCACACCCACCACGTCGTCGCCGGCGCCGAGCGCGAACAGGATCTCCGTAGCAGACGGCAGCAACGACACGACCCTCATGCCGGACTCTGGGCTCCCCACTCTTCCGACGCTACGCCACGTCGGGACGGCTTCCGGCAAATCCGGAGGCTGAGGTTGCCGAGCGCCGTCCAGTACGGCTCGACGGTCCGGTCAGGCCCGCTCCCGTCGTCGGCCAGAATGCGCTTGTCCGCGGGCGGGCGGTCTGGCCAGGTGGTCGGCCGGGCCAGCCGCCGTTGGGGACCCCATCCGCAGGTCTCGGCGCGGACGAAGCAGTCCCAGACGCCCGGGTCGAGCGGCCGGCCCAGCTTCGCGGTACGCGCGTCGAGCCGCGCTGTGGCCCGCAGCCGGATGCGTTCGACGGCACCTTCGCCGTCGGGGACGAGGTGGCTGCGGGTCGGCAGCGGGTAGGCGCCCCTGTCCTCGCGGTTCTGTACGTAGACGTCGAGACGGCTGTCCGCGATCAGGTCGGTCACGTCGTACGCGTTGTCGGGCAGCGTGGTCCGCAGGCGGCACGGCGGGATCCAGTGCAGCCGACCACCAGTACGCCGGAGGGTCACCGGCCTGCCGTCCGCGTACACCAGGCGGGCGCTCGCCCGCACGACGAGGTCCGTGCCGTCCCAGTCGACATCGTCGAGGGCCGCGACGATGGTGAGTCCGCATTCCGCGGCCGCCAGCCTGGTGATGGCGCCGTACGCACCGGCTCGCAACAACCGCGACCGCACCCGCATCGACACCGGCAGGAACCTGTCGACACCGACGGCAAAGCGTTCGTCGGCCAGCCGGCGGATCTCGCGATGGTGGACGTACCGGCTCCACCGCAGCGGCAGGTTGGCGAGCGAGTGCCCAGTAATGAGGCGGAGCATCTTGGCGTGGTACCACGACGCGTACATCCGGTCCCGGTCGTCGCCCGGCGAGGTGTGCGCGTCGACGATGTCCAGGACCTCGCGCAACGCCCGGTAGTACGCCACCGGGTCGAAGCGGCGCGCGGAGTGGTGGGCACGGCGCGGCAGCTTGACCCAGTGGCAGCACACGTCGTCGGCGAGCACGCTGATCGTCCTTGCCAGGAAGTACGCACGAACGACCATCCGGTGGTCTTCCAACCAGGCCGGACCTTCGGGGAACCGCAGGCCATGCTCGCGCAGGAAAGCCGTCCGGAACAGCTTGTGCGGTGTGAGGAAGCCGAGAAGCCGGTCGGCCAGGATGTCGGCGCGGTCGCGTGAGCGGGTGAACATGCTTGCCGGCACGCCTCTGCCGCCGTGGCCGACGACCTTGCCGATGACGATGTCGGAGCCGCAGCGGACCGCCATGGCGTGCAGTCGTTCGAGGGCGTTCGGGGCGAGCCAGTCGTCCTGGTCGAGGAAGTAGATGTACTCCCCGCGGGCGTTGTCGGCGCCGACGTTGCGCGGCCTGCCTGGACCGCCGCTCCTGCTGAGGTGGAGGACGCGAATGTGGGCGTGCTCGGCGGCGAGACCGTCGAGACGTTGCGACGTTCCGTCGGTCGAACCGTCGTCGACGAACACCACGTCGTACGCATGCGGCGCGAGCGTCTGCCCGAGCACGGACTGCAGGCACGCGTCCAGACAGGTACGCGCGTTGAAGACCGGCACGACAACGGTGACCTTCACATCCCCCGACATGGACGATGAACTACCCCGGGTGGCATCCGGCAATCCACCCTCGACGCTCCGTGTCCCGGCGAGGAAGCCAGGCGGCCGGCGGTACGCCAGACTGAGCGCATGACGAGCACTGACGAGAATGGCACCGCGGTGACGTTCGGAGTCGTGGGCCTCGACCACGGCCACGTGGTCAGCCTGGTCCTCGGACTGCTGGGCGCGGGCGCTGAGTGCGCGGGCTACTGGAGCGAGACCGACACCCCCTGGACCGACGTCGTCGCCCAACAGGCACCGCACCTCCCGCGGGTCTCCGAGTCTGCCGAGCTGCTGGAGAATCCTGCCATTGACCTGATCGTCACCGCGGCCGTACCGGCGCGCCGCGCCGAGATCGCCGTCGAAGCGTTGCGGCACGGCAAGGACGTCGTGGCCGACAAGCCGGGAGCGATCACCCTCGACCAGCTGGCGCAGGTCCGCGCCGCCGTCGCCGAGAGCGGTCGGTTCTGGTCGGTGGCCTTCTCCGAACGCACGGCATCGCGGGCCACGCTCCATGCCCGGCGACTGATCGAGGACGGCGCGATCGGGCAGGTCGTCCAGACCATTGGACTCGGCCCCCACCACCTGCGTCCGCAGACCCGGCCGGCATGGACCTTCGACCCCGCGCTGGCCGGCGGGATCCTCGCCGACCTCGCCTCCCATCAGGTCGACCAGTTCCTGTACCTCACCGGTTCGACGTCGGCGGAGGTCGTCTCGTCGTCGGTCGGCAACTTCGCACATCCCGACCGGCCGGGGTTCGAGGACTTCGGCGAGATGCTCCTGCGCAGTGACCACGCGCAGGGTTACGCCCGCGTCGACTGGTACACCCCGGACGGGCTCGGCGTCTGGGGCGACGTCCGGCTCACGATCCTGGGCACCGAAGGCTACATCGAGATCCGCAAGAACATCGACCTCGGCGGCGCCCGCGAAGGTGGCGACCATCTCTTCCTGGTCGACGGCCAGGGCACGCGTCACCTGGAAAGCTTCGACGTCGAACTGCCCTACTTCCGCGCTGTCGTCGACGACGTCCGGCATCGCCGCACGCCGTTGACCGCGATCCCGCAGGACCTGGTTCTCACGGCGACCGAGCTCGCGCTCACGGCCCAGAGCGACGCGGCCAGGTTGGGGAACCTCCGGTGAAGCGCCGCCTCCGGGTCGCGATCATCGGCGCGGGCGTCGGTGCCGAGCACCTGGTCGGTTACCTGCTGAATCCGCGTGCGTACGACGTCACCACGATCTGCGACCTCGACCGGCAGCGCGGCGAGGGCCTGGCTGGCATGGTGTCGACGGCGCGATCGGCGACAGACGTCGACCAGGTCCTGGCCGATCCCACGATCGACCTGGTGTCGGTGTGCACCCCGCCGTTCACCCATCTCGACCTTGCCCTGCGCGCGCTCGAGGCGGGCAAGCATGTGGTCGTCGAGAAACCCGTCGCGGCGTCGCCGGCCGAGGTCGACCAGCTGGCGGCCGCGGGGACGGCGGCGGGGCGGGTGGTGGTCCCGGTGTTCCAGTACCGCTTCGCGCGGGGGCCGCGGCTGCTGCGGCGGCTGATCGCCGCTGACCTGGCGGGCCCTCCGGTCGCCGCCTCGCTCGAGGTGCACTGGGACCGCGGCGCCGACTACTACGCGGTGCCGTGGCGGGGCCGGCGGGAGACCGAGCTCGGTGGAACGGTGATGAGCCACCTGATCCATGCCCACGACCTGTTGACCTACCTCGCGGGCCCGGTCGTCCGCGTCCAGGCCGAGGTCGCGACGCTCGTCCATCAGGTCGAGGTCGAGGACACCGCCGCGGTGACGATGCGCCTCGAAAACGGCGCCCTCGTGTCGTCATCGGCGACGATCGGCGCGGCGGGCAACACCAGTCGCTACCGGTTCGTCTTCGCCGGCCTCACCGCACAGAGCGGTACGGCACCCTATGCGCCGGGTGAGGACCCCTGGACCTTCACGGCACGCGATCCCGCCCGGCAAGGTGAGCTCGACGCCCTCGTCAAGACAGGTGACCGTCCCCGCCGGAACGGCTTCGCGGGCTTGTTCGAGGCGCTTGCGCCAGCCCTGTCCGGCGATGCGGACCCACCGGTGAGCCTTGCCGACGCGCACGCAGCGATCTCACTCGCCGCGGCGGTCTACCACTCCGCGCGGACATCCTCGGGCGTCGATCTGCCGTTGTCGCCGGACCATCCCGCGTACCAGACTCGAGGCGAATGACACCGGGAAGCCGTGGATCGCCTCGGCCCCTCAGCGGGCGGCCCAGTCCGTGACCCGACGCACGGCGCCGACGGCGTCCGGTGCGCCTTCACCCCGCAGCAGCGCACGCAGGTTCGCGATGAGCGCGTGGGCAATCCGATTCTGGCTCTGCCGGGTGATCCCCGCGACATGTGGTGACAGGACGAGGTTCGGCGCGTCGTCCAGCGGTCCGGGACCTGGTGGCTCGGTGGCGCGGACGTCGAGCGCGGCACCCGCGAGCTGGCGACGGTGAAGCGCCGAGGCGAGCGCCTCCTCGTCGACGGTCTCACCGCGCCCGACGTTGACCAGGAGACACGTCGGCCGCAGCCGCGCCAGCAGATCCTCACCGACGATCCCGCGGGTGCCGTCATCAGCGGGAAGGTGGACGCTCAGGACGTCGGCGGTCGCGGCGACCTCGGCGAGGTCGCAGAGTTCGATGCCGGCCCGCTCCGCCGTAGCGGAGTCGATGAACGGATCGTACGCACGAATGTGCATGTCCAGCCCTCGGGCGAGCCGGGCAACCGCCCGGGCGGTTGCTCCCGCGCCGAGCAGCCCCCAGACGCCGCCGCCGATTTCGCTGCCCGGCGTACGTTCCCACCGTCCGTCCCGGATCGAGGTGTCATGTCGGACGAGGTCACGGGCGAGGCAGAGGGCGAGCGCGAGCGTGTGTTCGGCGACGCTCTGTGCGTTCGCCGAACGGGGCGAGACGACGACGACCCCCCGCGCGTCGGCGGCGTCGAGGTCGATGTTGTCCAGCCCGACACCGGCCCGTAGCAGGACCCGCAGGTGGGGTGCGCTGTCCATCAGCGCGGCGTCGACCCGGGTCCGGTTGCGGATCGCGAGCGCCCGTGCGGCCCTGGACGCGAAGCGGAGCGCGTCTCGGTCGGACCAGGCGTCCGGGCGGCGCAACACCGGATGTTCGGCCGCGAAGGCGTCGAAGGGCTCGCCCCAGACGTCCTCGACGACGGCCAGGGCGTAGTCGGGTGGTGACATCCTCACCTGCGCTAGATGTTGACCGCGACGTAGCGGGTCTGCTGGAACTCCTCCAGGCCGTGTGGGCCGCCTTCGCGGCCGAGGCCGCTCTGCTTGACGCCGCCCAGGGGTGCGTACGCCACCGAAGGCAAGGGTGTGTTGACGCCGACGATTCCGGCCTCGAGACATTCCGGTATCCGCTCGGCCCGGCCGAGGTCGCGGGTGTAGACGTAGGCCGCGAGGCCCATCTCGGTCGCGTTCGCGCGGGCGAGCAGGTCCTCGTCGCTTTCGAACCCGAAGACCCCTGCCACCGGGCCGAAGACCTCGGAGCGCGCGAGAGCCACGTGGTCGGGTACGTCGACGAGGAGCGCCGGTGGGGCGTAGGTCCCGGACCGGGGGAGCGGGAAGTCGTGCCTGGTCGTGCGCCGCGCACCTGCACTCAGCGCCTCGTCGACGATCCCGTCGACGGCGTTGACGCGGGCCTCGTCGATCAGCGGCCCCAGGGTGGGAGCCGGACTGCCCAGCGGGTCGCCGACGGTCAGCTCGTCGATCGCGGCGGTGAGTCGGTCGACGAACTCCGTACGGACCCGGTCGTGCACGAAGAACCGGTTGGCCGCGATGCAGGACTGCCCGTTGTTCCTGAACTTCGCCACCATCGCCCCCGCCACCGCCTGGTCGAGGTCGGCGTCGTCGAAGACCACGAACGGCGCATCCCCACCGAGTTCGAGGGCGGGACGCACGATGCGCTCCGAGGCGAGCCGCATGACCCGGCGCCCGACCTCGGTCGATCCGGTGAACGAGACCACGCGGACGGCGGGGTGCGCCAGCAGAGCCTCGGTGACCTCCGCCGCCGCACCGTGGACGAGGTTCACCACGCCAGGTGGGAATCCGGCGGCGTCGAGGCAGCGGAACATCTTCGCGACGGCGAGCGGTGCCTTCTCCGACGGGCGCGACACCACTGTGCATCCAGCGGCGAGGGCGGGAGCGACCTTGCGGGCCTGGATGGAGACAGGGAAGTTCCAGGGGGTCAGGCACGCGACGACGCCAGCGGGGCGGCGGAACGTGCGCTGCCGACGGTCCGGTGCCTCGGGAGTCAGGACCTCGCCCTGCGGGTCGCGGGCTCGCTCGGCGAAGTAGCGGAAGTACTCCGCGGCGAACCGGATCTCGGCGACCGCCTCGGCCAGCAGCTTGCCGGTCTCGAGGCAGAGCAGCCGCCCGATCGGCTCGGCCTCCGCGTGCAGGAACTCGGAGCACCGGGCGAGGACGTCGGACCGTTCGCGTCCCGTCGTACGACTCCATGATCCGAACGCATCGGCGGCAGCGTCGCCGGCGGCACGGGCTTCGCGTGCGCCGCCGTAGCCGATCGTGGCCACCACCGATCCGTCGGCGGGGTTGCGCACCTCACGCGGGTCGGGCGAGTCGGTCCACCTGCCCGCGATCAGGGTCTTCTCGGCATCGCGTGCCGGAGTGGTCGCTGCCGTCACCATGGCTCGGACTCCTGACCCCAGAGGTCTGACCTAACTGGGAAGGGAGCGTAGGTGATCGGGTCCGCTCCGGTCAAAGTGCTCCGATCATGATTGACGCGCGCCCGCCCACGCGACCATAGTGTCCAGAGGACTGACCACTGATCCAGGAAGAGGTTCTCATCGATTCCGGCGAGCGGACGGTCCGCACAGGCCCTGTCCGGGTTGTTCCCGGTCTCGCGGTCACCGCGCTCGCGATCGCCGTCGCCGCTGCGGTGAACCGGTTGCTTCCTGCGGTGAGTGCACTCATCATCGCCTTGGCGCTCGGCGTCCTCCTGGCGAACAGTCCATGGAACCGACCGGCCCTCCACCCCGGCACCCGGCTCGCGTCACGGCGACTCCTGCGCGCGGGTGTCGTCCTGCTCGGACTCCAGCTCTCGATCGTCGACCTCGCGCGGCTCGGCGGTCCTGTGCTGGTCGTCGTGGTGGCGACCGTGGGTGCGACGTTCGCGTTCACCTGGTGGGCGGGCGTCCGCATGGGGGTCGGTGAAGGCCAGTCACTCCTCGTGGCGGCCGGATTCGCGGTCTGCGGGGCCTCAGCCGTGGCCGCCATGGACCGCGTGGCCGACAACGACGACGAGGATGTCGCCGCGGCCGTCGCTCTCGTCACGATCTTCGGGACGGTGTGCATCGTCGCGCTGCCTCTCCTGCGCGAACCGCTGGGCCTCGCGGCCGTGGCGTACGGCCAGTGGGTGGGCGTGAGTGTCCACGAGGTGGCCCAGGTGGTGGCGGCCGCGGCTCCGGCGGGGCCTGCGGCGGGCACCGCCGCGCTCGTCGTCAAGCTCACCCGGGTCGCGATGTTGGCCCCACTTGTCGCCGGAACCTCGCTCCTGCTCCGCAGGAGGCGGCGTACCCACGGGGCCACGGCTCGGCGGCATGAGCACGTTGTCCCGTTGTTCGTGATCGGCTTCCTGGCGATGGCGGCGCTCCGGAGCGCGGGAGTGGTACCGACGGAGGTGTTGAACGCCGCCCGTCTCGTCTCGATGCTGCTGCTCACGGCGGCACTGTTCGGCCTGGGGACAGGCGTCAAGTTCGGCAACCTCCGGGCGGCGGCGCCGATCTCACTCGCCCTCGGGGCGGTGTCCACCACGTTCGCCGCGGTGGTGGGCCTGGTCGGGATCCTGCTGGTCACCTGAGCCGGCCGGCTGCGGCGGAGCTCCGCCGCTCACCACTCGGCGATGCGGCCGTCGGG
This sequence comes from Actinopolymorpha sp. B17G11, assembly GCF_040196095.1. NCBI lineage: Bacteria > Bacillati > Actinomycetota > Actinomycetes > Propionibacteriales > Actinopolymorphaceae > Actinopolymorpha > Actinopolymorpha sp. B17G11. The sequence goes on from NZ_JBEFTW010000014.1 coordinate 40,024, forward strand.
ATGGCGCCAGTCGGGATCGGCGACCCGCCAGTCGCTTTCCCGCGTACGCACGAGATCGGCGTCGAGCTCGATCCCGAGCCCCGGTGCCGCCGGCACTGTCAAGGCACCGTTGACGGGGGTCAGCACGCTTGCGTCGACGAGATAGTCACCGAGCTCACCGGCCGGCCTCCCGGCTGCGTCGCGGTGGTAGTGGAGTCCGAGGCTCTGCTCGTGCATCGGTACGTTGAGACAGGCGCTCGCCACCTGGAGGGAGGCCGCCAACGAGACAGGCCCGTTGGGGCAGTGCGGTACCACCGGCAGGTCGTACGCCTCCGCCATCCGGCAGATCTTCTCCAGCTCGAAGAGTCCGGTGAGTGACACGTCCGCCTGCAGGATGTCGACACCGCCGGTGTCGAGGAGCTTGCGGAAGTCCCACCGGGACAGCAGCCGTTCACCGGTGGCGATCCTGGTGCGGCCCGCCACCCGCGCGAGGTCGGGCAGCAGGTCCTCGTGGCCCGGCGCGAGCGGTTCCTCGACCCAGAGCACCCGGAACTGTTCGAGCTCGAGCAGCAGGGGTCGGGCCATCGCCCGGTGTACCCGACCGTGGAAGTCGAGCGCGATGTCGAGTTGGTCGCCGAACGTGTCCCGCAGCGCCGCCACGCGGGCGACCACGGCATCGACGTCCGCCGTGCTCGCCACATGGTCCAGCTCCTCGGTCGCGTTCAGCTTCACGACCCGGAAGCCCTGCTCCAGCCGCGACCTCGCGCCCTCCACGACGTCGCGCGGCCGGTCGCCGCCGATCCAGGCGTACACCGGGATGTGGTCGCGGACGCGGCCGCCGAGGAGCTCGTGGACGGGAACGCCGAGCCGGCGTGCCTTGACGTCCCACAGTGCCTGCTCGACGGCCGCGGTCGCGGTCGCGAGCACCGGCCCGCCGCGGAAGAACGCGCCGCGGCGCATGCGGTGCCAGAGTTCCTCGATCCGGTTGGCATCGGCGCCGTCGAGGTTCGCGGCGAGGTCGGCCAGCGCGCCGAGCACGGCGTTCCGGCGTTTGGGGACGATCGCCTCGCCCCATCCGACGCCGCCGTCGTCGGTCGTGAGCCGGACGAAGATCCACCGCGGTGGTACGCAGAACGGCCGGACCTCGGTGACGCGCATCAGGTCTCCGACGCGGTCGCGTCGGGAGACACGACGTGCAGGGTGGACACGGGTGCCGTGGCCGTGCGGGGATCGGTGGGAAGCACCTTCTCGACCTGTATGTCCCGCCGTCGGCTCAGCCGGCGACCACCGTCGACCGCGAGCACCGCGCCGGTGATGAACGACGCGGCGTCGGAGGCGAGGTAGGCGATCGCGTCGGCTACCTCGTCGACGGTGCCGGAACGCCCGAGCAGGCTGGGAGGCGGAGGGCCGTCCGCCCAGCCCGTGCCACCCAGCTTCGTTCGTGCCGACGGGCTGTCCACCACGCCGGGCGCGACCTCGTTGACCCTGATCTGATGGTCACCGAGTTCGACGGCCAGTGCGTACGTCAGCGCGGTGAGCGCGCCCTTGGACGCGACATAGGCCGCGTGGCCGGGCAGGGGCAACCCTTCCTGGACGCTTCCGACGTTGACGATCGACGCCGTACGACGAGGGTCGTTCGTACGCCCGAGGTCGATGAGGCGCCGCGCCATCGCCCGACAGAGCGCCGACGCGGCGACCACGTTGACAGCCAGGACGCGTACCCAGTCAGCGTCCTGGCTGTCGAGCAGACCGCCGGGGGGATACGCCGCGGCGCAGTTGACGAGTGTGTCGATGGCGTCGTACGGCGCTCGGTCGGCGATGTCACGGGCGAGCCGGTCGGCTTCGGTGCTGTCAGCGAGGTCGACGATGCGAGGCTCGATCCGCGCGCGGACCAGTTCGGGGAGATCGTCGGAGAGGCGCATGACCTCGGGCGAGACGTCGACGGCCCACACGCGGGCGCCACGCAGAGCGAACAGTCGCGCGGTCGCGCGGCCGATGCCGATGCCCGCGCCGGTGACCACGGCGCGCCGCCCGGCCAGGTCGAGATCCGCGGACGGACGGCCGGCTCCCTCGCTCGGCTGGTCCGGCTGGTCAGATGGGCCCACGTCGTCAGGACTCGGCACGGGCCTGGTCGGTGGCCATCCGGGCCAGTGCGGCCCCACGAGCACTGCGGACGTGTGCCCGTGCCGCGCGCCCGGCCGCCGGCGCGTTGCCGGCCGTCAGGGACTCGAGAATCTTCTGGTGCTCGCGTCGTGACTTCTCCCGCCGGCCGGGAATGAGCAGCGTGGTCTCCATGCCCGACAGCAGGATGTCGTGGAGGACGTTGCTGGTCTGCTGCAGGAACTGGTTGCCCGCCGAGCGCGCGATGCCGAGATGAAACGCCGCGTCGAGGTTGGCGAGACGTTCGAAGTCCGGTGTCTCCTCGTCGAAAGCCGCGTCGAGCTCGTCGAGGGTGGTCCGCAGGTCGCTGAGCTCTTCGGGCGTGATCCGCTCCGCGGCCCAGCTCGCCGCCGGAACCTCGAGGACCTCCCGCATGGCAAAGAGTTCGTGGAGGTTGACCTCCGCACGGTGGAGCGCGGCCCGCAGATCCTTGCCGGACTGGGGCTCGGCCACGAACACGCCCTGGCCATGCTTGACCACGAGCCGGCCGCGGGCCTGCAGGATCCGGACCGCCTCGCGCAGTGAGGGCCGACTCACTCCGAGCAGTTGGGCCATCTCGCGTTCGGGGGGTAACCGGTCGCCGACCTTGAGTCGCTCGTCGCGCAGTAGCAGTTCGACCTGGGCGACGATGCGTTCAGAAAGGCTGCCTTGTTGTGCAACCGGTTGCCACATCCGCTGGCCCTCCTCGCTTCGAGCACCGTCCGGGCACTGCCGACGCGTCAACCGCGGCGACCGCCCGATCGCGATGCTATGGCTCAGCCCATCCTACAAATGCGCAGACCACTGTGGACTGACCTTCCATTCCGTTGACCGTGCGAAGTCCAGTCGTCTAACCTCTTACCACTTCTGGACCACCTGTGCCGAAAGCCGAGCCGGTCTGAAAGTCCGACTGAGCCCTGGTGAGACCTGATTCCTGGTGTGAGAAGGGAAGCCGGATGGCGAGGAGCTCGTTCACGTCCACCCCTGCAGGACTGAGCCGGCGCCGACTGCTGGCGGGGACTGGCGGCATCGTGGCGGGAGCCGCGGTCGGCGCTCTGGCGGGGTGCGGTGACGCTGGAGGCGGCGACGGCGGCACCGGCTCTGGCGATGGTGGCGTGCCCGAGGCGGGAATGAGGATCCCGGATTCGAAGGTCGCCTTGCCGAAGGACGACGTGCAGTTCCGGTTGATGGACTCCAACGACACCAAGGCTCCCTTCTGGGAGGAGTTCTTCACCGCCTACCAGGAGAAGCACTCCAACATCGAGTGCACCTACGACGGGCTTCCCTGGAACCGGATCGAGGAGGTCGCCCCTCTCGGAATCCGCAACGGCACCGCACACGACGTGCTGCAGCTTCCGCCGACGATTCCGCTGACCCAGGCGGTGGCCGAGGGCTGGGTGTCGCCGGTCGACGACCTGATCCCGGACTTCGACGCCTGGAAGGCGTCTTTTCCCGAAGGCACCTTCGTCGAAGGCGTCCAGGTCTTCGACGACAAGCTCTACTCCGTGCCGCTCGCGAGCGACCGCCGCTACATCTCGGCGCTCCACTACAGCACCGAGCTCATGGGCGACGCTGGGTACGACCCCCAGGCCAAACCGCTCACGTGGGACGACTACCGCGACGCGGCCAAGAAGATCACCAAGAACGGCAGGGGTCGTGCGTACGGACTCGTCCTCGAGATCGGGCAGCCGCCCCGCCTGACCGGCATCGTGCGCTACCTCGCGGTTTCGGCAGGGCTCGCGGCGGTCGGTGACTTCGACCCGAAGACGGGGGAGTACATCTACGACGCCGACGAGATCGCCGGTGCGATCGAGCTCCTGATGGCGCTGCAGAGTGACGGCAGCATCTTCCCCGGATCCGCTTCGCTGACCGCGCCTGAGTCGTGGCCGCGGGTGGTGCGGGGCAACGCCGGAACGGTCTTCGCGGGGCCGTGGGTCACCGTGGCGTGGAACACCCAGGAACCCGACTTCGAGTTCGGTGTCGCCGAGGTCCCGATGGATGGCTCGAATCCGAAACCGCAGGGCTACGCCCTCACCGGGACCGACGGCGTGGTCGTCTTCTCGAAGAGCAAGGTCAAGGAGGTCGCGGGCGACGTCCTGTCCTACGTCACGAGCATGGCCGGTCAGACGGCGTGGGGAAAGATCGTCGGTGTGGGAAACCCACCCATTCTCGAAGGGGCGAACAAGGCCATCGAGTCCGGTCTCAGCCGAGAGGCCACGATGTGCCAGAAGCTGGCAGCGGGCATGGTCGCCGCGCCCAACCTGCTGGTCGGCAACCCCGACATCGAGCTCGTCAACCGCGAGCTCAAGCCGCTGTCGCCGGACTTCGGTCAGATCATCCAGTCGGCGCTGGTCGGCAAGACCCCCGACGTCAAGGAGGCCTTGCGCGACCTCAAGGACAGGGCAATGCGTACGCGGGACCAGGCGATCGCCGCAGCGGTGAAGAAGGGCGCGAAGGTCTCCACCGACGACTGGGCATTCCCCAACTGGGATCCGTTCAAGGACTACACGTCGGAGGACTACCAGGCGCGCTGACGCGGGGGAGGCCAGGCGGCAGCGAAAGCGGAGGTTGACGTTGGCGGTACTCGGCCAGAGCCCGCAGCTCGGTCGGCTCGGCACCGATCGAAGTGACGGTCCGCACGCTGGAACGCTGCGCGAACGCATCTGGGCGGCGCGCTGGTGCTACCTGTTCATGGCGCCGACCCTGCTGCTTGCCCTGCTCTTCACGTTCTATCCGCTGGTCGCGTCGTGGTACATCTCCTTCCTCGACTGGTCAGGTCTGGACTCGGACCGGGAATGGGTCGGCTTCGCCAACTACGCCGAGGCGGTTCGGGATCCCTACTTCTGGCAGGCGTTCGGCCGGACCTTCGCGTTCGCGGCGGTGACGGTTCCCGGCACGATCATCCTCGCGCTCTTCGCCGCGCTGTTGCTCAACGACCAGTCGCTGCGGATGCGGGCGGTGTTCCGGACGATGTTCTTCCTGCCGGTCGTGACGACGACGGCGATCGTCGGCATCGTCATGTCGCTCGTCCTGAATCCGTTCGACGGTCCGCTCAACGCCGCCCTGTTGACGCTCGGGCTCATCGACGCACCCGTCGACTTCCTCGGTGACCCGGATCTGTCGTTGTGGGCGGTCGCGGGCGTCTATGTCTGGAAGTGGATGGGGATCTCGATGATCTACTGGCTGGTCGCGTTGCAGACCGTGCCACCGGAGTTGTACGAAGCCGCCCAGGTCGACGGTGCCTCGCGGTCGAAGGTCCATCGGCACATCACCATTCCGCTGATCATGCCGTTCGCGATCATCATCACACTGATCGGATTCGTCGGTGCGTTACAGACCTTCCCGCTGGTGCAGGCGATGACCGGAGGTGGGCCGGCGTTCTCGACCGAGCTCGTCGAGGTCTACATCTTCCGCCTGGCGTTCGCCGCGGAACACCAACCCCGCCTGGGATACGCGTCGGCGGTCGCGGTCTTCTTCGGCCTCACGGTCCTTGCGCTCACGCTCGCCCAGGCATGGGGGCTGCGCCGGGCAGCGGCGACGCAACGCGAGTTGAGGAGTGGGCGCCGGTGACCGCTGTCCCGCAGGTCGCGACCCGTGAGCTCGACGCGCCCGAGCCGGGGCCGGCGTCACTCCGACGGAGACGACGGGGCTACGTCCGCGAGGTCGTCGTCACCCTCGCCCTCCTGCCGGTGTGCCTGGTCTGGATCTATCCGTTCCTGTGGATGGTCAGCGCCTCGTTGAAGACCGACAACGAGATCTTCGGGACGGTCGGACTGATTCCCGAAGAAGTCCAGTGGGAGAACTACACGCGGGCGTGGTACGAAGCCAACATCGGGCCGTACTTCTGGAACACGGTCATCATCACGATCGCCTCCATCGCCATCGTGACCGTGACGACGGCGATGATCGGCTACGTACTCGGCCGCTACAGCTTTCCTGGCAAGAAGGTCCTCGTCATCGCTTTCGTCGCGACGCTGTTCCTGCCGGAGGGCTACACCATCATCCCGGTGTTCGAGCTGATCAACAGGCTCGGACTGTCCGGCTCGATCTGGGGAATCATCCTGGCTGAGTCCGGCGGCGCCCACGTCATCATGGTCTTCCTTTTCGCCGGCTACTTCCGCCAGCTACCGAAGGAGCTGGAGGAGGCCGCACGGATCGACGGCGCGGGATTCTTCCGGATCTTCTGGCAGGTCATGCTTCCGCTCGCCAAGCCGGCGATCGCCACCGCCATCATCCTGTCGCTGATGCGGGTCTGGAACAGCTTCCTCATCCCGCTTGTCCTCACACTGGCCAGGCCGGAGCTGCGGACCCTCGCCGTCGGCGTCTATTCGTTCCAGGGGGAGAACATGACCGACTGGTCGGGAATGGCGGCGGCGTCGACGATCAGCCTGCTGCCGATCGTCGTCATCTTCCTACTCCTGCAGCGCTACTTCGTCGAAGGAGTCGCCGGCGCCGTGCGCGGTTGACGTAGGAGTGTCGAGAGGATCGAGCGAGCCGCGACATGGCGCCGATGCGAAAAGCCCACGAAATAACGAAAAATCATCGGTTGTTGGCTGGCAGGAAATGTCGGGACCTCATTAGGGACTGACACGCCTTGACGCTCACCTGCGCTGCGGCGTTGACTTCTAGACGCGCCGTAGGTCCGCGGCGACGTGACACGGTGGCACTGGCATCCGTTGCCTCGCTTGCAGCAGTCCTACGGGTAAAGGGGTTTCCCGTACGTGTGGAGGCGACGCCATGTTCGTCATCGGATTGGTTCTTCTCGTCATTGCCGCCATCGTCGCGGTGGTCGGTGTCGTGACGAATCTCGGTTCCGCGGCAGCGATGACCGGCGATTTCACCATCTTTGGCTTTTCCGTGGGCGCTTACACCGGCTGGCTGTTCCTGTTCGGTGTCGTCGTGGGTGCGGTGGGGCTGATCGGGCTCGGGATCATGGTCCGCAGCCTCGCCAGGCAGCGGACGCGGCGCCGCGAACTCCGGGGCAGGCGTCGCGAGGCGAAGGAGTTCCGGGAGCGGGAAGAGAAGCTCTCCGGTGAGCTGGAGAAGGAACGCGCCGAGCGTGAGCGGCTCGAGGCCGCATCCGGCACGGCTGGCGCCGCCGGCGCGGACACGGGCCGTGGCACTGGTGAAGGGGCGGAGAGAGGCGACACCGGGGAAGCGGGCGCAGACAGGCCCGCCGCCGAGGGTCCGCCGAGGCAGCGGACCGCGGGCGAGGAGGCCGGCGGTCTGCGTGAACGGCTCGGCTTCGGACACCGGACGAAGAAGTAGCTCCGGGCCAGCTGCCACCCGGCGAGCACAGTCGCGGTAGGCCCCGACGGCTCCGTCGACACCGCCGCTCATGGGCGGCCACTCACGCCGAGGATCGTACGACCAGTTGCGTCGGCAGGACCCGTGACGACGCAGGCTCGTGGCGGATGAGTGCGAGAAGGACCTCGACCATCTCCTTCGCCACCTGTTCCAGCGGCTGCCGGATCGTCGTCAACGGCGGATCCGAGGTGGCCGCGATGCTCGAGTCGTCGAACCCGCCGACCGCTACGTCGTCTGGCACCCGGCGACCCGACCGGCGCAGGGTCGTGAGGGCACCCGAGGCAAGCAGGTCGGACGCCGCGAACACCGCGTCGATGTCCGGATTGGCACCGATCAGCTCACGCATCGCGCGCTTGCCGGCCTCGTAGCCGAAGTCGGGAGTGCAGACCGTCAACCGTTTCAGCGCCCTGCGCCCAAGGATGTCGCGGTAACCCTGGAGCCGGTCGTAACCGCCAGCGGTGTCCTGTGGGCCGCCGATGATGGCGATGTGCTGGTGCCCGCGTTCACGGAGGTAGCGGGTCATCTGCCGGCCGCCTTCCCGATCGTCGGCTGAGACGAAGGGAATCGTCACCTCATGGTCGAGCGGACGGCCACAGGCCACGGCCGGGATCTGACTCCGCTGGAGGGCGCCGAAGACCGGGTCGCCGCCGTGGGTGGAGACCAGCAGGACTCCGTCGACATGGCGGCTGTGGACATAGCGGAGGACGCGGTTCCGCTCCTCCTCGTCGGCGGCGACCATGAGGATGAGGCTGAGGCCCTCCGCGGCGAGTGCCTGGGTGCACGCCGGGAGCAGGACGCTGAAGTTCGGGTCGGTGAACAGCCGCTCCTGCGGTTCGGAGAGTACGAAGGCGACCGCGTTCGACCGCTTGGTCACGAGGCTCCGGGCGCTGGCGTTGACCATGTAGCCGGAGTCGCGGACCGCCCGCTGGACCGCGGCGAGCGCGCCCGGACTCACGTAGTGCCCGCCGTTGAGTACCCGCGACACGGTGCCCCTGGAGACCCCGGCAAGCTTCGCCACGTCATCGATCGTCGGCATCCTGCGGTGCGTCGGCGTGGGGCCCGCGGCGCCCAACGCCTCGTTCGGGCCGCGCCGAAGGTCGGGTCCGGTCACGGAGGTCTCCAGTGGGAATGATGGACGGTCGGCATCCGCGGTCTGTGAGCGATCACAGGGTCGCCGGCCGGCGTCCTTCCTGTCAATTCCTGCGTAGCTCCGCCAGTGGTGGCCACTTTGGCCGCCGGTTGCGTGAAGAGCTGCCTCGCGACTCTGTGGACAGTTAGTGTGACCGCTCACAGATTCCTGGTCCGGATGAGGATGAGGTATGACCATGCGGGCGTTGTTTCCACGGCGGTTCCTGCTTGCCTCGGCGGTCACGGCCCCTGTTGTCGGTGTTCTCGGAGTGCCAGTGGCCCATGCCCATGGAGGAATGGGACGTGCGCTGAGCGTGCGCGGCGCCGACATCGGGTTCACCCTGCAGGAGGAGGCGATCGGCAACCAGCTTCGCGACCCGCGGGGGAAGGTGCGTCCGATCGAGAAGATCCTCGAGGGCCAGGGCGCGACGCACGTCCGGTTGCGGGTGTGGACGAACCCGCCGGCCGGTTACAGCACCCTGGACTCGGCGCTGGACCTTGGGCGACGCGCTCATCGGGCGGGCCTGAAGATCCTGCTCAACCTGCACTACTCCGACTTCTGGGCCGACCCGGGAAAGCAGCCGACCCCCGAAGCCTGGCAGGGACAGGATCTGCCCACGCTTGCTGACACGGTCCGGCGCTACACCACCCATGCGGTCGCGGCGTTCGCGGCGCAGGGTTCACCGGTCGACATGGTGCAGATCGGCAACGAGGTCACCTCCGGCATGCTCCATCCCATCGGGGAGCTGTATCCGACCGACGGGCGACCGCAGCAGTGGGAGGCGTTCACCACCCTGCTCAAGGCGGGAGCCACCGGCGCGCGGCAGGGTGCGCACGGTGTCCGACAGCCGAAGATCATGCTGCACATCGACCGTGGAGGCGACAACGGCGGCTCGGTGTGGTTCTTCGACCACATGCTCGAGTTCGAGGTGCCCTTCGACCTGATCGGCGAGTCGTACTACCCGATCTGGCACGGATCGCTAGCCGACCTCGAGGCAAACCTGGGCGATCTCGCCCCCCGCTACGACAAGGACATCGTGGTGGTCGAGACCGCCTACCCGTGGACCGCGGACAACGGCGACGACCTACCGAACTTCTACCCACTTGCCGAGCCTCTGCCGGACGAGGACACCTACCCCGCCACGCCGCAAGGGCAGGCCGCGTTCTTCGACGCGCTGCGCGAGATCCTGCTGGGTGTGCCAGGTGGCCACGGCCTTGGCTTCTTCGACTGGGAACCGGGATGGCTCCCGGGAGTGGGCTGGGAACCAGGAGCTGGCACGCCGAACGACAACCTCACCATGTGGGACTTCTCCGGACGGGCGCTGCCGTCGCTGCGGGCGTTCAGGCCCGCCGGCGTTGCCTGAGTGCCGGCACCGGGCGACGGGTGTCCTGCGCCGGCCGTCTCCTTGACGCTGTTTCGGTGTCCGACTACTTTCCGTACAGGCGAACAATGATTCCGCATCTTGGATGAGGATGTCGTCTGTCGAAGGAGCCGGTCGAGGTCCATGCCCCAAGCCGCAACGCCTCAAGGAGAGAACTGACATGGATCCGTCGTGCCTGAAACACCGGCTTACGGATGAGGAACGGCAGACCTTCGACGAACATGGCCTGTTGCAGATCGAGGACGCACTGAGCCCGCAGCAGGTCGAACAGCTCACCGCGGCAGCCGACCGCCTCCACGCGGATCATCTCGCGGCCGGCAAGCCCGCGGACAAGGCGATGTTCTACCCGAACTTCATTCCGGAGGACCCGGCGTTCACCGACCTCGTCGACTATGCGCCGATCCTGCCCAAGGTGTGGGGGATCCTCGGCTGGAACATCTCGCTCTACCACGCCCACCTCATCGTGACGCCGCCGTCGGGGCAGGCTCGCACGGACAAGACGTTCGGATGGCACCAGGACTCTGGCCGGGTCAACCGGGACATCGACTCCCATCCACGTCCGCGCCTGTCGATCAAGGTGGCGTACTTCCTCTCCGACACCAGCGTCGAGGGTCGCGGCAACTTCTGGGTGATCCCGGGCAGCCACAAGCACGACGACATGGACATCCCCGATGGGCAGGGCCAGCCCGCGGGTGCGGTTCCCGTTCTGGCCAAGCCAGGGACCGCCGTGTTCTTCGACCGGCGGATGTGGCACGCGGCCAGCCCGAACTGGTCCGACGTCACCCGCAAGGTGCTCTTCTACGGCTACGGCTTCCGGTGGATTCGTACGAAGGACGACATGACCGTCCAGGACCTGTGGCCGACGAGCGGCCCGATCCGCCAGCAGTTGCTTGGTGCCGGTGTCAATGCGAACGGCTACTACTCGCCGACCGACGAGGACGTGCCCCTGCGTGGTTGGCTCAAGGAGCACTGCCCGGAGGACGCCGAGTAGGCGTCGTCGGCGGCGGGACCCGACCCGTCGATGCCTGACGTCGCGTGATCCGTTCGCGTACCGCGGGGAGGAGCCTTGAGTTGATGAGGTGAAGGGACTCCATCGCGCGGGTATGGGAGATCCCGGGGAGACGTACCCAGTGGGCGAAGTGGTCGAAGCCCGTCTCCGCATGAAGGTCGACCAGCCTGTCGGCCACCTGTTCGGGAGTGCCGACCAGATAGTCCGATGGGTCGAGCGACGTCGTCGACCAGAGGTCGGTCCCGGCGTCCGGCGTGGAGTAGGAGGCGATGCTGCGCTCCATGTAGGCGATTCCCGCTCCGGCTTCTGCCCAGGCCTGCTCGGCATCCTCAGCCACGTGGAGTATCCCGGTGCACACGCGGGCGAGGCGGCGCCGGGCCCCGCGTCGAGTCCCATCCGGAGAGCTGGTCGGATCGCTCTCGCCCAGCACCCGGTCGAGGACACGACATCGGGCCCGCAGATCGCGGGGAGTCGCGCAGTAGAGGAGAACGCCGTCGCCGAGGTGGGCGGCCCGTGCGAGCGCTTGCTGGCTCACTCCGCCGACGAGGATGGGCACGGGGCGCCGCGGGCTCGGCGTGATCGGAACGTCGTCGATCGACCAACGCCTGCCCCGCATGCGTACGCGCCCGTCGGTGAGGGCCTGCCGGACCACCTCCAGGCCCTCCTCGAGCAGGGACGGTCGAAAGCGACGGTTGACGCCGAACGCGGCGAACTCGCGTTCTGCGTAGCCTTGCCCGACCCCCAGGACCAACCGACCGCCCGAGATCAGATCGACGACGGCGGCATCCTCCGCGACGCGGAGCGGATGATGCAGCGGGAGGACGAGGATGTTGGTTCCGATCTGGATCTTCGTCGTCCGTGCCGCGATGGCCCCGGCCATGACCAGCGGTGACGGGAGGAGTCCGTCCGGGGTGAGGTGATGTTCTGACATCCAGACAGCGTCGAAGCCGAGTCGATCCGCCTCGGCCACTTCCTCCAGACACTCGGCGAGGTAGGCGGCCGTGGTCTGCCTGTGAGGGAGAGGCTGCCGGAAGTCGTGCAGGATCCCGAACGTCGGCACCGACATCACGCGCTCACGAAGTCCAGCGGTGGGCCGACACGCGTGGCGAACGGTTCGAGCAACCAGTCGAAGTCCACGGCCGGCTGGGCACAGAAGTCCGGGAGTACGCCGATGCAGAAGAGCACGCGGAGCTCGTCCGCGACGCGCGAGGGCTCGGTTGTCATGGCGCTGAACGTTCGCAGGCCGCTACTCGGCTGTCGAACATTGTGCATGATGTGGTGGAATCCGATGCACTTCCAGCATCGGAGGGACACGAATGGAGATCGAGAACCTGCGCGGTTTCGTCGCGGTCGTGGAGCACGGGCACCTCGGAATGGCGGCGACCAGCCTCCGGATTCCGCAGTCGACGCTCACTCGCCGGATCCAGCGCCTCGAGGCGGAGCTGGACTGTCAGCTCCTCGACCGTTCCGCCCGTCCGATCGCTCCTTCTGCCGCCGGCCGGATCATCGCCGAGCATGCGCGGACCGTCGTCGGGACCGCCGATCGCGCTACGCGACAGGTGCGGGCGCTCCTCGACGGACAGGGTGGGACGATCCGGATCGGATACGTCCAGTCCGCGACCTTCGGATGGGTGGCCCGTCTGCTGGCTGTGGCACGGCGACGGAAGGTCGACGTCGAGCTGCAGGCGGCACCGACGATCCGCCAGCTCGAGGCCCTTCACGACCACCGGCTCGACGCCGGTGTGGTGCGCCCGTCCTCCGCTACGGCCAATCCGGTCGGACTACGATCCGCCGTCCTGTCGCGGGACACCCTCCACGCCGTGGTCCCCAGGCGGCACTTGGCAGCCAGGTCGGATGCCGTCGAACCCTCCGACCTTGCCGGTGAACACCTGGTGCTCTATCCGGAGCAGGAGGGGCCCGGGCTTCGGAGCCTGTTGGACGGGTGGCTCGCACGAGAGCGTCTCAGCCTTGCCCGCTGGCCGGTCCGCATCTACGACGCCTGGGACGCGCTCTCGGCCGCCGCGCTCGCTGGTGCCGGTGCCGGCATCGCGATCCTTCCGGGTCCCTTGCCACCGCTTCCGCGTACCGTCACCGCCGTCCCGCTCGTGGCGGCACCCCGCCTCGAACTCGCCCTCATGTGGCGTCCCGTCAACGACTCGATCATCGAACCGTTCGCCACCGCACTCACCAGCGAAGTTGCGACCGGCACCTGACCGGCGACAGCCTCGGACCGAGCCAGGATTGCCTGCGCCATCCGCACGGCGCGTACGATCCGGCGATCGTCGAGGAGATCGCCGCGGAGCTGGCGTAGCGCGCACCGGCAAGGCCGCCACCAAATCGGGCGTCAGGCCACTCGGCGGTTACTCCGCCTCGGACAGCAGGATCCTTGCCTCGCGGAGCACCCAGCCCAACTCGCTCGGCCTGGCGAAGAGGCCATAGCGGAGGTGTTCGACCGCGATCTCGGCCCCGATCGGAAGCCGGACGTCGGGCGGCGTCGTGTCGTCAAGCTCCTTGCGAAGCAGGGCGACGACCTCCGAGTCGGCCCGCTCCCAGGTCGCGGCGACGGCGTACATCCGGAGCAGGTCTGCGCGCGAGTCGCCCGCCCGCGCCCCTTCCCAGTCGAACACGGCAGCTATCCCACCGTCGCGGACGAGCAGGTTGCCGAGATGGAAGTCGCCATGCACGATGTCGCCGACGCGGAATACCTCGGGATCGGCAGCAGCGGCCACTTCGAGCGCCCGGTCGAGGACCGCGAGCACCTGAGGGTCGTTGGTCGCCGAGCGTAGCTCCTCGCCCCTCTGGACTCTGGCGATCAGTGCCCTGCCCCACTGGTTGTCGGCCACGGGTGGTGCTGCGCCCTCGTGAGTACGCCAGAGGCGGACCAACTCGCTGGCCGTCGTTGGCGTGAGTCGATCGGGAACGCTCCCGGAGAGGTACTCCTGCACGGTGTAGACGTCGGCATCGACGACTCCCACATCCAGGTAGCGCGGCGCCGGGTAGCCACGCTCTCTCAACAGGGCAACGAGACCCACCGCGCACTGCACCTTGTCCAGAGCCAGTTCGGGCCAGGCAGGAAGCACTTTCAACACCGCACAGGCTCCTGCCGTGGTGTGGATGTGGAAAGCCCCGAAGTATCCACCGGCCAGCTGTTCGACCACCTGCAGGTCGAGGGAGTCTGCGATGTGATTGACCCGCTCGGTCATGGCCGAGGCCTCAGCAAGGACGCGCCGCGCGACGGTGACAGGTATGGCTCCAGCATGCCCGGCCACTATAGGGCCGCCAACGGCGGATCGCCGCGACCGTCGACGGCGATGACGAAGTCAGGCCGGACGAACGCGGTTCGCTGGCCGCCACTGAGATGCGGAGAGAGCAGAATCGTCAACCTATGTAGGGAAAACCCGTATAGGCAGGCTACCACAACGGCCAGCTTGCCGGCGTTTTCCTGGCGGTCGGGCGTCCCGGCATGACCTAATCGGCGCCGTGCGTACCTCGGATGCCCTACGGTTCTTCGCCGTTCTCACCCGTTGCCAGCCGGGCCTTGCGACCGTGTGGTGGGCGGTGGTTGTCGCGCGGGGCGTGCTGCCAGCCGCGTTCGCCGTTCAACTCGGCGCCTTGGTCGATGCCGTGCGCCACGGTCGCCCGTTGGACGGTCTGCTCGTCGGCATGGGAGTGACCTTCGTCCTCCTGCATCTGCTGGCTCCGTTGCACACCCAGGTGAGCGCGAACCTCGGAGACCACGCGTCGTCATGGCTGCACGACCGGCTGCTGGTCGCGACGACCCGGCCGCAGGGCATGCCCATCTCGAGTCACCCGAGCTGACCGATGAGCTGACGATGGCGCGGGACTTCGACCTGGGCATCGCCGCACCACCGCTGTCGTACTCCCTCGGGATGATCGCCGCCGGCCTCGTGCACCTCGTGGTCGGACTCGCACAGGTGGGCGTGCTCAGTGCGTACGCATGGTGGGCAGCCGTGCTGGTCGGCGGTGCGTGGGCGTCGACGCACTGGCTGTTGCGCCCTGGAACGCTCTGGGACCGCAACACTGGTGAGGCTCTCGCCGCCGAACGCCGCGCGGAGTACGCCTACCGGCTCGCCGCGGCGCCCCCGGCGGCCAAGGAGGTGCGGCTGTTCGGATTGAGCGAGTGGGTGGTGGCGCAGTTCGCGGCAAGTCGGAGTCGCCTGGTGGAGCTTCGCTGGCAGGCGATGCGCCTTCGGCCATTGCCCACCTGGACGACGGTCGGTCTGCTCGTCGGTACCAACGGCATCGTCATGTGGTCACTTGCGCGTGACTTGGCGAGTGCAACCGTCGGCATCGGAGAGGCAGTCGTCTTCGCGCAGGCGGCCATGGGCGCGAGCGCACTGGCGTTCGGCGGCCTCAACTGGTCTCTCCCCTACATTGCCCAGGACGTCGCGGCCGTGCTGGGGTTGGGCGGGCCCATGGCGGCTGCGGGAAAGCTGCTGGCGGCGCCGGCTCCCGATCCTCGCGGCGTTCGGTCGAGCCCCCGCCGTGCCCGGCAGATCGGAAGCAGGACAGGCGTACGCGTGGCGCTCCACGACGTCCGGTTCCGTTATCCGGGCCATCGCATGCCTGTGCTCGACGGTGTCGACCTCACGGTGCAAGCCGGGGAGTCGGTGGCGATCGTCGGTCTCAACGGCGCCGGCAAGACCACGCTGGTGAAGTTGTTGTGCCGACTCTACGACCCGACCGAAGGGCGCATCGCGATCGACGGCGTCGATCTGCGGCAACTCGACATCGACGCCTGGCGACAGGACATCACCGCGGTCTTCCAGGACTTCATCCGGTACGAACTGCCGGTGCGGGACAACGTGGCGCCCACCGGAGCGACGGAGGACGCGGTCGAGGCCGCCCTCGCAGCGGCCGGGGCTGCCGGGATCGCCGGGCTCGACACGGTCCTCTCGCCCCGGTACGCCAACGGCACCGACCTGTCGGGCGGGCAGTGGCAGCGGATCGCGCTCGCACGTGCGCTGTGTGCGGTGGAAAACGGTGCTGGGCTGGTCATCCTCGACGAGCCGACCGCTCAACTCGACGTGCGCGGAGAGGCCGAGGTCTTCGACCGCATCCTCACGGCCGTGCGGGGGCGATGTACGACACTGCTCATCTCCCACCGGTTCTCGACCGTGCGTCATGCCGACCGCATCTGCGTTCTGGAGCGGGGAAAAGTCGCCGAGGTCGGTACACATGACGAGCTGGTGGGACGCGGCGGCCGCTACCGGCAGCTGTATGACCTGCAGGCATCTCGCTTCGCGACGGACGGAGGCGGCGTCCGATGACCGCGCAGGCGAGCGCGCTGCCGTCGTCCTGGCGGTCGATCGGCCGCTCACTCCGGATGGGCCACCGGGCTGAACCGCGGCTACTCGTCGTCGCGTTCGTCACGACGGTCGCCGCGGCGCTCCCTGACGCGCTCTTCGCCCTCGGCATCGCGAAGCTGGCGGAGGCGGTTGTGGCGGCGGAACCGGAGGCGATCCTGCTCAGCGCCTGCGCCGTTGGTGCCCTGGCGACCGGAACCTGGCTCCTGAACGTTCTCAGCGAACGCGTCAACCAGCGGTTGGCAGACCGTGCCTCCGTGCCGATGGAGGCCCACGCCGCCCGCATGATGAGTTCCGCGACGACCATCGAGCACCACGAAAGGCCTGACTTTGCGGACCTGCTCGCCCTGTTACGTGACGCCGTTGCGGCACTGAGTGGGCTGTACCAGTCGTTGTTCTCGACGGTGGGCGCGTTCGTACGCCTCCTCCTCACGCTCGGCTTGTTGATGTCGGTCGACCCGGTACTCGGCCTGCTCGGTCTGTGTGCCGTACCCATCGTCCTGGCCACGAACTGGCGCGGCGGCGTCGAGAAGTCCGTAGAGGAGGCTGGCGCCCAGCATGATCGGCTGGCCAGGCACCTGTTCCTCCTCGGCACGACGCCGGAGCCCGCCAAGGAGGTACGCATCGCAGGCGTACGGCGGCGCCTGCGCGACGATCGGCGGGCAGCCTGGCTGCGCCGCTACCGACCGCTCGCCCGGACCCGCTGGGCATCAGCGGCATGGCAGGCGGGTGCCGTGGCGGTGTTCGGACTGGCGTTCGTCGCCGCTGTGTGGTGGGCCGCCTCCGACGGCGGAAGTTCGGTGGGTCCGACCCTTGTGGTCCTGGTCGCCGGGAGCAGACTCTCCGCTTACGTCGGCCAGACGGTCGGTGAGATCCACCTCTTCCGTACGATCTGGCTCGACGTCTCGCGCCGGTTGACCTGGCTCGAGGACTTCGCCGAGGCGTCGGCAGGACCAGCCGACGTGCCGGCACCGGTCACGATGCGGCGTGGCATCGCGTTCGAGAACGTGTCGTTTCGCTACCCCGGTACCAACCGGCTCGTGCTCGACGGCGTGAGTGTCGACCTCCCGGCCGGCGCTGTGATCGCCCTCGTGGGGGAGAACGGCGCCGGGAAGTCCAGCCTGGTCAAGCTCCTGTGCCGGTTCTACGCGCCGTCGTACGGACGGATCGCGGTCGACGGCGCCGACCTGGCGCGGATTGCCGCGCCAGCCTGGCGGGAGCGTCTGTCCGGCGCGTTCCAGGACTTCTGCCGCTTCGAGTTCCGTGTGCGCGAGGCGGTGGGTGTGGGTGACCTGGCGCGGTTCGAGGACCGGTCCACTAGCGAGCGGGCGGTCGAGCAGACGATCCAGCGCGCGATCCACCAGGCGGGTGCGGTCGACGTCGTAGCCGACCTCGATGACGGGCTCGACACACAGCTCGGTGCAACCTGGCCGGGTGGTGTCGAGCTGTCCCACGGCCAGTGGCAGAAGCTCGCGCTGGCGCGGGGGTTCATGCGTACGGCCCCGTTGGTGCTGGTGTTGGACGAGCCGACGTCGGCGCTGGACGCGGAGACCGAGCATGCGCTGTTCGAGGGTTTCGCCACAGCCGCGCGGGCGCGGAAGGACGGCCGGATCACACTCCTGGTGTCGCACCGGTTCTCGACGGTACGCATGGCCGACCTGATCATCGTCCTCGACGGGGGCCGCGTGGTCGAGCAGGGCACGCACGACGAGCTAATGCGGAGGAGGGGGACCTACGCCGACCTCTACACGCTCCAGGCATCCGCCTATGAGCGCTAGCAGCTGCGGCCCTAGCGGTCGGCTGTGACACGTCACTCGGAGCGTACGAATCCGTTGGGGAGGAGAGTGGGAATCCCTTGCCCGTGATGAGAAAACTCTCCTCGAAGGCATGGGTTGGGGGAATCGTGGGCTTTGCCCTTTTGTCAGGGGCGAGGAGGGGTGCGCGGGTAGACTGCAGGCCGGTTGTCGCCGTAGGCGGTTGGTTTCATATGCCGCACATCACGGCAGGAGATCCCCAGGTAGCAGGGCGCCTGCGCGACGTTCCTGGT
Source organism: Actinopolymorpha sp. B17G11 (assembly GCF_040196095.1). NCBI lineage: Bacteria > Bacillati > Actinomycetota > Actinomycetes > Propionibacteriales > Actinopolymorphaceae > Actinopolymorpha > Actinopolymorpha sp. B17G11. The sequence goes on from NZ_JBEFTW010000014.1 coordinate 58,342, forward strand.
GCCGCTGCCGCAGGGCAGCCCACGCACGAGGCGTGATCTCGGCTGAGGGGGGCCAACGTGATCGGTGTCGCTCCTGCCCACACCGGCATGGACGGCGGAGGGTTCACGCGGCGCCGCGTCATGATCGTGTCGGCGAAGATCGGCGGCGGGCACGATGCCGCCGGCCGGGCGCTTCGTGAAGCGGTGCTCCAGCGCTGGCCGGGCAGCGAGATCCGCTGGGTCGACACCCTCGACCGGATGGGGCCGGGCGTCGGCCCGGGCTTCTGCTGGATCTACACCTCCAGCGTCGAGCGCGCACCCTGGCTGTACGACTTCTTCTACGGCGCAAGCTGGCGCCTTCGCTTTCTGGCGCGCGGCTCCAAGCGCTTCACCGGTAGCTGGGCGGGGCGAAGGTTGGCCGGCGAGATCGATGCGTTCGTTCCCGGCATCATCCTCAGCACCTACCCGCTGGGCAGCGCCGGCCTGTCCTGGCTTCGCCATCATCGCGGGCTCGCGGCGCCCACAGCGGCGTGGGTGAGCGACTTCGCACCACACCCGTTCTGGGTCCACGGCGGGATCGACACGACGTACGTTGTCCACGAGGCGGCGGTCGCGGGTGCCCGCCTTGCCGACGCCTCCGCCCGCGTCGCGGTGTCGGCGCTGCCCGTGGAGAAGGCGTTCCGGCCCGGTGACGCGGCGAGCGCCCGGCAGCATTTCGGGCTACGCGCGGACGCGTTCGTCGTCCTCATCGCCTGTGGCACGTTCGCCTTCGGTATGCGCGACTCGATGCTGCGGACGCTGCTCGCGGCGGACCCACGGGTCCAGGTCGTCGCGGTGTGTGGGCGCAACGACACGGTGTTGACCCGGCTGCGAAGCCTCGGCTATCCGCACGACCAACTGCTGCCCCTCGGCTGGGTGGACGACATGCCCCGGCTCAACCAGGCGGCCGACGTGGTGGTGACGAACGCCGGAGGCGTGACAGCACTCGAAGCCGTCGCGAGCGGTAGGCCGGTGATCATGGCCGAGCCGATTCCCGCACACGGCATCGCGAACGCGAGCCTGATGACGGTCGCCGGACTCGCCGAACTGTGCATGTCGCAGGAGCAGCTCGCGGCCCGCGTACGTGCGGCTCTCACCGGCTGGAGTGGGCCGCCCGGAGTTGGTCCGGCGGCCGACGCCGGCCGGTCCCACGCCGACCCGCCGACGAACGACATGCCAGCGACCGGTGTACGCGGCACTGCCGTGACCGGTGAGCTGACCGCCGAGTTGACCGATGAGCCCTCGGCGACGTCCTTCTGCGCGGCACCGTCGCGGCCGTGGCCGATGCGCCCGGCGGACGCATTCTTTGCCCGGGTCGAGGACGGCGGGCCACCCCAGGAGATCGGCGTCGTCGTCGAACTGGACCGTCTCTCCGACGGGCGGGCGGTGACGCTCGACCAGATCAGGGCGACGGTCGCGGCGCGGGTCCCGCATCTTCCGCCGCTCCAGTGGCAGCCGATGCGCCGCGGTCATCAGTGGGGTTGGGCGGTACGCAGAGACGTCGACGTCGCCGCACTCATCACAGAGCGGTACGCCCGGTCGGACGAGGACGTCGCGGACATTCTCGACGAGGTCTTCTCCACGAGGTTGCCACGCGACCGGCCGGTCTGGCGGATGGTCCTGATCCACCCGCCGGCGGGCGGACGGAGCACGCTGGTGATGAAGGTCCATCACAGCCTCGGCGATGGGTTGTCGGCCCTCGGGCTCCTCACCTGGCTGTTCGACACGGAGCCGGGTGCAGGTGCGGGTGCCACACCAGGCGACCGGCACGCAGACCGACCGACCACCAACGCGGTCGATGCTCTGCATGGACTCTGGCACCTCGCGACGCGCGGTCGTGCCCCCCGGCACCCGCTCAACCGGCACCCGTCCCATCGCGCGGTGCTGACTGTCCCACTGCCCGCCGCCGAGCTCCGCAAGGCCGCGCGTCGCCTCGATGTCCGTACGTTCGAACTCGTTCTCGCCCTCGTGGCCGAGACCCTCGACCGCCTTCTGCGTCCGGCGGGCCTGCTCGGCAGTGGACCGCTGCGGGCGTTCGTCCCGCTCAGTGGCCGGCCGCGGTCGGACGAACGGATCTTCGGCAACTGGACGACGGCGGTCCCGGTGGAGGTTGCGATGGGTCCGATGCGGCCGGCCGAGCGCCTCGCACGGATCCGGAGCGAACTACGCCTGGGCGTGTCACGCGGCGAAGCCCTCGCCGCCGGACTCGTCATGCGTGCGGTGGGCCTGCTCCCGGGTGCTCTTCATGGATGGTTCGCACGTACGACGTACTCCGATCGGTATCTCAACCTCGTGGTGTCCTACCTCCCCGGCCCGAGGGGTACGCACCGGATGGCCGGCGCGCGCGTGCACGCCCTCTATCCGGTGGCCCCGCTGACCCGCAGGGTTCCGCTGTCGATCGGGGTGATCACGACCGACGAGACGGCGGGTGTGGGCATCCTCGCCGACCCGGCGCTGGGCCTCGACCGCGCGACCGTGGCCAAGACCTTGGGGCAGGCCTACGCGGAGCTGGTGGAGTCCTGACATGCCGCACACAAGCGTCGCCATCGCTGTGCCTCTGGCGATCTGTGCGGCGGCGTCGTTCGGTGCGGCGGCGGCCCTGCAGCAACGGGCGGCCCGACGGGTCCCCGAAGCCCGCCTGACGAGTACCCGACTCCTGCGGGACCTGCTCCGGCAGGAGGGGTTCGTCCCCAGCATCGGCCTGGCGGCGATGGGTTTCGTCCTGCAGGGCATGGCGTTGGCGTTCGGCCCGCTGACGCTGGTCCAGCCGTTGCTGATCACCGGAACGCTGTTCTTCATCGGGTTCGCCTGCTATCTGAATCGACGTCCGGTGGATGTCGTCCTGGTGCTGGCGGCATCGCTCGCGCTCGCCGGGTTGACGGCGTTCATCCTCGTGGCCCGGCCGGAGACCGGCGCGGCCCACTTCGACACCGCCGGCGCCTTGCCGTTCGCGGTGGGCATGGTCGCCGTCGTCGGCGTGTGCCTGGTGTTGGCGACGCGGCTGAGCGGCGATGCGCGGGTCCTTCCCCTCGCCGTCGCGACGGCGGTCTGTTACGGCGTCGCGGCCGGCCTGCTGCGCAGTCTCGCCTCCGAGTTCGACGGCGACCTGTTCGCCCTGGCGGGGAGATGGCAGCTCTACGCCCTTGCTGTTGTCGGTGTGGCGGGGTTCTCACTCAACCAGCAGGCCTACCAGAAGGGCCTCCTCGGCACCCTCGCGGTCGCGACCATCACGGTGGGGGACCCGGCGGTCTCGATCGGGGTCGGTATCGCGTGGTTGGGGGAGTCGATCCGTGGTGGCCCCGCGGCGACCGTCGGCGAGGTGGTCTCATTGCTCGTCGTCGCTGGCGGAATCCTGTTGATCCACACCCGGTCCCAGTGGCTCACCCAGCGCCTTCGCGGACACGAGCTGCCTGACGCGTTGCATGAGGCGCGGCCACGCTCCGGCGGCTATCTGGCGGCGCCCTGTCCGGACGAGGGTCCAGGCAGGGGCGGCCGGGAACCGCGAGGATCCTGGCCCGTGACGGACCCACGCGAGCCACGCCGGCAGCGCGACGACGGACCCCTAGATCGTTGAATCGGAAATTCGGGCTGGCAATCAGCTCGGTGATCGTAGGCGATGAGGGATCGCTTGACAGGTGCGTCGACGGTCCAGTCGTGCCGGATCGCGGTGTTGAGGGCGAGGACGGCCTGGCCCCCTGCGGCCCGGTGGCTGGTGCCGCTTCAGTCGCTGATTTCCGGGGCGTAGAAACTCGGCAGGGGCTGCGGCCCCGTGTACCTCTGACACTCGCAGGGCTCTTGCACGTTCCCGACCCAACGGCCGCCGTCCCACTTGCTGACCTCTTTGGTCGCTCGGCAGCAGCCGTCCTCGCCGTGGAACGACACGGCGTGTCCACACGCGCAGACGGGCTTGCGCTCGCCAAGTTCGCCGCGGCGTCGCCGATTGGGTAGGAACCGACCAATGGCCACCCCTGCCGCGAAGATGCCGGCGCCAACGAGCATCTCTAGCATGACCCGAGCGTACGCCAATGTCCGGGATGATCCGGTCAGGCGATCTAGATAGCCATCTAGCGCTTGTTGAGTTTCGACACGATGGCGCGGATCTTTGCCTGAGTACGTGGGTCGCTGGCTGCTGCCTGCAGCCGGTCCTGCGCCTTCGTGACCGCCTGCTGGATTCGCGGGTCCTTTGCGACCTGCTCCACCCTGGCCTGCGCGGTATGGAGGTAGCTCTGCGTACGAGGGTGACGCACCAGCCGCTGCGCCTCTGCCATCACCTTCTCGCCCTGGCGACTTCGGAACAGCTGCACGATCCGGTCGAGTAGCGATGACGCCACAATGCCTCCTCTGGTTGGTACGACGTCTGGGCAACGCTTGGCGCGGCGGTACGGGTTCCGCGCCCTCGGCGGGGAAGCTGCGGCGGTCGACCTCTCCCTGAGAAGTGAGCGGTTGAGCCTCCGGGTGCCCGAGGTTGCGGTGGGTGCGATGGCGTGCGTGCGCGTGGGGCGGTTCTGGCTCTCTGACCGACCCTGGTCACCGGTTTCGCGCGCCGGCGTTGCCAAGCGCGGATAAGTATGACAACTTACCCTCCATTAAGTATGACAATACGCGAAGGGTGTCACGGCGCGAACGGACCGAACGTGCCCATGTATCTGCGAAGAGGACTCACTCGTCCACTCGCGTCTTTGGTGGTCGAGTTGGCAGCTGAGAAGGAGCGAAGGTGACTATCACTGTCTCAAGTCGCACCCTGGCGATCACCATGCTGACGATGCTCGCCGTACTCATCGGCTCGATTGGTGTGGCGGGGGCGCATGCCCGAGCGGATCACACGACGGCGGCGGGAGCAACCGAGCCCGAAGGCGCCCTGCCGGACCACACTGCGGATGTGCGGCGACTCTTCACAGAGCTGACCAAGGAGTGGCCGGCCAACCGGACCATCAATGTCGTTGTTCACGGCCACAGCGTCCCGTCCGGCTATCACCAGACACCGCAGGTCAAGCCCTTCGAGTCCTACCCCTTCATGGTGTACCAGGGCCTGAACGCGCGGTTCCCGACCGCAGTGATGAACACCATCACCACGTCGATCGGTGGCGAAAACTCCGTGCAGGGAGCAGCGCGCTTCCGCCGCGACGTTCTGAGGCACCAGCCGGATCTGCTGCTGATCGACTACGCCATCAACGACACAAACCTCCCTCTCGACGAGGTGGAGAGAGCCTGGCGCGACATGATCACGGTGGCGCGTAGGAACCACGTCCCCCTCGTGCTCCTCACCCCGACCGGAACCGTGCCCCATGACCTCAGCAACCCGGACGACCCGCTCAGCATCCGGGCTGAGTTGATTCGGCGCCTGGGCGGGGACTACGACATCCCCGTCGCGGACGTGAGCGCCCGGTGGCAGGAGGCACTGGACTCGGGGACGCCGAAGGAGTCGCTCCTCAGCCACTACTACCACCCCAACAAGGCGGGGCACGAACTCGCGGCCGCGGAGATTCTGCGCACCATCGACGCGATGCGCGCAGAGGCGGGCCAGTCCTCTCCGTGACACCGGCCTTGGGTTTCGCACACGTGGTTGACCAGAGTCTCAAGGAGAGAAGTGTCAGGGATCGCGTTACGCTGCGCGCGTGTGCGTACCCCCAACACCGAGACCGTTGTACGACATCTTCGCTCAGGGGATTTCAGGGCCTGTGACGACATCGTGCAGAGCCTGCCGTACTTCTTCGGCAGCGACGTGGGCGTGGTTGCCTGTGCGCGGGCCGTCAGGACCCAGCGCGGTTGGGTCGCCGAAGAGTGCGGGCAAGTGAACGTTTTCCTCGTTGTGGACTATCCGCTGCCATCGGCTCCTGAAATCACCTGGATGGCCGTGCGGGCGGGATTCCGTCGGCGCGGTCTCGGCCGAGCGCTGATAGATCGCGCCGTACGGGAGCTACGCGCGGCCGGTGCCTTGGTGCTGTCCGTCCTCACGCTGGCGGCCTCTGTGCCTGAAACCGGGAGCGACACCTACGCTTCGTAAAGGCCCGAGGGCTTACGGCGCGTCGAGGGCTTGCATTAGTACTGTCGGTCGCGGATCCGACTCCGATGTGAAGGAGTTTCGTGCCGATGCCGTACACGCCCCGGTCCAGCCCCAGGCCGGTGTCGTGCTGGGGCAAGCTCGGTGACCAGTACGGTCGCAAGCGCCTGTTCAAGGGCGCCATCGTGATCTTCCTCGTGGGTTCGGTCCTGTGCGGGCGAGTCCCGGTCGACGCTGGAGTTGATCGGCTTGCGTGCCCTGCAGGGCGTAGGCGGCGTCGGGCTGATGGGGTCGATGTTCGCCGGCACCCTCCTGGTCGTGTTGGCTGGACTGCAGCTGATCTGGGGACTCGCCGGTCTGCTCAGAACCACGATGTTCCTGGTGGCGTCGACCGGCTTGGGCATCACCTGGAACTACACCGTCTGGAGCTGGATCCTCATCGGAATGGCAGTTCTGACCGGGCTGACCGGTCTGGCAGGTCTCGGCCGTGTGGCTCCGGCTCGGTACGCCGGCATCTTCCTGGCGTCGGTTTTGGTGTTTGCGAACTTCCTCACCCCGCGATGCCGATCTGGTCGTTGATCATGATCGGTAGAGGCATCCTCGCGATCTACGCACTTGTGGCACGCGGCAGTGAATTCCGCGCCGCGACAGTGCCGGCGCTCGCCAGTGACTGCTGCGACGGCCCCTGCGATGGGACGAGACATGGGTGTCGGCAATTGTGCGTGGCGTTTCGCCGACTCATGGTCGAGGCAGCAGGTGTGGGTCCTCGGTGTAGACGTAGCTGAACCGGCCGTCGGGTGCGGCGTCACCGTGCAGGTAGAAATCCATGACGTCGCCATCGTTCTGCATGTTGTCCGCCCACTTGAACTCGAGCTGCAGCCGTCCGTGGTCGTCTACAGCGTGCCGGAGGAACCGTCGTGGCACTGCGATCTGAATCTCGCTGCCGGAGACGCGGACGTCGACCTTCTCGACCTTCTGCCAGGCCCAGCCGCGATTGGTTCGTTCGAGCCAGGTTCGGTGGCGGTCGGCGCCGATGCGGTTGACCGCAACGTCGAAGCCCTTCCATCCGTTGGTTCCGTCGCCATCGACATTGACGAGCAAGGTCATCCAGTTCCGGTTCGCGTCCGCACCGGTGATCGCTTCAGCGGCGCGCGCGTAGAAGTAGACGTATCGGTCGTCGCGGGCAACCTTGAGCTCCGCGAAGTCGTTACGGCCGGTGTCGTTGGTATATGTCGCGCCGCCGAATCCAGGGTGGTTACGCTCCACGGTATCTCCGGTGAAGTCGCGGTAGGCGGGCTGCACGTCGTTCCACTGCGAGAACGGACCATCGATGTCGATCGAACGCTCATTGCCTGGTGACGCCTGGGTGCCGAGGCCCTTGTACTGCCGGATGAAGTCGACCAGTTGCAGGTAATAGTTGTCGTTGTAGCCGCCCTTCATCGGTTCTGCGTCGCGGCTGAACTCGACGGTTGCCTGGTCGACGAAGAAGATCGGTCGTTCCGGCGGTCCGTCGAAGCGTTGTGCCACCCACTCGTTCCAGCCGGTGACCATTACCATCCTCGGATCGACCGCGAGGGCGTGCTCCCACTGTTCGGTGAAGTTGTAGCCATGCAGGTAGGCGTTGGGGTCCGGGTCGAGCGCGCCGTCGTGGAAGCTGCGCGACCAGTTGTTGCCGTAGCCGTAGAATGGCTGGTCACTGAACGGAAGGTTGTTGTGAATGCCGACGGCGACGTTGACCACGTCCGGCTCGCCGTCGACGTAGAACACCTCCTGCGGTCGGGTGAAGCTGATCCATGGGAAGCCGTACGGCTTCATCGGCTCGATCGGCCACTGGTTGCGCCGGAAGGTAAAGAATTCGCGGACCTCGTCGGACACCTGATCGGGATCACCGATGATCAACGGTTTGCCGTCCAACTCGAACCACAGTTCCGGATAGCGCCGCGGCTCGTACAGGTCCGCGTAGATGTTCTCGATCGTCTCTCCGGAGCGGGCGTTCGTGTAGAAGACGACCTGTGGCACGTCCCAGCCCTGGCGGCGAACGTCGTCGAAGACACCCAACAGCTTGTCGTACACGCCTTTGTAGGTGAATGCGTTCGTCGTGTCGAAGACCAGGAAGTCGACCTGGGCGATGGCCAGCATTTGGGCGTGCTTGCGTAACACCCACGCGTCATCGCTGAAGTAGTAGTCGAACAGTGACTCCCCCCAGTGGTGGAACGCCCCGCGCGGCCCCCACGCCGGGTGGTCGGGGTCGTATGCCGCCTCAGGGGTCTCGGCGAGGATCTTTGTGATGTTGTACGGCCCGGTGCGAGTGTGCTGTCCGAGCCATAGGAAGTAGAAGAGTCCGACGTGCCGATCCTCGCGCGGAGCAGGCACCTCGCCGTGGTGCGACAACTCTCGTCCGAGGTCGTCGGTGCCAGCTAGGTAGCCGAATTCGAAAGGCCCCGGCGTCGCGTCGATGTTCTCGACCACTGGGGCCTCGCTGACACGCCGTTCCAGAGATGTCGACGCCGCGGCGCCAAGACCAGGGCTGGTCATAGCGCTGACGAGTACGCTGACCAGCACCGCTAGACCGAACCGACCGGGCCAGCGGAGCACGCCGCGTCGACTCGGTGACCGGACGGCAGGCGGGAACGTCGATGGTACGGACATGAGAGACCTCCGATAGGTGTTACCGCACCACGGCGACGGCGGTCAGTGGCTTCACCTGCAGGGCGACGTCGAATGCGCCAGGAAGCTCCCAACCGTAATTGAACGTGGTGATCCTCAGTTCCTCGACACGGGTACGCGGGAGATATCCACCTTGCTGGGCGACAGAAAAGGCATGGTGCAGAAACGGCAATAGATCGGTTCGGATCGAGTGCCAACGGCCGTCCTTGATGCTGCGATCCCAGAACTCGCTGCCAGGCATCACTGCGATGAACTGGTTGGTCTGGCCGGTGTGGCCCGCGTCCTCGGCGTAATGGGCCGGTGGGATGTCGTACCGGTCGTCGACGACGGGCACGCCGAACCACACCAGGTTCCCGTAGTCAGGTGAACTCTCGTTGCGATTCTGGAGCGTGAAGTACGCCGTGACCTGGGCGGCCTGCAGGCCAGGGTCGTAGTCCGCCGGGCTCATGTGGTTGACGAAGTGGTCCACACGAGCGGTCAACCCGAACTGCAGCTTGGCCAGGTCGACCAGCCGGACTCCAGCGGCGCCCCACACCTGTTCCACGAGAAGGTGTGGCCATGGTTCACCCGGCTGGCGTGGCCGGTCGTACTCCGCACTAGCCATCGCCTCCAACCACAGCCCGCCATCGTGGCAACGGATCAGGCGCTTCGCCGCGCTTTCGTACCCGTCCCCATCGGCTGTCAGGCCGACGAGCCGTGAGTCATCGAAGAGTGCTGCCGATAACTCCACACTGTCGGATGCGTGCACGGCAGGTATCTCACATGCAAGAATGCCAGCCGCGGCGACACCGGAGAGGAACGTACGGCGCTTCATGAGCCCCCCTTGAAAGGCGCTTCCTCACCCCGATTGACGCGGAGCTTTGATGAGCGGGACCCAGGGGTCAAGGACCTTTCATATCCGTGAACGCCTCGGGTGAACTAGCCACGACCGTCGAACGTCACCCGGTATAGACCTGGCAGCCACGTTCACTGCTCTGCCCTTCTGCGGATGTTGTGCAGGTCCTGCGCGCCGGGTCAGGCGATGTTTCTGCCAAGCGGTTTCGAACCACGGCCAGACACTGCTGTTGACGATCCGCTCGGCGGCGCGTGCGGCTTCAACCGTTGCCGGTCGTGCCGACTGGCGTGGCCGACGACATCCGCGACTCCGGCCGCGAGGGCGGGCGTGACCAGGCCGGCGCCGCCGTATACGGCGTCGTGGCTGTCCCAACCGGCGAGTCCGGCGAACTCGGTGGCCAAGGCTTCGTCGTACGCCGGCATCGTGGTGTCGGCGCGACGTGCGGCGGACGCCAGCACGCGCCAACGCTACTTGTGCTCCCAGCCCAGCCAGATCAGCCACGGATATGGGTGTACGCCGAGCACACGAGGCCGGAAGATGCCGGGACGTGCAGCAACGGGCGGCTCGAAGGCAAGGATGTGCCCGATGCGGTAGTAACGGAAGGTGAGCTCGGCAGCCGCGAGGTACGCAGGAGCCCGCCGGTCGAGCCCGGCCACCACATCGCTGTCGTGCCAGGGCAGCCGATGCCGGGGACTGCTCGGGCGTACTCATGCTCAGCCGGGTCCTAGCGGGCCAGCACGGGGCGTAGCCGTCATAACCTCAGTCGGCGCCGTGGTCCTCGGGAGGGAGCGCGACGGCTGTGGCTTCATCCATGGAAACTCGACCGTCGCAGAAACCGATCACGATGACTAGACGCGCCCATCAGGGGATCGGCCATGTCAGAGACATGGACTTTCAAGCACGACGGCGTGCTGCCATTCGGAGGCGAGTACGGCGGGTTCGTTCACGTCCGCGCGTACGTGGCAGGCGACGAGGTCGGTCCGATCGTCCTCGTTGGCGAGTTGAGCGACCCCGAGGGCATCCCAACCGCGGCGAGGGCGGTCTCGTGAGGTCGATGGCGAGTCAAGTCAGCCTGTTATCCCGGCCAGGTGTGACTCTGCGGCGGAGCGGGCTCTTGTGCGATGACCCAGCCGGGTCAGACTCGACGGTGGCGTCCCAGCCCCTGCGGTCGGTATGCACCCATTCTCCGAACGAGATCCGCACGATCTGGTCCCCTGGGCCGATCGCCCAGCCACAGACGGAACATGACTGCTTGATCGTGGCGATCACGACGTGCTTGTCATCTCTGCGTTGCCAGTGGTTGCTCTGGCTGCTCGGTCCCATGACCGCCGTTCCCTTCAGTGGCGGCGGTCTAGCCAGATCTTGCGGTAGGCCTACCTGTCGGTTCCTGACGGCATCCTTGCGTGCGAGAGCGTCGTTGCGGGAGGGAGACTGCTCGCGCTCGCTGCCGATTGTCAGCCGCTGAGGCAGCTGGCCGGGGTGTTGCCTCGCGTCCGTTGTTGGACGTTGACGCGGCGGCCGTTGACAGTGGCTGAAAGCCCTTCTACGTTCCCTAAACACCAACTACTAAAACGCTTAAGTGAGCCAGTTGTGCGCCGGTGCGGAGCCGTGCTTGAGCCGCCGCCTGCCGCAGCTACCACGGCTAGGAGCTGACGTGACTTCACCAACAGCAGGCGGACGAGCGCGCACCACGCGACGGACCTTCGTGGCGCGGACCGGTGCAGCTTCTGCCTTGTTGGCCTTGGGTGGTCTGGCGCGTCCATGGTCCGCCTGGGCGGATGCCGATGCGACGTCTGCGGGTTCACTGTCGAAGCCGCCGCGCAGTGCGGACCTTCGTGAGACGGGCGACCTGCAAAGGCGATGGATGAGCCTTTCCGGCAGCCGCCTGGTGGTCAATCCGTTCGACTTCAACACGAGCCTTCGGCCGGCGGAGTACAACAACGGCTCACACCTTCCACTTCATGTGGGCTACTACGCGGCCGCTCGTGCGCACCGCCTCCTCGACACGCTGATGTTGTACCGGAAGCCGGAAGGACGCACCGGCGGACTCGACGTGGCCTGGGCGGACGAGTTTGAGAGCCTTAGCGAGGACTGGACCGCCGATCCGGGTCTGGAGGCGACTGTCTCAGACGGTCAGTTGCGCCTCAACCTCAGTGCGGATGCCAGCAACTGGTGGGGCTCAGTTCAGCGCTGGGTCGAGGTTGACCTGGACGAGAGCCCGTATATCGAGGTATCGATCACTGAACTGGCCGACGCTTGGGCGCTGCGTGTCAACGACGGCGGCGCCGACATCACCATCCAAGGCGACACCAACGACCAAGGCCAATTCACCTATGACCTACGTAAGCTCACCGGATGGCAGGGCACGAAACGGTTCCGAGTCCGCCTGGTCGTCGCCGTATGGGAGAAGCCTGCGAAGTTCGACTACGTCCGAATCGTCGGCGTACGCAGTGCCGTTGAGGACGCTCAGTCGTTCGAGACCGCCTGGCTGCCGCATGAGCTTCCCGCCACCGCAGAGTACGAAAGTGGCGCCTCGGTCGAGCTGCACGACTACTTCGCTGATGAGAACACGCTACTTCGGTCACTGTCATTCGATCTCCCAGACCCGACGGATCTGGGTTGGTTGATTGGTGGCCGGTACAAGGGTGATGTGTCCTGGGACGGGAGTGCCCGCGTGCTCACCGTGGCGGCCGACGCTTACACCTATGCAGTGGCACTTCCTGACGCGTCGTCTGGGAAGCTCGAGTACTACCCGCGCCTGGTTGACTTTCTCAGCGACACAGGTGCCGTGGATTCCCCAGGCAGTGAGGGATACTGGGCGGTGGAGCTGACGGCGGCGTCCGATGGACCGCTTCCCATAGCGCTGGGCTTCGCGACAAGCCAGGAAGGTGCCGACGTGGCGGTAGGGCGAGCTACTGCGACAGCTCGCCGCGGTGACTGGACCATCCTGCGCGCTATGCAGGAGCGTTCCTGGACCAGGTACCTGCAGTGCCAGGTGCCTCATCCCGCCGTCTTTGACCTCGTGGCCGCACCTGCGGGCTGCCCACGAGAAGGCTGCCCAGAGGTTACCCCTGATCAGGTCCGAGACACCTACTACAAAGCATGGATCTTCGCCGCAGCCAACGTGCTGCCACCCATGCCAGAGGTCGACTTCCCATACCCCCAGCTCGCAACGGGGAAGCCGTCTATGTGGGCCTTTGGCGCTCCTCAAGCGAGCGCGTCCGCAACCTGGGAGAGCATGCTGCAGATACAGTTCTACGGTTATGCAGACCCTGCAGTGGCGTGGAACGCCTTCCGCGGTTTGATGTCCCTCGTCGACGAAACAGGGGCCCTGGCGGGTGAGGTGCTACCTACTCGCGCCGCGCAGACGGCGATGGTTCTCTACCACCTGAGCGGCGACCAGAACAGGTTGAGGGACATCTACCCCTCACTGAAGCGACACCTTATTTGGAAGAAGGATAACCCCCGCTGGATCCACGGCGACCACGACAACCCACATGAGAAGGACGCCGGTTTCGTCGTTTCCGTTCTCATCGACATGAAGTATGCTCGTGACATCGCGGACATACTGGAATTCGATGAGGACATCGAGTTCTGGGAGAGCCAGCGACGAGAGTACTTCAACGAGTACCTTGCATGGTTCTGGGAGACTCCCGATAGCGAACCGGTCGAGTACTACTACACAGACACCGGGGCGCGGAACCGCGGCGGTACGTTGTGGATCACCAGCGGACTGCATCTGGACCTATGGAACGACAACAGCCAGCGCCAACTCGATGGGCTCAAGCGACGGTTCACCGCCGAGTTCAAACCGCAGGAGCCATTCGGCAACTTCGCCTACCCCAAGTACTCCGACATCAGCTACACCATCTACGGTTTGCTCGACCAAGGCATGCAGGGTGAGGCTCTTCAGCTGGCCAACGTGGCGGTACGTGACACCACCAGAGCGAACATGTTCGCCGAGGTGTATTTCGAATGGGAGTTCCCCGAACCGCGCGGTGTAAGGCCATCCTTCTTCGGTGCCGGCTTCGCCATGGACATGGTGATGATGAACAACGGCTACCGAATGGACCAAGGCTGGCCGCACCTGGTCCGATTCCACTCCGGTGAAGGTGGCGTGTCGAACCTGCGCCTTCGCGGCCGAACACTGAACCTCCGTGTCGAACCAGAGTCAGGTACGGTGCGGTGCGGCGGCAGCCTCGTACGCGAGATTCCCGATTGTCGGGAAGTTGCGGTCGCAGTCGGCGAAACCGTGCCCCTCCCACTTAGCTGTGGCTCCGCAGCGTTTTGAGGGGACAGATCTCATCGCTTACTCCGACGACCTCACGGATCGGGCGAAAGTGAAGACCACGGCGTCCGGCCAGTGACTTCCCATTCGTTAACCCGGCAATCGAGCCGAGGCTGTCAGCGCGTCGGATGCCACCCCCGCCAATGACCTTGGCCGCCGTCTACAGTGAAAAGGGCTAGACCCTTCAGTGCATCGGGGAAGTGGGTGGGTGGCCATGAACCAGGTCGTCGGACCCGAGGGGGCGGCGCCACAGAAGGCGCACACCGGATCGGCCGTAGTCACCGGCACCCGCGGTCGGCGACCGACCATCGGGGATGTTGCGCGGCGTGCCGGGGTATCGAATGGCGCCGTCTCCCTGGTTTTCGGTGACCGTCCAGGGGTCGGGCGCGCCACCGCGGAACGCATCCGCGCGGCAGCAGCCGAGCTCGGGTGGGTTCCCAACGCTGGTGCCCGGAGCCTGTCCAGTATGCGTTCGTACGCGGTGGGGATCGTCCTCAGTCGGCCAGCCCACCTGCTGGCTGCCGACCCTTTCTTCGCCGGGTTCATCGCCGGAGTGGAGCACGTCCTCGCCCGCCACGACTACGCACTCCTGCTCCGTGTCGTCGAGAGTGCAGAGCAGGAGGATCACGCCTACCGCAGTCTAGTCGGAGGTCGGAGAGTCGACGGATTCATCCTCACCGACACTCGATGGAAGGATCCGCGGATTTCGCTGCTGTCGCAGCTGGGTGTCCCCACTGTCGCCCTGGGCCCGGCCGGCCGCTCCTGCCCTTTCCCCGTCGTAGGCCCCGACGACCGCCGCATGACGACGGAACTCGTCCAACATCTCATCGACCTGGGACACACCCGAATCGCCCACGTATCCGGACCACTGGCCTACATCCACTCCCGCGTCCGGCGCACGGCCTGGCGCGCCGCACTTCGCCAAGCCGGCCTCCAACCGGAGGCGGAAGTGGAGGGAGACTTCACTGCCGCTAGTGGTGCGGCCGCCACCGTACGGCTGCTTCGCGCGGACGATCCACCCACCGCCATCTTCTACGGCAACGACCTGATGGCCATCGGCGGAATGTCAGCCCTCACCGACAACAACCTGGCAGTACCAGGCGACGTCTCGATCACTGGATACAGCGAGATCAACCTCGCCGCCTACTCCTCGCCCGGGCTCACTACCGTCCGACGCGACCTCGAAGTGTGGGGTCAAACCGCCACGCGCGCACTGCTGGAAATCATCGACGGCGGCCAAGTCCCCAACCAGACACATGTCGCCAGCGAACTAGTCATCCGCGCATCTACCGGCCCAGCCCCGAAGCTGTCAGGACTCTTTGAAGAGCAGGCCACTGGCGCTCTTTGAAAATCGGCCACCCAATCACGTGGTCGAACGCACCAGCAGGTACACACGATGCTGCTGCACCTGCCGCGTATGGACGACTTCGGCGTCACCCCGTACGTGAAGAACAGGCCCCCGCTGGCCGGCCACGGTTCTGGGAACTGCCTCGCTATGAGAATCAAGGCGGCGTGACGCGGCGCACGTCTGGCCGCCCTCGCATGCAGGCCCCTGGCGGCGTCCGCGCTGACCTCGACTACAAGGTCAGGCTCCACGCGAAGTATCGTGCCGGCCTCTGCCACGACAGTGTGAACTCCGCTGGCACGGATGGTCTGGGCCGCTTCGGAGAGTAGCGCGCCGATCTCGACGGCGGCTCGGTCGGTGAGTTGGATAGCTCGGCCGACGTGGAATCCGGCGATCACCAGTGCCGCTCCGACATGCCGGAGACCGTGAACTCGACCCAGCCACGGCCTAGGTCGCGCTTGCCATGTCAGGTCTGGGTGAAGCCGCCGATCTTGTCCTTGACCGACTCCCACCACGTCCGTTCGTCCGCCGGGAACCGCTCCCGCGATCTGGACAGTCGGCTCGAGCCCGCGTGGTACCACTTCCGTGCCCACGGCGAGTGCGGTTTCGCGACGCGAATCGCTCCGACCAGAGCGATCAGCGGTACGACGATGCCGATCAGGCCGGTGCTGATCTTTCCCTTCATGAGGGCAACGAACGAGAACGCGAGGTTGCCGACGATGGTCGTCGTCGCGGCCCAGACGCTCGGGTCGGTCTCGGCTTCGTCGCTCAAGGGGTTGGCGCCAAGGAGCAGCAGGCCACCTACGCAGGCGGCGACGAGGACCGCGTCGACGGACGTACGCCCTTCCCGCGCCCAGTAGACGTCCTTCACGTAGAGCCACAACGCCAGCTCGTCGAGCGTGAGAGCGGCGCCGCACGCGAAGGCGACGGCGAGAACCTGCAGCCACGGCGGCGGTGGCCGGTAGACGAACTCTCCGGCGCCGGCACACATCATCAGGAAGATGCCGTACACGTCGTGGTGGACGTGGACGTTGCCGATCTTGGCGTTGCCGAAGGGGCCGCGTCCGGCCCTGATCAGCCGCGTGACGACACGGGTCAGGATGAACGTCACGAGGAAGGCGCCCAGCATCCAGGCCAACGTGCCCCGACCGTGTACCACCGGACCCCCTCACCCGCGCGAACCCTCGATCCGCCGCGGTGTGCCTCAGCCCACGGTAAGTCGTCCGGACGGTCCGGTGACCGGATATGGACGGCTCGGCCGAGGACCAACACTGTCCTGGCACGCCGCAACGCTGAAAGGCTGGCGCGGCGGGTGCCCAGCTGGTGAGGAGGATCGGCGATGCGGCGCCGAATGCACGACTGGTGGGTTGTGAGACTCGACCGCCGGCGACGCTGGCAGGCGCTGCTCGGTCTGCTGTGGCGGGCTGGACGCGGGCGTACCGTCGCCCTCGGCCTGCTGACGGTCCTGCAGGGCCTGCTGCCCATCGCGGTCATGCTCGCGACGGGCCTGCTCGTCGACGCCGTGCCCGGTGCGGTTCGGGAGGGCCTGAACTCGCCGGCCGGTGCTCGCGTCGTGCTCGCCATCGCACTGGTGGTGGTGGCGTTCGCGGCGGGCTCGGTGGTCGGTGCGCTCGCGGAGTACCGCGCGAAGACGCTGGACGACCGCTACGCCCTGGCCGTCCACGAGACGGTTGCTCGCGCCACCCTGCGAGTACGCGGGATCGCCGGGTTGGAGGACCCGACGGTCGCGGGCGAGATCGCGGCGCTCGAGGAGGTCGAACGCGCGGACGGTCACCTGACCACAGTGCAGAACCTCCGGTTCGTCGTGCAGTACCGCGTCACGGGTGCGGCCGCACTGGCGCTGTTGTTCGGTCTTGCCTGGTGGGTGCCCTTGGTCCTCCTGGTCGGCTGGCGGATCCTCAATGCGGGCTTCGTCTCCTGGGTCGCCCACGGAGGGGAGCTCGGCGCGGCGATCGCGAGCACGAGCATGCGCCGGTCGCGCTACCTGAGGAGCCTGGCGATCGAACCCGCACCGGCCAAGGAGATCAGGATCTTCGGCCTCGCCGACTGGCTGGTCGGACGGTATGCCGAGACCTGGCTGGCGGCGATGGGTGACGTGTGGCGCCGCCGCCGGGCCTCGATGCGCGAGATCCTGCCACCCCTTGCCGCGTTGGTCGTGGCCCAGGCGGCCGCCTACGGCTGGCTCGGTTGGTCGGCGTTCCATGGAGGGGTTTCGGTGGCACTCGTGGTGGTGTACGCCCAGGCGATCATGAACTCAGACGGCGTGGGCGTGGTCGGCGATCCGCAGTGGGCCATCGGGCGCGCCGCGGTGGCAGCCCGGCAGGTCAAGGATCTCGAGGACCAGCTCGCTGGCGGAGGTCTCGAACCAGGCGGGGCGCCTGCGCGTGGCGCCGCTCGGCGCGGTCCGGTGGGAGTGCGGTTCGAGGGTGTGCGCTTCACCTACCGCGCCCGGACGCAACCCGTCCTTGACGGCCTGGATCTGGAGATCCCGGCCGGCCAGTCGCTCGCGATCGTCGGCGAGAACGGCGCCGGTAAGACCACGCTGATCAAACTCCTCTGTGGGTTGTACGACCCCGATGCCGGCCGGATCATGCTGACGGACACTCGGGCCCGCGTGGACTCCTCCGGCGTCGCTCCGAGCGATCCCGCCGGCGTGGGCAGGATCGGCGTGATCTTCCAGGACTTCGTACGCTACGAACTGCCGCTGCGCGCCAACGTCGGTTTCGGCAACCTCGCCTTGACAACAGACCAGCAGGCCCTGGACGACGCCCTTTCCGCGGCCGGCGGGGGCGAACTCCCCGACCAGCTGCCGGTCGGCTGGGACACGGTGCTGTCCAGGGGCTACGACAACGGCCAGGATCTGTCGGGCGGGCAGTGGCAGAAGGTCGCCCTCGCCCGTGCCCTGCTCGCGATCCAGGGCGGCGCCGGCCTGCTCGTCCTCGACGAACCCACGGCGGCCCTCGACGTCCGCGCCGAGACCGAGCTCTTCGACCGCTTCCTGGACCTGACGCGCGACGTCACGACCATCCTCGTGTCGCACCGGCTCGCCAGCGTGCGGCATGCCGACCGGATCGTCGTCATCGCCGGCGGCAGGGTGTGCGAGGACGGTACGCATGACGAGCTGCTCGCCTCGGGTGGACGGTACGCACGGATGTTCGCCCTGCAGGCGCAGCGTTTCGCCGCCGCGCCCGACCCCGACGGCCAGCCGCAGGGGGAGGAGGTGGCGAGTGATGCGGGATAGGTGGCGGGGCTTCGTCCTGCTGGTGCGTACGGCCTTCCGGGCCGGCCGGTGGCTGTCGGTCGGTGCCTTGCTGGAGCCGCTCGGTCAGGTGGCCAACGCGTTCCTCGCCCTGTTGATCGGGCTCCTCGTCGACGCGGTGGTCGACAAGGACGCGGCCCAGGCCGTGGTGGCCCTTACCGCGATCGTGGTCTCACAGGCGATGTTCCAGGGGCTGACCTCGGTCGGAAACGAGCTGCGCCTGGTCCTGTCCGAGCGGGTCGGGTTCGCCTTCGACCGGGAGATCGCGAGACTCACTGCGGCGTTGCCGGGGCTGGACCACCACGAACGCGCGGACTACCAGGACCGGCTCGAGCTGCTGCGCCAGAACCAGGGTGTGCTCGGCGCCTCGATGAACAGCCTCGTCAACGCCGCCAACGCCTTCGTCGTGGGCGTGTCGAGCCTGGTGGTCCTGCTCTACCTCCATCCGTTGCTGCTGGTCCTCGTGCTCTTCGTCCTCCCGGGGTTGCCGCTCGCCGTGTGGAACCAGCGCTGGCAGCGCACCGCGGAGGAGCGCTCCGCGACCCCCAGCCGACTCGCCCGACACCTTCGGAGGCTTTCCTACGACCGGAACGCGGGCATGGAGATCCGGGTCTTCGGCCTCCAGGACGAGATCGCTCGGCGGGTGCGTGACACCTGGGTCTCGGCCCGTGGACCTGTCCTGCGGGCGGCACGACGCTGGGGCCTGGCGGTCAGCTTCCGTGACCTCGTCTTCGCGGTGGGCTTCGGCGCGGCGTTGCTCTTCATGGTGTGGCGGGCGACCCGCGGCGAGGCCAGCCTGGGGGAGGTCGCGGCGACGATCGTGCTCTGCCAGCAGCTGCAGACCTACGTGATGTGGCCGATCAACATGTCCGCGAGGTTCGGCGCGACGCTGCGCGCGGCCGGGCGGCTGCTGTGGCTGCAGGACTTCGCCGAGAGCCACGAGGCGAGACGGGCCGGTGCCGAACCCGCGCCGGAACGCCTGACCGCCGGCATCGTGTTCGAGGACGTGTGGTTCCGGTATCCCGGCACCGAGGCGTGGGTCCTGCGCAACGTCTCCTTGACGCTGCCGGCGGGCTCCGTCGTCGCCGTCGTCGGCGAGAACGGCGCCGGCAAGACCACCCTGGTCAAACTCCTCACCCGGATGTACGAACCGACCCGGGGCCGGATCCTCGTCGACGGTGCCGACCTCGCCACCCTCGACGTGCGGAAGTGGCGGGCCCGCCTCTCGGCGGCGTTCCAGGACTTCGCCCGGTTCGAGCTGGTTGCCCGCGAGGCCGTGGGGCTGGGCGACCTGGCGCACCGCGACGACGACGCGGCGGTGACCTCGGCCCTGAGCAGAGCCGGTGCCGCCGACGTCGTACCCACCCTGCCCGGCGGTATCGACACGCAGCTCGGGTCGAGCTGGGCCGATGGCGTCGACCTCTCCACCGGGCAGTGGCAGAAGCTGGCCCTCGGCCGGGCTCTGATGCGTACCGACCCGTTGGTGGTGTTCTTCGACGAACCGACCGCGAGCCTGGACGCGCCGACCGAGCACGCGTTGTTCGAGAGCTACGCCACGACCGCCCGGGCCGGGGCGGCGAACGGGATGATCACCGTCCTGGTGTCCCACCGGTTCTCCACGGTGCGTACGGCCGACCTCATCCTCGTCATCCAGGACGCGTCCGTGAGCGAAGCGGGCAGCCATGACGAGCTGATCGACGCGGGCGGCTTGTACGCCGACCTCTACACGCTGCAGGCGAGCTCGTACCGGTAGACGGCGTGCGGCGGCCGGGCTGGGTGCCGGTCTCAGCCGATCAGCGGATACGACGGTGCCTCGCCCTCGCCGGTGAACCTGTGCCCCGGCCCGAAGTAGCTCATCGTCGCCGCCCTGCGTGGGCGGCCGGAGGTGTTGGCGGCGCTGCCGTGGACGAGCAGGCTGTGGAAGAACAGCCCGGTCCCGCGCCTCATCGGTACCTCGACCAGCCTCGCCGGGTCGTGGTGCTCGGTGGGGATCACGAAGTCGTCCTGCGTGGAGACGTGCGGCGCCGGCCCGCCCCGGTGGCTGCCCGGCGCGACCACGAGGCAACCGTTGTCGGCCGCCGCGTCATCGAACGGAACCCAGCACGACCACAGCGACATGGGCTCGATCGGCCAGTACGGCGAATCCTGGTGGACCCCCTTCTGCGACCCCACAGCCGCCGGCTTCATCAAGGCGTCCGCCCGGAACAGGCGAAGGGGCGCACCGAGAAGGGTGTTCAGGCGGGTCGTCACCGACGGGTGAGAGATGAGCGTACGGAACAGATCGTCGCCGAACAGCCCACTGATCTTCCGGACGTCGCCGCCGGGCTCGGTGTCGCAACCGCTCCTGACGACCGCTGGCTCCCGCTGCAGCGAGACGCCGCCCGGCAAGGGGCGCTCGCCAGCGGCGTAGTCGTGCAGCCTGCTGGCGAACTGTTCGCATTCGTCGTTGTCCAGGAGGTCTTCGACGAGGAAGAACCCGTCGCGTTCGGCCCGGACGGTCAGGTCGCTGTCAGTCGCGGAGATGGCCATGGTCGGACACCCTCTCGGAAATCGCCGGTGTGGACGGCCGGAGGGGGTGGCCGGTCAGCGCCGACAGCCACCCACGCGCTCGGTTCACGACACGCGCACCACCGAGAATGCAAGCATGAAGATCCTTGATGTCAAGGTGGCCGAGGCTCCGATCGGTTCGCAGTTCAGCAACGCGGTGATCGACTTCTCCCGCATGACCGTGTCGGTGGTCGCGGTGGAGACCGATGCCATCGTCGACGGCGAACGGGTCGTGGGCTACGGCTTCAACTCGAACGGACGTTACGCCCAGACCGGGATCATCACCGAGCGGCTGCTCCCGCGCCTCCGTGCGGCCGCACCTGGCGATCTCGTCGACGCCAAGTCAGGCACCCTCGACCCGGTCGCCGCTGGGGCGGTCATGAGGAGCAACGAGAAGCCCGGCGGACACGGCGACCGGGCGGTGGCGGCCGGGATCGTCGACATGGCGCTGTGGGACGCCGCCGCGAAGGCGGACCGTCAGCCGCTGCACCGGGCCCTGCGCCAACGCTTCGCGCTGCCCGGTCCGCCGGCGCAGGACGTGGCGGTCTACGCCGCGGGTGGCTACTACTACCCCGACAGCACGCTGGGCTCGCTGCGGGAGGAGATCCAGAGCTACCTCGACCTTGGCTACCGCACGGTGAAGGTCAAGATCGGCGGGGCCCCGCTGGCCGAGGACCTCGCCCGGATCGAGGGTGTCCTCGCGATCCTGCCCGCCGGCTGCCGCCTCGCCGTCGACGCCAACGGACGGTTCGACCTGGCCACGGCGCTTCGCTACGCGGCGGCGTTGTCGGCGTACGACCTCGCGTGGTACGAGGAGCCCTGCGACCCGCTCGACTATCTCGGCCATGCGGTGGCCGCCGAGGCGTACCCCGGCACGATCGCGACGGGCGAGAACCTCTTCGCCGTCCAGGACGTACGAAATCTCCTTCGCCACGGCGGGCTCCGGTCTGACCGAGATGTCCTGCAGATGGATCCGTCGCTCTCCTACGGCGCGGGGGAGTACGCCGCGATGCTCGACTGCCTCGCCGCGCACGGCTGGAGCGCTGACCGCTGCTGGCCGCACGGGGGGCACCTGTTCAACCTCGCCGTGGCGAGCGCGTTCGGGCTCGGCGGGTGCGAGTCGTACCCCCGCGTGTTCGAACCCTTCGGCGGGTTCGCGGACGATGCTCCGGTGGAGGCCGGGCGCGTACGCCTGTGTGAGCGTGCCGGCGTCGGCATCGAGGGAAAGGCCGCGCTCCACTCGCTCGTCCGCCGCCTCTTCGACTGAGCCACGCGTACGCAACGTGTGGCACCGTTGATCGGGACTCTTATGTCTTGCGCAGAAGGCGTTCCGGACTGGAGACTGAAGCGGTCGAGGTCGTCCGGTTCTCCATCCCGGGCGGGAGGTGTTCATGGCTTTTCCGCTGCCAGTCACCGTCGTCGCGTCCATGGACGACGTACTCCGGCGCACCGCGGCCTCCGCCGTGCTCTGCGACCTGCCGCGCTCAGTCGTCGTCCAGCACGATCTTCACGGGCTGGCGAGCGACGACGCGCTGCGGCGGGTGGTCTACGACCTGGACGGCGTGGTGGAGAACACCGCTGTCCCGCTCGAGCACGCCTGCCTCAGCTGCGCCCTCCGCGAGGACGTCGTGCCCACGCTCGTCCGGCTCGCGCGGAGCGGACGCTGGGACCGGCTGGTCCTCGCGCTCCCCGTCACGGCGGAGCCGGACCTGGTCCTGAGCGCGCTCCACGGCGCCGTGGTCGACGGACGGTCCGCAGCGTCAGTGGTCAGCCCGGCAGGTGTGCTCGCGACTGTCGACCTGACCTCGCTCGTCGACGATCTGTTCGGCGACGATCTGCTGGTCGAGCGCGGCCTTGCGATGACCACCGACGACCGGCGTGCGGTGGGTGAGGTGATCGCCCACCAGATCGAGTGCGCCGACATCGTGGCCAGTGCCGGCAGCCCGTCCCCGGACAGCCGTGAGGCGACGGTCGTCAGGCACCTCGCCCCGACCTCGGCGGAGCTCGCCGATCTGCACGATCTCGACGTCGCGAAGGCGATGGCGCGGGCGCACGGTGCGCGTGGCCCGCACCGCGGGGACTACCGGCGGGCGGAGCTGTCTGGTGCTGGGGAGAACAACGGCGTATGGACGCTCGATCTCGCGTCGTGGCGACCGGTCCACCCGGCCCGGCTCCACGACCGGATCGTCGACCTGGCCGGCGGTCAGCAGCGCAGCCGGGGCTGGTTTTGGCTGCCCACCCGTCCTCGCGCGGTCTGCGGCTGGGACAGTGCCGGCGGCCAGCTCAGCATCGGCACGGTGGGACGGTGGTCGGCGACCAGCCCGCAGACGCGGATCGTTGTCACCGGTATCGACGACGGGCGCGAGCGGCTGCGGGAGGCGTTCGACGGGGTGCTCATGACCGACTCCGAACTCGCCCGCGGGCTCTCCCACTGGGAGGAACGTGACGACGGGTTCTCGCAGTGGCTCGGTGAGATCGACGAGGCCGCCTGACCGACCGGCGCGCATGGACCCGGATCGCGGAGAAACCGAGGGTCTGCTCCGGTACGCCTGAGGCATGATGCGCGGCAATGACCAACGATGTGCTGCCGATTTGCCGCGTTTCGTGGGGAATGATCACGTGAACGTGATCATTCCGCAGCGGCGGAGGCGGCGGCAGCAGCGGCCGAGGTCGCGGTCGCGGTCGGGGGTGTGGCCGGGCCGGCCACAGCAGGGCACCAGTGGGACACCTGGGAGAGTCCCGCAAGGGCTCACACGGGCACGGCAAGGGACACGGCGAAGTCGTTGCCCGGATCGGTCCACCAGGACTCAACGGCGAACCCAGCGGCCGCCAGCTCCTTCTCAACGCCCTCCTGGCGGAATTTCGCCGAGACCTCCGTTCGCATCTCCTCGCCCGCCTCGAAGACGACTTCGAGATCGAGGTCGCGGATCCGGACGGTCTGTGCCGAAGTGGAACGCAGCCGCATCTCGATCCACTCGTGCTTGGCGTCCCAGACGGCGACGTGCTCGAACGCGGACGGAACGAAATCCGCCCGTAGCGCGCGGTTGATGACGTAGAGGACATTGCGGTTGAAGTTGGCCGTGACTCCCGCGGCATCGTCGTAGGCGGCGACCAGGCGGTCGGGGTCTTTCACGAGATCGGTGCCGAGCAGGAGTCGGTCGCTGTCGTTGAGACCGGCACGGACCGCGGCGAGGAACGCCGCCCGCTGCGCGGGTTCGAGGTTGCCGATCGTGCCGCCGAGGAACGCGATCATCCGATGACTGCCCTGCGGCAGGTGCTCCAGATGTTGCTCGAAATCGGCGACGACCCCGTGCATCTGCAGGTCGGGGTAGTCGGCGCCAAGGGCCTCCATGGCACCCTGCAAGGCGGTGTCACTGACGTCGACGGGTACGTACCACCGCAGGCGCCCGGTCGTGCGCATGGCGTCCAGGAGCAGCCGGGTCTTGGTCGATGATCCCGAACCGAGCTCGACGAGCATCTCACCCTCGGCAAGCTCGGCGATCTCCGTGGCCCAGTTGGTCAGGATCGCTTCTTCGGCACGCGTCGGGTAGTACTCGGCGAGTCGGGTGATCTCTTCGAACATCGCACTGCCGCGTGCGTCGTAGAAGTATTTCGGCGGGAGGACCTTGGGTCGCTTCCGCAACCCCTGCCGGACATCGCGGGCGAGGTTCTCGGCAAGGTCGTGCGCTGTGAGATAGCGGCTGATGCGATCGGTGGTGCCCATTGCTGTCACACGATCCTCCATCGTCGGGCCAGCTGCCGGACAGGTCCAGATCTGGATGTCTTCTTGGTGGTCCTGGTTGACGTGTGCCCCTTCTAGAGCGGCATGATGCGTAGCCCGTCGTCGTCCGCCTCGACCAGGCTGCTTGGTGGCACCTGATGCCAGTCCGAACGCGTGTCGCACGGTTCGGATGCGAGAAGCACCGATCCGTTGTCTGTACGCGCGAAAAGGCTGTCGCCCGACGTCGTCGCCGCCAGGCGCTCGCCGTCACTTGCCAGGAGGTTGAGCCGACCACCGCCGCCGTGTGCGCTGATGTCGTGCACGACCTGCGCGAGGCCCGCGCCGAGGCCGGCACCGGCCTCCCAGTGTGCGACCGCGAGACCGAACAGCAGGGCCGAGTCCATCGGCGCGAGAGCGTCGGTCACCCAGCTTGCAGAGTCACGAAACACCTTGTGGGCAAGACGAAAGTCCGCGAGCGCGCCATTGTGGCTGAACAGCCACCGGTCATGCGTGAACGGTGCGGCGCCGGATTCGTCGCTCGGAAATCCCGGTGTGGCCGAACGCACGGCCGCAACGACGCAGCGGGACTCGATCGTCGGTGCGAGGCTGGCGAAGGACTGGTCACTCCAGATCGGCACCGCACGACGGTAGCGCACGGGCGGTGTCCGGCCCGGAACGTACCAACCGGCACCGAAGCCGTCGACGTTGACGAGTCCGTGTTCCTGGTGGCGGGGTGCGTACGCCTGTGTGGACAGCGAATGCGGTGGCGCGAGGAGAAGGTCGTGCAGAGCCGTTGGGCGTCCGAGGTAGCCGAGATGTCGACACATGAGGTGGTCCTCTGTTCGTCAGGCGTCGCGTGCGCAACGGAAGCCGGCGAAGATCTGCCGGCGGATCGGATAGTCCCAGTTGCGGAACGTGGCCCGGCAGGCGGTCGGATCCGTTGCCCAGGATCCGCCGCGCAACACCATGTAGTCCGTACCGAAGAAGGCTTCGGAGTATTCGCGGTACGGAAAGACACAGAAGCCCGGGTGTCCGGTGAACTGCGTCGAGGTCCACTCCCACACGTCACCCAGCATCTGCCGGGCACCCACCGGTGACGCGCCGCGTGGGTAGGACCCGACGGGCGCGGGGTGGAACCGGACCTGACCGAGGTTGGCGTGTTCGTTCCCGGCCGGGTCGTCGCCCCAAGGAAAGCGCCGTTTCGTCGCGTGCACCGGATCCCATGAGGCGGCCTTCTCCCACTCCGCCTCGGTGGGGAGCCGCTTGCCGGCCCAGCGTGCGTAGGCGTCCGCTTCGTACCAGCAGACGTGCTGCACGGGTTCGTCCATGGGCAGGAGCTCGGTGTGGCCGAAGCGGCGACGCAGCCACGTGCCACCGTCGCACACCCAGAACGCCGGAGTCCGCTTGCCCGACCGACACCGCCACTCCCACCCTGTGTCCGTCCACCAACGCGGTTCGTCATAGCCGCCGTCGGCGATGAACGCGAGGAACTCGCGGTTGCAGACCGGCGTGGTGTCGATCCAGAACGCCGGTTGGTCGACGGTGTGCGCAGGACGTTCGTTGTCGTAGGCCCAGGGGTCGGTCGACGTTCCCATGACGAACTCGCCGGAGTCGACGAACACTTCCTCCGGCAACGGGCCGCCGTCGACAGGTGCGGGTTCGGCATCGGTCGCCGGGAGAACCGGATCGCCCTTCCGCAGCTGATGGGTCGCCAGCATCGTCTCGTCGTGTTGATGCTCGTGCTGGATCACCATGCGGTAGACGAATCCGTCGGAGAGCAGCGTCTGGCCGGGGGAGTCACCGGGAAGGCGGACGGTCTCCAGCGAGTCGAGCACCTTGCGGCGGACGAGGCCGATGTAGTCATGCGCTTCGGCCGGGTCGAGCAACGGTAGCGACGGCCGGGCCGCGCGGGGATGTTCGAACGCGTCGTACAGCGTGTCGATCTCCGGTCGCATCGGATCGATGCCGGCGGCCTCGCGCAAGAGCCACAGCTCTTCGTAGTTGCCGACATGGGCGAGGTCCCACACCAGGGGAGACATCAGCCGGGAGTGCTGCCGGACCAGCTCCGCATCGTCGAGGACGCTGGTGGTGAGCCCGTAGCTGCGGGTGCGGACGCGTTCGAGCTCGGTCGCGACGAGTTCCTTGAACGCATCCTCCGACGCGTCGGCAGGTGTCGCGGGACGGACCTCGGGCTGGCGGGCGGACGGGCTCATCGGAACTCCTTCGCGGGGGCGAGGGCGAACGGGTGGGCGTCGTCGGCGGGACATCGGCGGCGCGCGACGTAACGGTCGAGATAGGACTCGACGAGGGCGACGAGTGCGGTGTCGGTGCCGTCAGCACGCAGGCTGTCGATCGCGGTCTCGAAGCAGGCAGTGGCGGCGCGGAAAAGCCCTGGATGTGCCAGGCCCCGGTGGGCGGCGTCCCACCACGCGTCGGCGACGGGCTCCGCTGCTGCCATGACCTCGTCACCGGCGCGCGGAGTATTGACCAGTGCGGAGAGGACAGCGACCGGAACGGGCCAGTACGCCGCCGGCTGCGCGTCGATGTAGCGCACCTCGAACCAGCCGCGTGGGCGTACGGGCGGGAAGAGAGTCGTGAGGTGATAGTCGAGGTCGTCGATCGTGGGCGCGGCACGGACGTGTCCGTTGCTGGCGCCGCTGACGCGGCCGTTGTCGCTGACGCGGCCGTTGTCGCTGAGGCGGCCCTTGTCGTTGACACTGCCCGCACCGTGACCGTTGCTCGCGCCGCTGACGTGGCCGTTGCCGTTCGTCCCGGTCAGCCACTGCCGGAAGGTGTGCCCGGGATTGGTGACCCACTGGTCCGGACCCCCTCGCCGCACCATGACACCCGCGTCGAGGGCGTAGTCAGCCCACGCCGTGACCGGATCCGGACCGACGGGCGGGCGGGTCCTGCCAGGGTCGATGCGTTGCCAGACGACCTGCCGCATCGACCTGCACCCGGCGGACCGGCCGGCATGCCATGAGGAGTTGGCGAACGCCGCGACGAGTGGTGGGCCGACCGCATGGAGCAGGCGCCAGCGACGAGCGATGTCGGCGGCGTCCGTCCCCGCGTCGAGATTGACCTGGACGGCCGCGGTGCTGCACATCATCAACCGACCTTCGGGGCCGCGTCGGTCGAAGTAGGACTCCATCGCGTCGTAGCGGAGGTCAGAGATCTGGCGGACGGGTGGCCGGTACGGATCGATGCCGGTCCACAGGAGCGTGAGGCCGTCGTCGGCCAGGATGCGCTCGATGTGACTGATGTCGGCCCGAAGACCTTGCCAGCAGGCGGTGACGCCGAAGGCGGGCGGCGAGCTGAGCTCCAGCTGCCCACCGGGTTCATAGGTGACCGTGCTCCCACCGGGGGTGGGGCCGGCCTGCTCGAGGATGTTCCGGAGTCGGTCGAGGGGGATCACGCGGGTGGGGTCGGTGGCGTCGATGACACACCATTCCAGCTCTGCGCCGACAGTCACCGGAGGGCCGGTCTTGAAACAGATCGCGGCGACATATCCGTGTACGGCGTCACAGGACGCGACCTGCGTCGACCCGTTCATCTGCTGAACCTCCCGACGGGATCCCTGCACAGCTTGCCCCTTGAGCGGTCCGGCTAACGCAGCGTTTGCGGACTCGTGCCGATTGCGTTGATTGACGGGTGCGGTCGACGCAGCGTCGACCGCGGCTCTGGGCGTCATCCCGAAACGCTAACCGCCACCTCCGACAACCACTCCGGCACCCACCCGGCGAACCGGCTCGGACCGGCGTGCACATGACCACGTTCAGCATGCGTACGTAATCTGACCGTGGTGTTCGACACCGGTGTAGACGGGCAGAAGCATGCTGAACGTGGTCATTCAGGGCACGAGAGGCTTCCTGATCTGCTTACTTCCTGGCTTGCTTCCTGGCTTGCTTCCTGGCCTACTTCCTGGCCGCGAAGGCGTAGAGGTTGCCGTCCCAGGCACCGACCAGCAGCGCGTTTCCGGAGATCGCGGGACCGGACGCCACCCAGGTGCCGATCTCGTAGCTCCACTGTTCACTGCCCGTCGCCCGGTCGAGGGCGTAGACGTGTCCGCCGTTGGACCCGACGTACACCGTGTCACCGCTGACCGCGGGAGCCGACAGGACGCCACCGAGGTACGGCTTGCCCGGCAGCAGAACACTCCACACGACCGCACCCGTACTGACGTCGAGTGCCGTCACCCGGCCGTCCGGGAAGCCGACATAGGCAGTGTCCTCGACAACTGCCGGTGTCGCCGGTGTCGCGTTCTGTGGAATGAACGACGGCCCCGGGCTCCGGTAGGTCCACAGGTCGGCGCCCGTCGTCGCGTCTCGTGCGATGAGGCCGTTGTTCGAGCCGATGAAAAGCCGGTTGCCGGCCACCATCGGCGTTCCGTCCTGCCAGCCGCCGAGGCGGGCCGTGGCGACCCACAACTGCTGCCCGGTGGCGGCGTCGTAGGCGATCACGCGGTCGGCGGTCTCGTTGCCGACGTAGACGCGCCCGTCCGCCACCGCCGGGGTCCCGTCGCTCATCGTCGCTCCGGTCATCGGTGACTCCCAGACCGGAGTGCCGGTCTTCGTGTCGAGGGCGGCCAGCAGGCCACGGCTCGCCGCACCGTGTCGCGTCTGGTAGGGCCAGTAGACCTTCCCGTCGGCGACCGCGGGGGAGTAGTAGGAGTACTTCCGCTGGATGGCCGGCGGATCCGCGGCCTCCGCCTCCCGCTTCCACCGGAGCGCACCGGTCTTTGCATCGAAGGCGTACAGCGTGGCATTCAGGGTCGGTACGAACACCAACCCGTCGGCGACCGCGGGAGTGCCGTGCACCGAGGCATCGGTGCGCGCGGACCAGACCCGCTTACCCGTCGTCATGTCGACCGCATGGACGGCGTTGGTCTTGACGTCGTTCTCATCGCGCGTGCCGACATAGGCGATTCCCCCGGCGATGACCGGGGAACCGGTGAGGATCGCGCCCGGCGTGCGATAGGTCCAGGCAAGGTCGAGCCCCGGTGCCAGCACCTCGGAGGCGACCCCGCTGTGACTCGGGTCGCCATGGAACTGCGGCCAGTCGGCACCCGCCTGGATCGTGGGCGGTGCCGCGTCGGTCACCGTGTACGTCGTCGTTGTCTTCC
Organism: Actinopolymorpha sp. B17G11; assembly: GCF_040196095.1. Classification (NCBI taxonomy): domain Bacteria; kingdom Bacillati; phylum Actinomycetota; class Actinomycetes; order Propionibacteriales; family Actinopolymorphaceae; genus Actinopolymorpha; species Actinopolymorpha sp. B17G11. The sequence continues at coordinate 88,166 of NZ_JBEFTW010000014.1, forward strand.
ACCGTGCGCCACCGGACGCGACGGCCTCGACGTCCACCCGGTGCTTGCCTGGCGAACGAGCACTGGACGGGTAGCCGCCGTACCACGTGAAATCGCCGGAGCGCGCGAGGTCGCGCCACTGGCCTCCGCCGTCGAGCCGGTAGCGGACCTGCCGCACCTCGTCGGCGGTGTGGTACGCGTTGACCTGGATCTCCTTCAGCGCCCTCGCCGACACCTCACTGTCCGGCCCCGGGTTGGTGACCGTCAGCGCGCGGTCCACTCCGTACATCCGGAACGGGTTGTCCGAGCCCTTCCCGCGCATGTGGACGTAACGGAACCCACGCGGGCTGTGGTCGATCGTGTAGGAGCTGGAGTTCGTCTGCACGTGGCGGGCGCCCTTGACCCAGGTCAGGTCGGCCTGGTTGGAGTGCTCGTGGCCGACCAGGACCAGTTCGGTGTCGTAGGACTCGAAGAGCTGCTGGAAGGCGTCGTAGGCGGTCGGCGAGCCGAACGGCACGTTCATCGGCTGGTGCATGAGCACCACGACACGCTTGTCCTCCGCGTGGGTCTGGAGGTCCTGCAGCAACCAGGCGTGCTGCTCCTCGAACGGGGCTGCGCCGTTGTTCTCGAGCACCACGAAGTGCCGGTCGCCGTAGCCGAAGGAGTACCACTCCGGGCCGACGTGCCTGCGGTAGTTGTCGATCCGCGCCGGGTAGGTCGGCTCGCCGCCGTTGAAGTACTCGTGGTTGCCGACCGCTGGCCACACCGGTAGAGCCGACGCGGCCGTGGACCGCAGGTAGGACTCGAACTCCGCGTCGGTGGCGTTGTTGGTGAGGTCGCCACTGATCTGGACGAACGCCAGGTCCTGCGCGGTGTCGTTGATCTGCTGGAGTTGGGCGGCGACGTTTGGGTTGACGTGGGTGTCCGCGACGTTGGCGAAGGTGAAGTCACCTTGGCGCAAGTTCGGGTCGGGACGTAGCGCGAAGTCCGCCTCGACACTCGCGCCGTCGGCGAGCTCACCGAGGGTCCGGTAGAACTGCGGTGTCTTGAACTCGTCGGTCGCCACGGCGTAGCCGGCCGGCTTGCTGAGGTAGATGATGTCGGTGATCCGCCGGTCGACGTCCACATCGAGCGAGTAGCCGCCCTGGTCGTCGGTCTGGACCGTCCTGGCACCGTCGGAAACGCTCACGTCCGGGATTCCGGGCTCGCCCGCGTCCCTTTGGCCGTTGCCGTTGCTGTCGCGGTAGACGACGCCGGTCACCCCTGCGGCGGTCGGGTCGACCGCTTGCGCGATCACGGGTGTGAGTGGTGGGGCGAGGACCAGCGCAGCCAGAATTCCTGTGCTGGCTCCGAGCACGAGTCGCGCCGACGCAGGCGCGCCGCGCACGCCACCGAGACCGTTTGTCGTTCCCATGTCTGGTGCTCCGATCAGGTGAGGAGACGCTGGAAGAACCAGGTCATGGCGAGCATCGCGGCCACCGTGGTCGCGACGGTGTGGGCGATGGAAGACCAGGCGAAACGACGGATGAACAGCAGCAGCGGAAAGAGAACGCAGATGAGCAGGACCTGGCCGAGCTCGATGCCGAGGTTGAAGCTCGCGAGGGAACCGATGAGTCGTGGCGTCAACCCGTCGGTGAAGTTCAGGGTGCTGGAGAAGCCGAGGCCGTGCAGCAGCCCGAACCCGAACACGATGCCCAGCCGATGGCGCGACTCACCACCGAGAATGTTCTCGGCCGCGACGTAGGCGATGGACAACGCGATCAGCGGTTCGACGACCTGACCCGGGACCTCGACCAGGCCGACCGCGCCGAGCGCGAGGGTGAGGCTGTGGGCGACGGTGAAACTGGTGGCTACCTTGACGACACTGCCCAGGCCGCGCGCGCCGATCAGCAGGACGGCGAGGAAGAGCACATGGTCGAAGCCACCGAGAATGTGCTCGACCCCCATGACGACGAACCGGCCGAGTGCGGTGAGGACGGCAGTACGCCCCGCTTCGAGCTCCCGGTGCCCCTGGTCGAAGACGAACACCCCGCTCGTGCCACCGATCTGGTAGTCGACGACATTGGTGTGATTGTCGACCACAGCGTCCTCGGTGGAGAAGACTCCGTAACGCACGCGATAGCTGCCGTCTGGCTTGCCGGGACACTGATATACTAGGGCACTTTCGATGTACGGCGTCCCTTGGCGATGGACCAGGCCGGCGTTCTCGAACTCGCCCTCGCACTCAACTCCGTCCAGTGAAACTGTCACCCGACCGGAGAGATAGCGCGCCAACTCCTCGCGCCGATCCACCATTCGCTGAGCACGTCCGGCGTCGGTGTCGCCCCTCGCCGGAGCGGCCAGGCCGGCGGCCGCGGCGAGCACGTCGTACTCCAAAGTCGTGACGAACCGCACGTGCTCGCCATCCTGACGGATGACGGAGGTCCCTTCTGACGAACGCACATGAGCGAGTGCGGACGTGGGCGCGCACACGGCACAGGCCATGGCGACGACGACGAGATACCACCGACCCCGGGTGATCACAGCCCTGGAGAATAGGCGAGACAATTAGCCAGTTCGAGGGATGGATCAGAAACGGACACATGAACATCTCGTGTCCGGAAATATCCCGACCAGGTTTGCCCGGTGTGTTGACAGCGACAATGCTTGTATACCGGGACGGGCCGTTCTTACTGCGGACGACGTGACCTGCCGGTCGCCGCGCGCGTGCGCGTTCGGGTCCCGGACTCTTTCCGCCTACCAGTTCTCTGGGCGTCCGCCGGCTTCGTCCGCCGAGCCGCCTTCATCCGCCGGTCGACGACGTACGAGCCAGCCGCCACCACGGCGGCCACCGGCCACTCGACGACCCCCATGGCCGCGACTGCCGCGAGCCCGCCGTACCACAGCATCTGACCGGCCCGCCCGTTCGGCTTACCGTCCGGCATCCGCGGAAGCTGCATCCGTGGCATCTGTGGCATCCGTGGCATCGAGGGACGTGGCAGTCGGGCGAGCGAGCCTGCGAGGGAGCGTGGTAGCGGAAAGTGCCAGAAGTCCAGATGCGGCATGGTCGGATGGGGAACCGGCACGTCGACCGTTGTAGAAGGCCGTCTGCCCGATGTCTTCGGGGACAACCGCTGTGCTCGTTTCGCGGCGCCGCGACGCCCACTGGACTTTTTGGCCGTGGTCTTCGCCGTTCTACCGGTCGTGGCCCGTTTGGCGGGCTGTCGCTTCGCGGTCGTGCGCTTCGCGGTCGTGCGCTTCGCGGTGGTGCGCTTCGCACCTACCCGCTTCGCTCCCACACGCTGACCTCCCGCGCGCTTCGCTGTGGTCCGCTTCGCGGGTGTACGCCGTGCCGTGCGTCCGTTCGCGCTCTTCTTGGTCGGACGCTTCGCCGAGCGCTTGGCCGTACGCGTGGTTGTATCTGCCATGACCGCCCCCTTCGCGTCACGAGTCTCAACGGTCGGTTCGCGATGCTGTAGAGCCGAAGGTCCTCGAAGCCGAGATGGCGAGTTGTGTTCGACCCGGATTCTCCTGCCGTTCACCTGAAGGCTCCTTGCTCGCCGCCCACACTCCTTAGCGTCAAGCGTTGTCGTCGAGCACTGTGTCGACGGCCGAAGACGACAGAAGAGGCCGAGGGAGGCCACGCAGTGGAAACCGTCTTGTACGCACTGGCCGGCGCGGCGTTGGCCGCTCTGGTGGACGTTCTGGTCAAGGAGCTCTACACGGCGTGCCGGAGGCGTCTCGGGGCGGCCTGACCCGTGCCGCGGGCCGGTATCGCCGGGTCCTCTAGGCTCCGACCATGGACGAACGCATTCTCGGGCGTACCGGTCGCAAGGTCGGCGTCGTCGGCATGGGCGCGTGGCAGCTCGGTGGTGGCTGGGGCGACGTCAGCACCGCCGACGCGCAGGCGACGCTGGCGGCGGCGGTTGAGGCGGGCATCACCTTCATCGACACGGCGGATGTCTATGGCGATGGGCGCAGCGAGCGACTGATCGGTCAGTTTCTCGCGGAGCATCCTGATGCCGGCCTCACCGTGGCGACGAAGATGGGCCGCCGCGTCGCCCAGGATCCGGCGCACTACACGTTGGCGAACTTCCGGGCCTGGACGGACCGGTCCCGGGAGAACCTCCGCATGGACACCCTGGACCTGGTCCAGCTGCACTGTCCGCCCACGCCGGTCTTCTCCTCCCAGCGGGTCTACGACGACCTCGACACCCTGGTCGCCGAACGGCGGATCTCGGCGTACGGCGTCAGCGTGGAGACGTGTGCGGAAGCACTCGCCGCGATCGCGCGGCCGGGAGTCGCGAGCGTCCAGATCATCCTCAACGCCTTCCGCCTCAAACCGCTCGACGCGGTGCTGCCGGCGGCGCGGGAAGCGGGCGTCGGCATCATCGCCCGGGTACCGCTCGCCAGCGGACTGCTGTCGGGGAGGTACGACACAACGACCCGGTTCGGCGCCGATGATCACCGTACTTACAACCGGCAGGGCGCGGCGTTCGATGTCGGCGAGACGTTCTCCGGCGTCGACTTCGAGGTGGGGCTCGCCGCCGTGGCGCGGCTGCTGCCGCTGGTGCCGCCCGAGACCACGATGGCGGAGTTCGCACTCCGCTGGATTCTCGACCAGCCCGGTGTGAGCGTCGTCATCCCTGGGGCTCGCAACCCTGCCCAGGTCGGGTCGAATGCGCGGGCGGCCGGACTCGCCCCCCTGCCAACGGCGACGCACGGGGCGGTCCGTGCTGTCTACGACGAGCTGATCCGCCCACAGGTGCACGACCGGTGGTAGCCACGACGTCCTGACCCATCTCACCCGCTGCGGAGGGCGACTTCGGCGTCGATCGCCTCGACGCTGGCGCTGTCTCGTGGAGGGAGAGCGTGGCATGGGCTACGAGGTGCGTCGTACGGGCGGCGGTACGAACGACACGCGGAGTGTCCGACGACGACTTGTCGCCGGAGTTGCCGCGGTGACCTTGTTGGGGTCGGGGATGATGGCCTGCGAAGGCCCCGAGCCGACCGAGCGTTCGAGTCCCGCGAGTCCCGCGAGTGCCATGGTGACGCCGACGGCAAGGCCGAGCGGAACACACGCCGTCTGCGCGAATGCCGAGGCGGTCTGGAAGTCTCTGAACTCCCTGCTGAGTCGGGACTTCACCGGGATCAATGGCGCTGAGGCGGCGGTCAAGCGCCTCCAGGCCGACCTTCGCCGCCTGCGCGCGTCGGCTTCCGGGGAGGTCAGGCAGCAGGCCGCTGCCCTGTCCGCCAGCGTTGCCGACCTCGGGAGCGCGGTGCGGCGCGTGCGGGATGGGGAGAGCCCGACCGAGATCTGGCCGCAGGTCAGGTCCGCCGTGAACGAGGTGGAGACGAACGCGGCGAACCTGCGGGAAAGCCTGGACTCGATCTGCCCACATCGTTGACGCCGGCCGCTCCTGCGGCCCGGACCTCACCGCATCATTGGCCGGTCGCCTCGGACGGGTTTATCGCCGACAGGGCGGCCGCCCCACGGCTGGACCGTCCTGCGTCCAGCAGGGTCAGAGGCAAGCTGGTCACTGGTCGAGGACGGTCTCTTCGTTCGGGTGGACGAGGGCGGTGGCCCCCTCGATCGCGAAGATCTCGACAGTGGTCCCTTCCGGGATGACGAGGGACGAGTCGTACGGACGGGCGGTCCACTCCTCGCCCCCGATTCGCACCCGTCCGGCGTGCCGGGTGATCTCGTGCAGGACCAGGGCCTCCTTGCCGACCAGTGCGGCCGCCCCGGAGCGAATGAGGGGAGCCTTGCGGAGTGCGTGCTGTCCGAGCGGGCGTACGAATACGACAAGCAGCAGCGCACTCACCGTGAACGCGACCAATTGGAACGGTGCCGAGGCACCGAACGCCGCCACCATCATGGTCGTGAGGGCGGCTCCAGCGCCCATAGCGGGATAGAGGGTGAGGCTGCGAAGCTCGGCGACTCCGAGCAGCAGCGCGATGACCAACCAGACGATCCACGCATCCATAGCTCACCTGCTCTGCGGGCGTGCCCCACTCACGACCGTAGTCAAGAACTGGCCTCGGGGAGCAGGAACGGGCCTGCGCAGATGGGGGGAATCGACCGGAACCGGGGCAGGCCGGATCAGTTCCGAGGCGATGCCGTCGGACCTTCTCGGTCCACGCCCGATGATGACCGCGGGTTCGCTTCGTACGGCTTCGGATGCGACGACCGGCACTGGTCATGCGTGGTATGGAACGAGCCTGGTCCAACTGGTACCGTCCGGGTGCATCGGTGACAGGCGTGACCTCCAAGACAATCGGGGACCTTTCCCCTTCGGCGTGGTCGTGTCCATCCCGGACAGCTGAGGACGATTCCTCACCTTCGGTGAGGTTTCCTGCGAAGGAGTGAGTCCATGGGCGAGTCAGGGCCAGAGAGTGCGGCGACGAGCTGGTCGGGATTCACGTCCCGGCGCAACTTTCTCAAGGCCGTCGGTGCTGCCGGCGCGTTGCTCGGCGGCGGCGCGGTGCTCAGCGCCTGCAACAGCGACGGGCCCGGCGGGTCATCGAGCGACGTGACCCTGAACGTCAGTGCGGACGGGCCCTACGGCCCGATGCCGACGAAGAAGGAGCAGAAGGCCTCGATCGGCAGCCTTGCCTACGCCGAATCACTGCAGGCGTGGCTCAAGAAGAACCCTGGCGTGCAGTTCAAGAAGGTGAGCGTCAACGTCTGGGACCAGGAAGCCATCACCACCGCCCTGACCGGTGGGACGGCGCCGGCGGCTTTCGTCAGCAACGTGATCGGGAGCTGGGACGCGGCGGGTATCCGGTCTGCCTTCCTGCAGGGCCTTGCCGCCGACGTCACCGAGCACGTCGACGAGAGCAAGCTGTTGCCGCGGCTCGCCGACTATGCCCGGCCGATCTGGGAGAAGATCTGGACCGTCAACGGCAGCTACTACGCAGCCCCTTCGTCGTACAACGTCGGCGTCGGCATCCACTATCGCAAGGACCTGGTCAACGAGCTGGGTCTGAAGATGCCCGCGCCGGGATGGACCTGGGCCGACGTCCGCGAGCTGGCCAAGGGCATGACCGAGGGCAAACGTAAGGGCATCGCGCTGCAGAGCTGGGGGCTGCAGGGTGGTGTCTCCGCGGAAGGGCTTGGTCTGCTGTCGGAGATTCCCGCGCCAGAGACGCCGTGGAACTGGACATGGGACTATTCGTCGAACGTCGACCACTGGGCGCGGATCATCGGTGAGATGCGCGACATGCGGTTCGAGGACGAGTCGGTGATGGCCGACGTCACCTTCGGCGACGGCGAGATCTGGAACGCTTTCGTCCGTGGTGACGCCTGCATGCACATGAACACCGTCGTCTTCTACACGGCCGAACCGACCGCCGACACGACCCACATGGCGTTGGCGAAGAAGCTCGACAAGCCACTGGAGGACGTCGTCGGCTGGGCACCGCCGCCGACGGGCCGCAACGGTTACCGCCCGGACCTGTCCCAGGGCCAGATCGACGCGGTGTCGTTCAGCCCGGACCTCGACGACGACGAGCTGTCGGCCATCTTCGACCTGCACGTGTACATGATCGGCGAAGGCTTCGTCAAGCAGAAGAACATGCTGTACGAAGAGACCAACGATCTCAAGCAGGTCTACAACTTCGACAAGATCACGCCGGTGTTGAAGGACACACTCGACGGGATGCCAGGCTCGCCGGAGGAGGCGTGGGGCACGGAGTTCATGGAGGCGGTCCGGGCGGCCGGCGACCACGAGCTGATGCCGAACACGGCGTGGTACATCCCCGTCGAGGAACAGGTCGGGCCGACGTCCGAAGCCGTCGACGACGCCTTCTCGAAGTGGTGGTACGAACGAGGCGACGTCGACATCGCTGCCGACCTGTTGCGTACGGAGAGTGTCCGCAACACCCAGGCGAAGAGCTTCACCTCGAGTATCGCGGACGAGGAGTTCACGGCCGGTGCGCGCAAGTACTACGAGGCACACGACGCGTTCTGGCAGCAGAACGCGCCGGAGTTCTACGACGGCGTCTTCCGCTCCTGGTACGAGCAGAAGATCCGTCCCGCCCTCGACGCCTGACCAAATCCTGGTGATCATGATCGTGATCACGAAGGTTCGCCGGACGTATGGCCCTCTTTGGCTTCACAGTTCTGTTCTCTTTCATGATCACGGGACCTTGGTCGCCCCATCGCATGATCATGAAGTGGATCCGGGCCAGGAAGGGAAACGGGGCTATCGGTCCGCGAATCCTTCATGATCACGATCATGATCACGGGATGGTCGGGGCACGCGCGAGCGCGGAGCACAACAGGTGTCGAGGTCAGTGCAGGCGTACCCGCGGGTCGAGGACGGCGTAGGCGAGGTCGACCAGAACGTTGGCGACGACCACCGCCACCGCCGCGAACATCACGATCCCGATGATGACCGGTAGATCCTGTTGGGTGATCGCGTCGATGGCGGTCTTGCCGAGGCCGTCGATGCTGAACACCGTCTCGGTGACGATGACGCCGCCGACAAGCTGGCCGAGATCGATCCCGAACTGCGTGACGACCGGCGTGAGCGCGCTGCGCAGCCCGTGTCGGTAGATGACCCGATGCTCGCGAAGTCCCTTGGACCGCGCGGTTCTGATGTAGTCCTCGTCCATGACGTCGAGCATCGAGCCGCGGGTGAGCCGGGTGTAGGTGGCGGCGAGGACAAGCGCGAGTGTGAGCCAGGGCAGGACCAGATGCCGCATCCATTCCAGCGGGTTCTCGGTGAACGGAAAGTAGCCGCCTGGCGGAAAGATCGTGAGACCCGCGAGTGTCAGCTCGTAGTAGCAGACGAAGAGCAACAGCAGCCCGAGCAGGAACGTCGGCATCGAGTAGAAGAAGAGCGCGGACCCGGTGATCGCCCGGTCGACCCACGATCGCGCGCGCACGGCCGCCAGGACACCGCCGACCACGCCGAGCAGGATCCAGATGACGGCCGCACCGAGCGCCAGGGACAGGGTGGCAGGTAGGGCCTGCGCGATGATCGTGGTGACCGGGACCTGGTGGTAGTAGTCGAAGCCGAGGTCGCCGTGCAGGGCGTTCCAGCAGAAGTCGAGGTACTGCCGCCACACGGGCTGGTCGAGGCCGAGACGCCGCTCGATCAGGGCGATGGTCTCAGGAGTCGCCTGCCGACCAGCCAGTGTCCGCGCGACGTTGTTGGGCGCGACGTAGAAGAGGGCGAAGACCATCATGGTGATGAGCACCAGGACGAGTACGCCGTGGGAGATGCGCCGCACCAGGAACCGCGTCATCAGCGGTCCGTCCCCCCGAAGGCGTCACGGACACCGTCCCCCAGCAGGTTGAACGCCAAAGTGGTGAGGACGAGCGCGGCACCTGGGAAGACGATGTACCACCACGCCACCTGGTAGTAGTTCACGGCGTCGCTCAGCATGCCGCCCCAGGTCGGGGTCGGGGGTGGTACGCCGAGACCGAGGAACGACAGCGTGGCCTCGACCACGATGACGGTCGGGACGAGCAGGGTGGTGTAGACGATGATCGGCGCGAGGACGTTCGGCAGGACGTCGACGAAGATGATCCGCCAGTCGCTCGCCCCCAGCGAACGCGCCGCCTCGACGAACTCCCGCTCGCGGACGGACAGCACCTGGCCCCTCACGATGCGCGCGACCGCGGCCCAGCTGAACGCGCTGATCGCCAGGACAGCGACGGCGAGGCTCGGCCCGGTGAGCGACACCAGGGAGATCGCGAAGAGCAGGAACGGGAACGACAGCACCACGTCGACCAGCCGGGCGAGCACGGTGTCGACGACCCCGCCGAAGTAGCCGGCCGCCAGCCCGACCACGACGCCGGTCGCCACGGTGAGCAGGGTCGCGACCACGCCGACGAGCAGCGAGATGCGGGCGCCGTACGCGATCCGGACCACGAGGTCACGCCCGAGATCGTCGGTTCCCAGCCAGAACTCGCGGCTCGGCGGCGTGGGCAGTCCGTCGGGCGTGAGCCCGGTCGTCCGGTACTGCGTGTCGACGCCGTGCCCGGTGAGCAGGGCGAACACGGGGGCTCCGGCCGCGACCGCCACGATGAGCACGATGACCACGGCGGACCCGATCGCCACCCGGTCCCGGCGCAGCCGCTCCCACGCGAGCCGCCACGGGTTGCGGGCCTGGATCGTGCCCGCGGGCTCGTTCGCGTCGAGCTCGAAGTCGAGCTGACCCGGGACGGTCACGGTGGACCTCCACCGTTCGGGTCGCCACGCCATTCGGTGTGCTCGGCCGCGAGTCGGGGTCGCTCGGCCGCAAGCCGCTCCCCAGCCTCGACCGGGTAGTGGCAGGCGGTGAGGTGGCTGGCCGGGTCACCGGCCCGGCGGATGAGCGCTGGCACTTCGGTCACGCAGAGGTCCCGCGCCTTGGGGCAACGCGGGTGGAACCTGCACCCGGTCGGCGGGTTGATCGGCGAGGGCACGTCGCCCCGCAGGATCACCCGCTCCCGCCGGTCGGCCAGGTCAGGATCGGGCACAGGCACCGCCGACAGCAGGGCCGCGGTGTACGGATGCCGGGGCCGCGCGTGCAAGCCCTCGGCGTCGGCGATCTCGACGATCCTGCCCAGGTACATCACCGCGATCCGGTCGCTGACATGGCGTACGACGGCGAGATCGTGGGCGATGAAGACGTAGGTGAGGGCGAGTTCGGCCTGCAGGTCGGCGAGCAGGTTGATGATCTGCGCCTGGATCGAGACGTCGAGCGCAGAGACGGGTTCGTCGCAGATGAGCAACTTCGGCCGCAGAGCGAGGGCGCGGGCGACCCCGATCCGCTGCCGTTGTCCACCAGAGAACTCCGCGGGGAACCGGTTGTAGTGCTCTGGGTTGAGCCCCACGAGCCTCATCAGCTCCCTGACCCGGCGCCGGCGTTCGGCCCCTCGCGCAACCCGGTGGATCGCGAACGGGTCGCCGATGATGGAGCCGACCCGGCGCCTCGGGTTGAGCGAACCGTAGGGATCCTGGAAGACCAGCTGCATCTCCCGACGCAGCCGGCGGACATCTCGGCGCGCCATCGTGGTGATCTCGTCGCCGTCGAAGACCACCCGCCCCGACGTGACGTCGTACAGCCGGGCCATGCAGCGGGCGAGCGTGGACTTGCCGCACCCGGTCTCTCCGACCAGGCCGAGGGTCTCGCCGGGTCGGACCGAGACGCTCACGCCGTCGACCGCCTGCACATGGTCAGTGCTCCGGCGTAGGAACCGGTCCGACCGCAGGGGAAACCACTTCACGACGTTCTCCAACCGCAGCAGGGCGTCGGCATCGCTCGCTGGCGCCGGTGTGTCCGTGAGCGGCGGTTGGCCGTCAGTTGCCATGGCCGCTGCTCTCCAGGTCTGACCGGGCGGCGACTCTTGCGGCCTCGTCGACAGGCAACCAGCACGCGGACCGGTGGGCGTCCACGCCGTAGACCGGGCGCAGCGGAGGGACGTCGGTACGACAGCGGTCGAAGACGTACGGACAACGGGGATGGAACGGGCACCCTCCCGGTATCTGGATCAGGCTCGGCGGCGTGCCGGGGATCGGCCGCAGCCGCCGGTGTACGGCCTGGTCGGAGGGCAGCGAGTTCAACAGCCCCTCGGTGTAGGGGTGGTGGAACCGGTAGAACAGATCCCTTCGGCCCGCGCGCTCCAAGACCGCACCGGCGTACATCACGACGATCTCGTCGGCGACCTCGGCCACGACGCCGAGATCGTGGGTGATGAGGAGGACCGCCATACCGGACTCGCGCCGCAGTCCGGCGATCACCTCCAGGACCTGTGCCTGCACGGTGACGTCCAGGGCCGTGGTGGGTTCGTCGGCGATGAGCAGGACGGGTCCGAGCGCCATGGCCATCGCGATCATGACCCGCTGCCGCATGCCGCCGGAGAACTGGTGCGGGAAGTCGTCGACCCGTCGTTCGGGTCGGGGGATCCCTACCCGGGCGAGCAGATGGATCGCGCGCTCGCGTGCGTCCGCCCGCGACACCGACCGGTCGTGTGCGCGGACCATCTCCGCGATCTGCCAGCCGACCCGATAGTACGGATGCAGGCTGGACTGGGAGTCCTGGAAGATCATGCCGATCTCGGCTCCCCGGACATCCCGCAGCTCATCCTTGCCCATCGCCAGAAGGTCCCTGCCGGCACCCTGATCGCCGTCGCCCGCTGTCAACCGATCCTCGCGCGTCGCCATGTCTCTTCCCGCGAACAGTGCCCGCCCACTGACCTCGGCGCCACGAGTGAGCCCGACGAGGGCCTGGGTCGCGACACTCTTCCCCGATCCCGACTCGCCCACGATCGCGAGCGTCTGTCCGGCGGCGACGTCGAAGGAGATCCCGCGCACGGCGTGGAGCACCCCGTCGGAGGTACGGAACGCCACCCGCAGGTCCGTCACCGCAAGGAGTGGACCGACACCCTCGCGGTGCGGAGCGGGGTCAACCACCTCGCCTGCCCGGCTCCAGCCAGACGTTCGTCGGGTCGAAGTTCTGCAGGGCCGGGATGTAGACCGCGTTGCGCACCTGGGAGGCGTGGTAGTTGGGCTGCAGTGGATTGGTGATCGGATAGACCGGAGCTTCCTTCATCACCTGACGATCCGCCTGCGCCCACAGCTGTGCCGCCGCCTCGGGTGTCGTGGCGGTGGCCGCCAGCTGGACCAACCGGTTGGTCGCCTTGCTGGTGTAGAAGCCGAAGTTGCTGCCCGTCGGCGGGTACGACGTGGCGCCGGCGAACAGCGGCCCGAAGAACGACAGTGCGGCGTTGCCGTACCAGTCCGGTCCCCAGCTGGCGAGCGCGATGTCCCACACGCCGCGCCGTGCGACCGTCGGCACCTGAACGTACTTCGTGTAGAAGTCGGCGTTGGGCACGGCGACGCCGACGAGGCGGATCCCGACCTCCTGAAGATTCTGCTGGAGGGTCGCGAAGACCTTGCGGCCTCCCTCGGACTCGTTGCGGTACAGCATCTTCAGGGTGATCCCCGGTGGGACCTTGGCCTTCTCGAACAGCTTTCTGGTGTTGCCCGGGTTGTACGGATAGAGGTTGAAGTTCGTACTCCCCAGGATTGTCGACGGTAAGACGTGCGTGAGTGGCCTGTTGACCTTCGGTCCGCCGAGGGCCTGGATGAGGTTGCCCCGATGGATGGCGTACGCGATCGCCTGGCGGACCACGGGCTTGGTGAGGGCCTTGCCGTTGTTGGGGGAGAGGGTGTTGAAGACGAGGTACGGGTTTGTCGAGCCGGTGGGTCCCAGGTGCAGGTTGGGGTCCTGCCTCGCGATGAGTCCCGGCAGGGCTGACGGCGGCGGGTAGTTGTCCCACTCCATGTCCGCGCCGGCGCTGGCGGTCTGCAGTTGTTGCTGGGTGGACTCCTGACTCACGGTCTGGTCGACCACTATCTGGTCGACATAGGCCTTGCGGACGGGGTCGGAGGCTGGATCCCACGCCGGATTGCGTTCGAACTCGATCCGCTTGGTCGGGGTGTAGGACGTGATCTGGTACGGCCCGTTGGAGATGGTGTTCTGGGCCAACTGCCGGCTGGCCGGTGCATACCGCAGGAATTCGACCGGAGCCGGCGAGAAGGCGGGAAGCGTGAGCATGTCGACGAAATAGGTCGCTGGATGGGTGAGCGTGAAGACAATTGTGCGCTCGGCCTTTGCCGTGACGCCGGAAATGTCATTCTTGTTGATGTAGTCGGAAATGGCTTTGGCATTCTGCGGTACCCGGGCTAATCCATCGCAGAATGCCGCGTAACCGACGATCAGGTCTCTGAAGTTCGGTATTCCTCCGAACGGCTGAATCGGGTTGCAGGTGCGCTTCAGTCCGCGTACGGCATCGGCGGCGGTCACCTGCCGCTGCGGGTCGGTGTTCCACTTGGCGCCGTCGCGGATGGTGATGGTGTAGGTCCTCCCGTCGCCGCTGATGCCGCCGTTCGCCTTGCTCGGCAGGGTTGTGGCAAGGTCCGGAACCGCCGACGTGGACCGGCCTTCCTTCGCCGGATAGGTGAAGAACTGTCGGCTCCACATCCGTAGACCGAGATAGCCGATCGAGTAGTAGCTGACGTTGGGGTCCATGTAGTCGACATCCCCCGACCCCAGCATGTTCAGGGTGCCGCCCCGCTCGGGTTGGCCGGGTCTGTTTCCGTTGACCGACGGAGTCGTCCCTCGGGTGCACGCAGCGAGCAGCAACAGAACGCAGAGTCCCGCCAGCACTCTTCGGCACCAGTGAAATCCCTGAGCGCCCCGGCCTGTTGGATCTGAGAGTCTTTTCGACGACAGCATGGGCCAGGTCACCTCCGTCAACGCATTACGTGCACCCGCGATCCTGGTTATACCCACGCCATCGCCCGGCGCTCGAACCGCTGGGGAGGAAATTCGGACCTACGATCCTGTCGGCCGGAATTTGCCGTTCTGCCCTGGCATTCTCGGCACACTCTGGTCGGACTCCGCCATTGCCGGCGGACCGGACGAACTCCGTGGGACGGACGACCATCGGCTTCGGCGTGCAGGTACTTCGTCACTCGCGGTGGAGCGGAGCGTGCGGGAGATTAGAGACGTATCACCAACGATGGTCCCTCGTGGGAGGACCTGACGACATGTCTGAGGCGACCATGACTCGCGAGTCATCCAGGGGCACTGAAGCGCGACGCGCGACGATCGTCGTCGGGATCGACGGATCGGAGTCCTCAGATGCCGCGGTCCAGTGGGCGGCCGATGAGGCGCGCCGGCGCGGCGCCCAGCTGGTGCTGCTGCACGTACGACAGCCTGAAGGCTCGGTGATGACCGTCGACTCCCGCCGCTACGGCGCGCTGGCGTTGAGGGACACGGTGGGCCTGCTCTGGCAGCAGGTGACGGCCCTGCAGGAACAGAAGATCGACGTGGTCGGCCGGGTGGGTGACGGAAGCCCCGACCAGGTGTTGATCGAGGTGTCACGGGGGGCGGACCTGCTCGTGCTCGGGGCGGAGGGGACCGGTCGCCACCGAGGTCTACTGCTCGGCGACGTGGCACAGGAATGCGCACGGAGCGCGAACTGCCCGGTCGTGCTCATCCCGCCGCCCCGCCGGCGACCGGCGTAGGTCGGACCGGGCTACTCACGGCTCCAGTCGTATCAGCGGAAGTGAGTCGTATCCGCGGAGGTGCCCGTTGGCCGTGTTCACGGTTCCAGCGGAACCTGCCACACCAGGACGGTGCCACCCTGCGGGCGAGGCTCGATGGTGAGATAACCACCGAGTCGGTTCGCACGCTCTGTCATGTTCGTGAGGCCGCTCCGGCGCGGCGGGTCGGTGGGCACACCGACACCGTTGTCGGTCACATGCAGTTGGAAGACCCGGTGCAGGACGTCCGCTCGGATCAGCACGTCAGCGTGGCTGGCGTGCGCATGCCGAACGACGTTGGTGAGCGCCTCGCGCAGGGTCGCCAGCACTTCCGGGCGCATCGGGTCGGGAACCGCAGAGTCGAGTGGGCCCTCGAGGGCAACCCGCGGCTCGAAGCCCAGCGACGTCGCGGCGTCCTGGGCGATCTCCAGCACCTGCCCGCGGAGACTGCGGCGGTCACCGGCGCGTTCCTGGAGCGAGAAGATGGTCCGCCGGATCTCCTGGATGGTCGTGTCGAGGTCGCGCACGTATCCGCTCACCCGGTCGGCCAGGTCGACGCGTACGACCTGGCGGGAAATGCCCTGCAGGCCGAGCCCGACGGCGAAGAGTCGCTGGATCACGTGGTCGTGCAGGTCGCGGGCGATCCGGTCGCGGTCTTCGAAGACGGCGAGCCTGCCCCGGTCCTCCTGTGCGCGGGCGAACTCGAGTGCAAGGGCGGCGTGGCCGGCGAACGTCGTGACCATGTGCATGTCGGACGGGTCGAACGCGCCCTGGATGTCGGGCCGGGTCACGATCAGGACGCCCAGCATGTGCGGCCCTGAGGCCAGTGGGACGAGCAGCATGGAGCCGCCCTTGAGCTGGGATGCCCGGCCGCCGTCATGGTCCCAGCCGAAGGCGGCGGCATCTCCGTCGAAGACGTAGGGCCGGCTGGTGCGCATGACGTCGCCGATCGGGGTCCCTACCGTCTGCACCCGTTCCTTGCGGAGGCGCTCCGCCTGTGGTCCGGCAACGGCTTCCAGGACGAGGTCGCCGCCCTGCTCGTCGACGAGCGCGAGCATGGCCAACTCCGCGCCCGCGACCGCCCGGGCACGCTCGACGATCAGGTCGAGCGTCTCGCCGGGTGAGGCGCCGCTCAGCAGCTGGGCGGTGATCTCGGTCGAGGCGAGAAGCCAGCTCTCGCGGCGCCGGGACACGTCGTAGAGCCGCGCGTTCTCGATCGCGATGCCGGCCGCGGCGGCGAGCGCGATGACGACTTCCTCATCCTCGTCGGTGAAGTCGCCGCCACCCTGCTTCTCTGTCAGGTAGAGGTTGCCGAACGCCTCGCCGCGGACGAGGACTGGTACGCCGAGAAACGAGCGCATCGGCGGATGGTTCGCGGGGAACCCCGACGAATGGGGATGGTGGGTGAGGTCGTGCAGCCGCAAGGGATGCGGCTCGTTGATCAGCAGGCCGAGTATTCCCTTGCCGGTCGGCAGATGGCCGATCTCCTCGCGCTTCTGCTCGCTGATTCCCGTGGTGGTGAACTCGATGAGCGTCCGGTCCGGGCCGATGACCCCGATTGCTCCGTACTGGGCGCCGACCAGATCGCAGGCGGACCGCACGATGCGGTGGAGAACCTCAGGCAAGGCGAGGTTGCTCGACACCGAGACCACGGCGTCGAGCAGCCGGTGCACGCGGCGTTCATTCTCGACCAACTGGTCAGCCCGATCGACCAGCTCGCGCAACAACGTCTCGAGGCGAAGCCGGCTCAGGTCGGGCAGCACCAGGTCGTGCAGGGTCCGGGCCTCCCTGGGGTCAGGACCCGGCGAGGAGTCGGAGTCCATGGGAGCCTCCTACGACTTAAATCAACCATCAGGCTAGACCACGCCGCAGGATCGCGGTGCGTAAACCTACGCCCAATTGGGGCACCCCAGGTTTCCATTGCACAGAAAGGTTCCCGGTGCTGTCCCATGAACGTATTCGCGCAGTTCAGGGCACCATCGCGCTAATTCTGGTATCGGTACCAGGTGCGGCAATGGCGAAGATGAAAAGCGTCTCGCCCGCGCTTGTCCGGCCTGACGACTTCGCCGAACATCCCATTTAGGAACAAATACCTCCCTGTTGATCTCGTCGGGTCCGGCACGGATGCCAAGTTCGTCCTGGGGCGCCGGTCCTTGTCCTCATGGACCATCGGCGGATCCCGTGTGACCTCTGGCAGCGGTGCCGGTGACGTCGAGGTCCCCAGAGTGGTCTGGTACGAAAAGGAGTCTCTCGCAGGGAGAGGGCACATGTCGCTTCGCGACCGGCCGGCGGAAATGCCGACGACGCCGCACATACCGGCGCAGCGTTCGGCGACCCGCGTCTTCGTTCCGGCGTCGCGTCGTGCGTCGATCGGATGGCTGACCAGGCCCGGCGGCGCGGCGGCTCATGGTCTCGCCGGTCTTCGGCTGGCAACTGGTGGGGCTTTCGCCTGGGCAGGGTTCCAGGCGGCCAACGCGTTCGCCGAGGACAGCCGGCTGGTCACGGTGGCGTGGGGTCTGCTTGCCGTGGTCGCGGTCGGGCTGGTCGTGACGCTGGGCATCGCCATTGCCCTCGGCATCGGGCTACGGATCTCGGCGGCTGTCGGGACGTTCCTCGTCGTGACCTTCACGATGTACGCCTGGGCGACCGGCTGGGACAGCCCGTTCGGCGGCTTCCCCTTCGTGTACCCGCTGGCGCTGGTCGTGCTGGCCAGCACGGGTGCCGGCGAGATCTGGGGTATCGGCAGACTGTGGACCGCGCAGCCGTTCGTCCGCGGTCGGCGCTGGCTGGTCTGAGTCCGTACCCGCAAGCCCGACGCCCCTAGGTGGTCGGCGGCCTATCGCACCAGCCGCGCGGGCATGGTCACGATCCGGCGGCCCTGGATGATCTCCATCCGGATCCGGATCAGGTGGTTCCGCTCATCAGGCGACCAGCTGCGCAGGGGCAGACCCGACACCCGTGCGAGTTCCGCCTCGTCGGTCACCATCTCAGCGTGACCGATCACCGTGACACTCCATCCACGCTCGTTGTCCTGGTCGATGTCGTCGACCTCGAACGCGACGATGGCGTTGCGGGCGGCGGCATCGAGCTTCGAGCCCGGAGCGGTCCGAATGAGCACGGCGTCGCCGTCGATGATGAAATTCACCGGCTGGACGGCAGGCATCGCCTGGTCGGTGAAGACGATCCGGCCGATGGGTACGTCACCCAACAGCCGGAGACTCTCTGAGGGCTCGAGGACCTCGAGCCCTGCGCTTTCGAACATTCGGCTCCTTCGTCACCGCCAGAAATGTCGGGCGATCTCGCTCTCCACGGTGCGCCCCGATGTCCTGGTAACGCAGGGACCAAGGTCACCGGGCGGGAGAAAAAGGTCCAACTACCGCGTGCCGCGCCTGGCGGAGCCAGGTGAGTCGGTGACCGGGTGCCGAGCGACGCTCCTGCCGCCCGCCAGGTCTGGCGACCAACGCTCGCCGCGATGGTCCCGCGCGTGGTACCGCGCAATGGCCTCGGCCGGCGGGACTTTGGTCTCTATTGGTGGGAACTCTCTCACGAAAGCCTTTCGGCTGGGCCGTTGTGTCGGTCGGTGACCGAGTGAGCGGGGTGCTCGGCGAGGAACGAGCCCGCTCGAGGAGCGTACGAGGAACCGACGGCACCAGGACTACGTATCGGTCGGAGGAGGTGCAGTCGATGGGCAGTCGCGGGCTTCCGCCTCCGGGAGCGATCGTCGTCGGTGTCCACGACGGTTCGTCTGCACGAGGAGCGGTGATCTGGGCGGCACGCGCGGCCCGGGACCGCCGGTGTCCTCTCGTCGTCTGCCACGCCTACCAGCCCGGGAGGGCTCACACCGGGCGGGAGCTGGAGTGCGCGGAACGCAACCGCGCCTGGCGTACGGCGCAGGACTGGGTCCGGACCGCCAAAGCTGAGGTGCCTGGTGTCGCGGCGACGGCGTGGGTGGCCTCCGGAGCACCAGCAATGGTCCTTGCCGACGCCGTCGCCGAACCCGAGCTCATCGTGGTCGGATTCCGTGCGCATGGGCGGCTGGCCGGCGATCTGCTGGCGAGCCTGTGGGCACGCGCCGACGCGATGCCGATCTGCCCGGTCGTGGCTGTTCCGTCCCGGACCGGGGTGTTCCGCCGTTGTGTGGGGAATGGCCGCCGCCGTGACCAGGGGCGAAGGGGAGGCCGAGTCGTCGTTGCCAGTGTGACCGGCGAGACGGCCACCGACGTGAGGCGGTTCGCCACGTCCGAGGCTGCCCGGTCGGGCGCGGACGTGTGGGAGGGCCCCGTTCCCCAACCGGTGATGGACGAGCGAAACAGGCGTCGGCCGGCGGTGGGCGCGGCCACGACGGCAGGGACCGGTCTCGACGTCGGTGAACCGTTGACGGCACTCGCCCGGGATGCCGAGCTGCTCGTCGTGGGCATGCCGATCACCTCCGCGCCGCTGCGCCAGCCGAAGATCGCGCGCGGTGGTGGAGAGCAGGTGGAATCTCCGCCGATCGCGAGTCTTGGTGCGGCATTGGGGTACGGTGCGATGCGACGGCTCACTGCGCCGATCGCCGTCGTACCCGCCGCCCCAAGACCGGCGACGATGGTGCCCGCGGGAGCGCCGGGCGCCGTCCGCAGGACGGGCGTCCGACCCGCCGACCCGGCGGCCGAAGGCGCTCCACGGCTGCCGCAGGCACGTCGTCCCGGTGACGACCTGCCGGCCATCAGCCCGGTGGCGCCATGGTGACGACGCGGTCGGCGGAACGGTCGCAGCGGAGGTACGACGTGGACACGGAGAAAAGAGGTACCGGATGACCATCAAGGTCTTCCTCTTGGACGACCATGAGGTGGTTCGGGTCGGGCTGCGCCAACTCCTGGAAGAGGAGCACGACATCGAGGTGGTCGGCGAGGCGTCGACCGCGTCACAGGCGCGCGCCCGGGTCCCGGCTCTGCGTCCCGACGTCGCCGTGCTCGACGTGCGCCTGCCAGATGGTGACGGCGTGACGGTGTGCCGGGACATCCGGTCGTCCATGGACCCGCCGCCGGCATGTCTCATGCTCACGTCGTTCTCCGACGACGAGGCGCTCTTCGACGCGATCATGGCGGGGGCCGCGGGCTATCTGCTGAAGCAGGTGAGCAGCAACGACCTGGTGGGTGCCGTACGCCGGTTGGCCACGGGTGAGTCGATGGTCGATCCGGCACTGACCGCCGCCGTGCTCGAGCGGCTGCGCAGGGGGCCGGAACAGGAGGACCCGCGTTATGCCGCGCTCACCGATCAGGAGCGCCGCATCCTCGACCTGATCGCGGCCGGCATGACCAACCGGCAGATCGCCCAGTCGATGTTCCTGGCCGAGAAGACGGTGAAGAACTACGTGTCGGGGATGCTGCGCAAGCTTGGCATGGAACGCCGTACCGAGGCGGCCGTGTTCGCTGTGGAACGCAGCCGGAAGGACCGCGCTCTCGGTCCGCCTGAGTAGGCACGGCCACTGCTCCGCATCGGCGCGTCGGGCCCTCCCGTCGGCGCGCCGGGTCGTCCGGCCCTCGCCCGGGCATCCTTCGCCCCTGCCATCCCCTCGCCTGTCGTTCGTAGCGTTCACAGGCATTCGGACTGAAGCGCTGTCCGGACGGGGGGAGTCACCATGGGGGGCCAGCAACGGCCGGTGACGGTGGGCGTCGACGGAGGGCCGGCAACGGCGGCCGCGATTCGCTGGGGACTCGCTGAGGCACGGACACGGCGGGCGCCGCTGCGCCTTGTCCACGTCTATGGCCGGCCCGCCGCGATGGACGGGTGGGACGTCCCCGTGGCCTACGGCCCCTACGCGCTGGCGGCCGCGGCGGGCGAGATCCTGGCCGACGCGCTCGCGAGGACCGCCGGACGCGCCGAAGACCTGTCCGTCAGCGGCGCGACGATCGAGGGTGAGCGCGTCCCCACGCTGCTCATGGAGTCCGCACGCGCCGATCTCATGGTGGTGGGTACCCGCGGCCTCGGCCGGCTGACGGGTGCCGTCCTGGGCTCGGTCAGTTCGGCGGTCGCCGCCGCGGCGTGCTGTCCGGTGATTGTCGTCCGCGGCAGGGCGGGCTATCCAGAAGGCCACGTGGTGGTGGGGATCGACGGTGGCGAGGAGTCCGACCGCGTGCTCGAGTACGCGTTCGACCATGCGAGCCGGTACGGGCTGCCGCTGCGGGCGGTGTGGTGTCGCCGGCCGCCGCCCGGCCGGCTGCGCGAGCCGGGCCCCGCCGGCGACTGCCGTGACCGGGCCACGACGGCGATGCTCGATGCCGTGGCCAGCTGGCAGGACAAGTATCCCGACGTTCCGGTCGAGCGGGTCATCCGCCCGTCCCATGCCGTGGACGGTCTCCTCGAGGAAGGGCTGCAGGCGAGCCTGATCGTCGTAGGCGCCCGAGGCGGTCTTGGCCATCCCGGATTCCTGCTCGGCTCGGTGAGCCAGGGTGTGCTGCATCACGCCACCTCCCCGGTCGCCGTTGTACGTCCCTGACGGCTCCCTCGGGCCCAGCCAGCTCCGGCCGCGGTCGCGGAGCGTAGCCGGGGACGGGACCGGGGGGTATCTGGCGAACCCGGCAATCCGGCCCTGACACGGGACCATCGGCGCCTCGGGGAGGACCATCGCCCGGCGTACCAGGACCATCGACCACGGCAAGCCTGTGCGGTGACGGCGGATGCTGAGAGTGATCGAAGGCCGGTCCCGAAGGAGGAACCCATGGTGCAGCTGATGGAGCTACGCCGCAAGCATGCGGAGTTCGCGGCCTCTTTGGACGCCTTGCGCCATACTGCCGACCAGATGGAGAGCGGGTCCGTCCTGGAGCTCTGGGATCGACTTACGTGTGCCGTCGGATTTCTCACCCATGAGCTGTTGCCCTTCACTGCTGTCGAGGACGAGATCCTGTATCCCGCGTTGGAGGTTGCGGCCGAGGCATCGACACCGGTCGACGTCCTCCGGGCCGAGCATGTCAGCTTGGCGCGGATGACGGCGGAGCTGGACGAGGCACGACGCGCGTTGCCCCTCGGTGACAACGACGGCACGTGGACCAACCTGCGGCGCATCCTCTACGGCCTCTATGCCGTCGCTCGCCTGCACTTCATGGTCGAGGACGAGATTGTGCTGCCCCTGTTGGAGGCTGACCTCGACGGACGCGATGCGGAGGAGCTCGAAGCGGCGATCCGGGCGGTGGCACACAACGCGACGTTGTCGCCGGCGTACGAAGCCTGATCACCACTGGCGGAAGGTACGTCTTGGGGGGCTCTGTCGCAGTGGCTTGAGGAGGGCCTTTCGCCCCGGTGGCAAGAGCCTCGGGACTCTGGGGGCTCGACGTGTCCGCCGAGGACGCTTCTAGACATGCCTCGGCGCCATGTCCTGACCGCGCAGGAAGAACAGCTGGCGACTGACGCCGCCTCCCGAACACCCCCGATCCAGTCGCCCCCGCCGTGGCGGTTCGCCTTCGCCGATGACCGCCTCGAGGTATGGGGGCAGGAGGGTCCCACGAAAGGCGACGATCCCAGCGGCCGCGTCCGGTCGATCTCGTGCGGAGCCGCGACATACGACGCGACGCTCGCGATCCGGGCCGCCGGGCACGAGGCGTGGGTCCAGGTCCAGCCGTCCCCGGCCGTCGCCGATCTTGCCGCTGTCGTCCACATCGGTGTCCGGCGTCCGCCCGCGCCGGAGGACCTCACGTTGTACGACGCGATCCGGGAACGTCCGATCGATCCCGGGCCGTACCGCGACTGGCGACTGCCGTTCTCGCTGATCACTCGGCTCGAGGACGCGGCAGAGGCCGAAGGTGGCTACTTCCGCGTGCTCACCTCGACCGAGCTCGAGCGGGTCCGCCAGCTGGTCGCGAAGGCCGGTGGTGACGTATCTGCCGGTGGTGAGGTACAGGCTGCGGGAGCAGCGTCGGCCGGCGAAACCGCGCGCTCCGGGCGTGACCACCTCATTCCCGCCCAGCCGGGAACCCGGCTCGCCGAACTGGGCGCCGAACAGCAGCTCACGCTGGCCGTCCTCACCACGCCCGGCAATTCGCGCACGGACTGGGTACGCGCCGGCATGGCGCTCGAGCACGTACTCCTCACCGCACTGTTGTACGGAGTCGTCGGAGTCTTCCTCGATTCCGCCGCCGAACCACTGTGCGAGCGGGCACGGGTACACGGCACGCCGATGGGCGTCGACCATCCGCAGATCGTCCTGCGGCTCGGCTACCCACGTCACGACATCGCCCGGGCGCCTCGACGGACGACCGCACAGGCCGCGGCGACAGGGAGGCCTGGTCGATGATCGGAGAACGGGCTCGGACGCCGATCGTGGTGGGCGTTCCGGGCGGAGCGTCGCGCCCGACCACGCTGGACGCCCCGGTGCGTTGGGCGGCGAGGGAGGCGCTCATCCGCGGCGTTCCGTTGTGGTTGGTCCATGCGTTCCTGCCGTCGTACGGGAGTCCGTTGTCGACCGGAGGAACGGGCTGGACCGGCACCTCGGGCTCGATCCGGGCTGACGGCGACGAGTTGGGGGCGGCGGCGCATCGCGCGGTGCGTTGCCTGGAGCAGGTGGCGTCCCAGCTGGCGGCTGAGTACCCGGAGTTGTCCGTGGCCATGTTCGCGCGGTGCGGCGCGACGGTGGCGGTGCTGAGCGACATCGCCGGCGACGCGGCGCTCCTCGTCGTGGGTCGACACTCCCACGGCCGGGTCGCCCAGGCTGTCCTCGGCTCGGTGGCGGCCGGGTGTCCCCGGGAGCCGTCGAGCCCGGTGGTCGCCGTTCCGGCGCGTGGGGGCGGGCACGCGGCGCCGGGAGCACCGATCGTCGTCGGGGTGGATGCGGAAGGGCCCGCTCCCGAGACCCTCGGCTTCGTGTTCGCCGAGGCTCTGGTGCGTGGTGCTCCGTTGCGGTTCCTGCACTGTCACGGTCCGGGCGCGGCAACAGGAGAGCGCTGGCTGGCGATGGTCGACGCCCTCACGCCCTATCGTGCGGCATTCCCGTCTGTGGCGATGACTGCCGAGATCGTCGACGGGGAGCCGGCCGAGATCCTCGTCAAGGAGTCGGTGACGGCGAGCCTCCTGGTGCTGGGACCAGGTGATGGCTGGACGGCCGGCTGGCGCCTCGGACGGTTGGGAGAGGTGGGGCACGAGGTGCTCTGCCAGTCGGCCGGACCGGTCGTCCTCGTCCGCGAGGCCGCCCACAACCCGGCAGGGGCGGTGCGGTCGCGATGAGCGGTTTCACGGTGCATCCACCTCCGCGCCACCGAGGGGCTCCGGCAGACGAGGCGCGCACGGCGGGCGAGGCGGGCGGGACCTGCGAGGAGTCATCCAGGGCGGCATCCAACGGCAGCGAACCTCGCCGGCATGCCCGGCTGGAGGTCGGCGGGATCGTGCACGGCGTGGGATTTCACCCGTTCACCTGCCGGCTGGCTCGAGAGCTTGGTCTCGACGGGACTGTCCGTACGGTCGGGGACCAGGTGCTGATCGACGCGGCCGGACCGGCGGGTGCGCTGTCCGACCTGCACCGGCGACTGTTGACCGACGCGCCCGCGCCGGCGCGGGTGTCGACCATCGGGGTCGCGGAGCTGAACGGTGACGGACCGCAGCCCGGCACAGGTTTCCGGAGTGTGGTGAGTCCGGTGCTGTCGGCCGGAGCGGACACCGGCCGTGACGAGTCTCTGCGTCTCGCCGCGTCCCGGCTGACCGGTGTCCCACGCGTCCCCGCTCCTCGCCGACAGAGCGGAGCACCACCGGCGGCGGCACCCGAGCGGCCGGTCTGTGCCGACTGCGTACGCGAAATGTTCGATCCGCGCGACCGGAGGTACCGCTACCCCTTCGTATCCTGCGCGAGGTGCGGACCCGCGTCGCTGCCCGGGTCCGCCGACACCCAGGGTCAGATGTGTCGTGACTGCCAGGCCGACCACGACGAGGCCACGGGCAGACGCTTCCAGGCCGGCTTCGTCGCCTGCCCCGCCTGCGGACCGCTGCCGACCTGGCGCGAGGGCGCCGAGGATGCGGACCAACCCCGGGGCCACGAAGCCGTCGCCACAGCGGTCGAGCGGATCGAAGCCGGCGGTGTGGTGGCGGTGAAGGGCCCAGGGGGCTACCAGCTGGTATGCGCGGCGACAGTGCCCCGGGCGGTGGCGCGCCTGCGTGCGGCCAAGGGGAGCTGGACGAGACCGCTGGCGGTGCTAGCTGGCGACCTGGCCAGTGCGAGATCCCTTGCCTGGTTGAGCTCTGCCGAGGAACGGCTGCTGGTCTCCAGCGGTCGCCCCACCGTGCTGGTGAGGGCGCGGCCCGGAAACGTGCCGCTCGCCGCTGGGACCAACCCCGGGACGGACCGGCTTGGGTTGATGCTTCCGTTCTCGCCGTTGCAGCACCTGCTGGTGCATGACGTCGACCGCCCGCTGGTGATCACGAGCGGCAACCGGACGGACGAGCCGCGTGCGATCGACGATGCCGACGCGCTCGCCCGGCTGGCGGCTTTCGTGGACGGGTTCCTCCTACACGATCTGCCGGTCCTGGTGCCGCACGAGGAAAGCGTCGGCGCGGTCGTGGGTGGCCGACCGGTCGTCGTTCGTCGTGGTCGCGGCCAGGTCCCCGGCCGGTTCAGGCTGCGTCACGGTGTCGGACAACCTGTCCTCGCCGTCGGCTCCCAGCGCGAACACACCTTCGCCGTCGCGATCGATGACGAGGTGACGATCGGCGGCCGGCAGGGCGACCTGTCCCACGCTTCGACGATGCAGGTCTTCGAGGACGGGCTCGCGCAGATCGGGGTCCCAGGCGGACCCGGGCGTGCTCGACCCGAACCGGGTGACGTGACCGGGACTGGGACTGGGACGATCGTCGCGCACGACCTCCACCCCGGTTACCTGTCCAGCCAGTACGCGGCTCGGTGGCCCGACGACCGACGGATCGCGGTCCAGCACCATCACGCGCATGTCGCCTCGTGTGCGGCCGAGCACGAGCTGGACGGTCCGTTCATCGGCGTGGCGTACGACGGCCTCGGGCTGGGTGACGACGGCACGTTCTGGGGCGGCGAGGTGCTGATCGCCGATCTCTCCGGTTACCGGCGGGTGGGGAGGTTCGGCGCCGCACCGTTGCCAGGAGGGGAGGCAGCGGTACGGCGTCCGGCTCGTCTCGCGCTCGGTTACCTCCTCGCCGGCGAGCAGTTGGGTGGTGCCCAGGTCGCGCCCGAGCTCGTCCACACCTTCACGAAACGGCTGTCGGTCCGAGAGCTCGACACGGTACGCAGGATGCTGCACGCCGGCGGCTCCAGCCCTGTAGGGTCCAGCGCTGCCCAACTCATCGCCGCGGTGGCGAGTCTGCTCGGACTGCGCGACGACGCGACGTATCACGATGAACCCTCCGTGGCCGTCGAGGCCGCGGCGCGGGGGCTGTCCGCGCGCGGCGGAGCGCCCGAACTCCCGTGGCGGATCGTGTCAGCGGCGGGGCTTCGGGTGTACGACCCGGTACCGACCCTCGCCGCCGTTCTTGCCGGAGTCGCCGACGGTGCGCCCACGAGCATGATGGCCGCCGGACTGCACGCGACGTTCGCCACCGTGACGGCGGCATTGTGCGTCGACGCCCGACGGGAGTCCGGCCTGCACACGGTATGCGTTTCGGGGGAGTGCCTCACCAACGGCCTTCTCGCGTCGTCGGTGGTCGGCGCGCTTCGGGCTGAGGGCTTCGACGTCTTCCTCAACGAGCGGATCCCCACGAACGACGGAGGAATCAGCTTCGGGCAGGCAGCGGTCGCGGCTGCCCGACTGGCAAAAGGCCCACCATGACGGGCCTGTCGCCCCTGAAGGGCGGTAGCGCATCCGTGGTCGGCTGGCACGTGAACGAGGAGGGATGACAGATGGCGACGATGCGACGTCCGGGCAGGCGCAACCTGTCTGGCCTCCCGATGTCCTTCTCGGGGGTCGATGCCCGGAAGTTCCGCACTACGACGTATCTGCAGCCCTTCACGAGATGTCGGTTCCCGTCCACGAGGAGCGAGCGGAGCCGCGTGCCGACCCCGTGCAGCGAACAGCCTGAACGGACGGCACTTCCCAGCTGGGCACCGACCAGCAGGGTGCGCGACGGGAGCTGAAGCGGGGGAACGGGGCATGGCACCGGGTGACGGGGACAGATGCCCGGTGGCATGAGGAGGGCACTGGTGATGGGGGGCATGGCACCGGGTGACGGGGACAGATGCCCGGTGGCATGAGGAGGGCACTGGTGATGGGGGGCATGGCACCGGGTGACGGGGACAGATACCCGGTGGCATGGGACATGGGCACCGTGCCAGGGAGCGCGCCGGTCACTGGGGGGCGACCAGCGCCAGCGGGTGCGGCTTCGACACCGGAGCCGCACCCGCTTCCCTTTCCGGGATCGACGTACCGTCGATCCGGCCCACCCCGCTCCCGTCACGTGACGGTCGACCAGGAAGGGACGAGGCGATCACCATGACGGCCACGAAGACCTGGACTGTCGAGATCTCCATCGACGAACACGAGAACCGCACCCGTGCGGTGGCGCGGCTGGTGACGAACGGGACCGCACGCACCGGGAAGGGCACCGCCCGACTCAACCCGAGCGACCGGAACGTGCCCATGATCGGTGACGAGCTGGCAGCCGCGAGGGCACTGTCGGAGCTGTCACACCAACTACTCCACGCCGCCGCCGACGACATCGAGAGTGTCACGGCCGAACCGGCCCACCTGCACTACTGAGCAGGTGGGCCTTGCACGCACCGTGACACCCTCGACGCGCTGCTACGACGTCACGTCGGTCTGGGTGGCGAAAACGACGATATTGTTCGGATACGCGGTTTCTTCTGACCACGTGCCACCACAGGTGACCAATCGGAGCTGGGCCCGGTCGGCCGGACCGTAGACGAGTCCGGACGGGAACTCGTCCTTGGGGTAGGACTGAGCGCCGTCGACTGTGAACTCGACGACCTTGCCGTCCTTGCGGGTGATCTCAACTGTGTCGCCAGGCTCCAACAGTCCGAGGTTGTAGAACGCGGCCGGACCCATCTTGGCCGTGTCGACGTGACCGACGAGGACCGCGTTACCGATCTCGCCCGGGCTCGCTCCTCGTTGGTACCACCCGGCGAAGTTGGCCTTGCTCCTGGGCGGGACCTGCACGGAGCCGTCGTCGTTCAATCCGAGGGTCATGATTCTCGTCTCGAGGCCGATCGACGGGATGGTGACCTCTATGGGCACCGATCGGGCCAGTCCAGCAGCGGGCTTTGCCTTCGCGCGGTTGACGTCGGCGACAGCGGATGCGGTGGGCGCGGCTTCGGATACGGGCTGGGGTGGCTGGCGGACGGGCGCGTTGAACGCCGCCAGCAGCAGACCGGTGCCGGCCATGGCGAGGGCGATGATGACGGCGACGCCGGCAGCCGGCCATGGGAACCCATGACCGGCGCCGGCCTTGTGCGCCGCCTTGCTAGGCGATGCTGCCATCTGTCCTACGCCGCCGCATCATCACGATGCCGCCAATGCCTGCCGCTGCGAGCACGCCCGCTCCACTCACGGCAAGGCTGGTGTTGGTGTCGCTCGTACCACCGTCGCCACCGTCGACCCCGCCGTTGGGAACGACGTAGAGGTGACCGTATGCACAGGAGCCCTTGAGCTTGTACTTGCCCGGGTCAGCGTAGGAGGGAATCTCCGCGCTTCCCCAGTAGACGAAGTGCTTGCGCTTCACGCCGTCCTTCTGCCCGTCGACCTCGTCGCCACCGACGCCGTCCTTCAGGCCGTTAGCCTCAGCCTTCTTCTTGTCCCACTTCTTCTCACCGTTGGGGACGGCGTTGCGGGGCTCAGACATCGCATCGCCGTTCGGCGGCGCGGCATACTCTTCCACCATCTCGGGCCGGAGAGGGCCCTTCCACGGCCACAGCTTGACCTTGCCGGTGACCTCCGACCACGCCCAGGCCTTGGGCTGCGGCTTGCTGCAGATCTGCAGGACCTTGACCTCGTGACCCGGCTTCGCCCATTGCGGGAAGGTCTTGATGATGCCCTTCTCGTGATGATCGCCTCCGCCGCCGTCGGCCGTTGCGGCGGCGGCACCCGGAGCAGTGCTAAGCAGACATGCACCGGCCAGTGCGGCGCCAGCGACCATCCTGCCGAGGAACTTCTTGGACATAGGCTCTGTCGCTCCTTTTTCTTTCAGCTTCTTCTCAGCTCCAGCTGACGTTTCAACGCTGCCCGATGCGCTTGTGTCCTCAAACGAAAGTCCGAGTCAGGCAGACAGTTGCACATCGCGACGATTACCCCGGTAGCTTGATGCAGCACCAGGGATGTCTCCATGTGGGATGAGAAGTGATGTCGAATCCGGCCGGTCGCAATAGTGACGTGACACGTGACTGGAAGGAACGATGAGATGCAGAATTATCCCGTGCACCTGGCGGGCCGGCGTGACGTGGATCTGAGCCGCTGGCTGTGGATCGTGAAGTGGTTGCTCGCGCTGCCGCACTACATCGTGCTGCTCGTCCTGTGGTTCGTGTTCTTGGTCCTGACCATCGTTGCGTGGTTCGCAATTCTTGTGACTGGCCGCTATCCGTGGCAGATTTTTCATTTCAACGAAGGTGTTCTCCGGTGGAGTTGGCGGGTCACCTTCTACGCCTTTGTGCTGGGCACAGACCGTTATCCGCCTTTCCGGCTGGGCAGTGACCCGAACTATCCGGCCGACCTGTCGGTCGACTATCCCCAGCGCCTTTCCCGTGGGCTCGTCCTGGTGAAGTGGTGGCTGCTCGCGATACCGCACTACCTGGTGGTCGGTGTCTTCACCAACGGTGTGAGCTCGGGCTGGTCCGGCGGCGGAATGTACGCAGAGGACGGTCACGTGTGGTCCGCCCCCTGGCAGCCGGCGCACATCGGCCTGACCGGACTGATGGCGCTGTTCGCCGGCGTCGTCCTGTTGTTCCGGGCGCGCTATCCGGACGGTCTCTTCGACTTCCAGATGGGCATGCAGCGCTGGATCTACCGCGTCAGTGGCTACGCACTCCTGATGCGGGACGAGTACCCACCCTTCCGAATGGACCTCGGTGGCGCGGATCCAGGCCAAGGGGCCGAACGGCCCGGACACACGACCGGGAACCACTGACCTTCGCCCCTGGCGGGAAGTCCTGTCTGACAACAAACCTGGGGACACCCGCACCACGAGTCCGCACCCGGAGGCCCACGCGATGCCAACCCGTCCACCACTGCGCCAGCTCGGTCTGAGCACCGGCAAGAAGGCGCGTCTGCACCGCATCCTTTTCCGGCACGGTCTCGGCAACGGGACGGCCATCTTTCTGCCCTACGACCAGGGTCTTGAACACGGCCCACGCGACTTCTTCGTCAACCCGGCAGCGGGTGATCCCGCCTACATCACGAAGCTGGCGGTGAAGGGCGGGTTCAACGGAATCGCTCTTCAGATCGGTCTCGCCGAGAAGTTCTACTGGGACTACGCGGGCGAGGTGCCGCTGATCCTGAAACTCAACGGCAAGACCGAGATTCCGTCCGACGCCGAGGCCCTCTCACCGGTGCACGCGAGCGTGGCGGACGCCGTCCGGCTCGGCGCGGACGCGGTGGGATACACGATGTACGTCGGCACTCCCGCACAGGAACAGGACTTCGCGCAGTACCACCAGGTCCGTGAGGACGCCCACCACTACGGGCTTCCGCTGATCGTGTGGGCATATCCGCGCGGGTCGGCGATCGACTCCAAGGGTGGCAAGGACTCCTTCTACGCGGTCGACTACGCCGCACGAACGGCGAGCGAGTTGGGCGCTGACATCGTGAAGGTGAACTTCCCGAGGCCCGAACTGCGCACGGCCGTCCGTCAGGAGTACGCCCGCGACTTCTCCACCCAGGAGGCGATCGACGCTGTTGTCCGGTCGGCGAACCGCACCTATGTCCTCGTCTCCGGCGGCGAGAAGTCCGGCGACGAAGCGATGCTGGAGAAGGCCCGTCACGCCATGGAGGCCGGCGCGGTCGGCCTGATCTTCGGCCGGAACATCTGGCAGCGCTCCTACGACGACTCGCTCGCGTTCGTGGACCGGCTCAAGGAGGTCCTCGCGAAGTACCCGGCCCTCTGAGCCAGCGGGTCGGTCCGGTGGAAGGCTTCCTGGGTCACGCCATCCTGTCCCAGGGCACCTGGAGCGACTGCGCACGGAGCCGGTACGACCGCGACAGGTACGGCCGCGTCGCACAGGACGGCTCGGGCCACCGCGCCGCCCTGCCGGTCGCCGAAGTGGCTCGCGGGCCGGGCGGTGAGGCTCGACCTCGGACGGGGTGGGCGGGTGGAGGTGCCCAGCACCAGCAGGCGTGCATGCTCGGCGTGGGCGACCAACGCGGGCGCGGGATGGGTGTGCTCGACGACGACCGTCACGTCCACGTCGGCGAACCTGGCCCGCCAGGGCGCGAGGATCTCGCCGAGGACATCGCCGAGTGCACTGCGCACCCCGCGGCTTGCGGAGGCACCCAGGTCCCACGCACACAGGACGACGAGTGGCGCGGAGGCCTGCCGGGCCGCCGCGAACGCGAAGTCCAGCGGCCCGATGTCGTGAGGCGGGATGTCGACGCCGACGAGCACATGCCGTCCCTTGTCCTGGCCCGGAACCCACTCGGGCGGGACGACGACCAGCGGGATCGCGCTCTTTGCCACGAGCGTCGTCGACGTCGAGCCGAGGACACGTGACGCGAGCCGCCCGCGGCCACGCCGCCCCACGACACAGAGCGGCGATCGGTTGGATGCGTCGATCAGGACCTCGCTCGCTGGCCCTTCGTACAGCGCCGTTCCCACGACCCGACCAGCATTCCGCCCTCCTGCGAGATGCGCCCGGGCCGCCGTGAAGACCTCCCTGCCCTCGTCGTACATCTGGCTCATGTTCGCCTGCGGACTGAGGTGGTGGCGGACTCCGGTGCGCTGGTACGCATGCACCATCCGCACCCGGACGCCGCGTCGGGCGGCTTCGTCGATGGCCCAGTCGAGGGCCCGGAGGCCGTTGTCCGAACCGTCCACCCCGACCACGATCGCCGGTTTGCTGTTCGGACGCGGCATGTGGGTGTTCCTCTCACCAAAGGTCAGTCGCCGTCGGTCCCAGCCTCGCAACCCGCCTCCGGCCATATGAGCGGGTTGCGAGTCCGTGGGTCCCTCGGCGGGCCCAGAGCAGACCTTGGGCCCATTCGAGCCCCGGGCGGTCGGGAAATGCTGGATTCGGGGGCGTGTGCCGACAGGCGCGCGACGGGGGAGGTCGTCATGGTCCGACGCCGGGTTCGTCGACGGAGCGGCCGGTGGGCGGTGGCCTTCGCCCGGCGGCTCGCATGGACGCGCAACCCGATGTACCGCACGTCGGACCGGGTAGAGGGGTTACTCCTGTTGACCGTGCTCGTCGCCGCCCTCGTGGCGATCCCGCTCGCGGTCGGCGTCGGACGGACGGCGTACGACGACGGCCTGCGGCAGTCGGCGCAGCTGACCGCGGCGGGGCACTGGATTCGCGCGACGCTGGTCGAGACCGTCCCGGAGACGGCGGTGTCCGAACCGGCCGCGCCGACCACGCTCACCACCTTGGCCCGCGCGCGGTGGAAGGCACCCGACGGGTCACTCCGCGAGGCGAAGGTGCCGGCGAAGGCGGGTACGGCGGCCGGGACGAAGGTGCCCGTCTGGGTGAACGAGTCCGGCCAGGCCGTCCGGCCCCCTCCCCGTACGGACCAGGTGTCGGACAAGGCCGTCGCGACCGGACTGACCAGTTGGATGGCGATGGAGCTGGGCGTGGTGGTGAGCTTCCTGCTGCTGCGCTGGCTGCTCGACCGGCGCAGGCTCGCCTCCTGGGAGGCCGAATGGCAGCGGGTCGCTCCGCGCTGGACCAGGAAGCTCCGATGAGAAACTGCCAGGGGCTCTTCCCGGCCCGTGGGGACCTTCGTCTCTACCGACACCCGCTCCCAGCACGGACCCTGGCGTTGGCGTCCGCCACAGTGCCACGCAGGCAGGCTGCGCCGACAATCCACACACGCCTGCCACGCAGGCAGGGCGCCGGAGGTGACGGATGGCCTTGAGAGCGGTCCCGCGACAGGGCATACCGAGACCGCGGGCGCCGAAGGCCGCCAGCGCGCGCCTGCAACCCAACCTGGGCGACTATGTACGAGTTCGGCGCGACTTCTCCTGGGATGCCGCCCGTACCTGGCTGACCGGTCTCCCCGAGGGCCGCGGACTCAACATCGCCTACGAGGCGGTGGATCGGCACGCCACCGGGCAACGCGCCCGGCAGGCGGCGCTGCGCTGCCGGGACGCGCATGGCCAGCTGACCGAGCTGACCTACGAGGAGCTGCGGACGTCGACCAACCGGTTCGCCAGTCTGCTGGAAACTCTCGGCGTCGAAGCGGGGCATCGGGTCTTCTCGTTGCTGGGAAAGGTTCCGGAGACCTATCTCACCGCGCTCGGCGCCCTCAAGGTCGGTGGAGTCTACGGTTCGTTGCCCGTTGACTCCGACTCCGACGCGATCCGTGCACGGATGGAGCTCGCCGGTGTCCGGGTGCTCGTGACGACGGCAGAGCTGTACAAGCGCAGGATCGCGCCGATGCGTGACAGTCTGCCGGACCTGACCCACGTTCTGGTCGTGGGCGAGTCTGAGGGTGTCGAGACGATCGACCTGCACGCGGCACTCGCGGACATGGACGAGTCGTTCGTGATTCCCCCCACTGACGAGAGCGATCCGGCCCTGGTCTGTTTCACCGGAGGGACGACCGGTCCCCCGAAGGCGACGCTCTTCCCGCACGAGGCCGTGGTCGCCCAGCATGCGACGGCTGCGTACGCCCTGGACCTGCACGCGGGTGACGTGGTGTGGTGCGCCGCCGACTGCGTCGAGGCGGCCAGCGTGTCCTACGGCATCGTCGCCCCGCTGACCCACGGCGCGACGGCAGTGGCCGACGCCACCGCGTTCGACGTACGCGGGACGTACGAACTGTTGCAGCAGGCGCGGGTGAGTGTCTGGTACACCACACCTGGGGCGCTGCGTGCGATGCGGCACGAGGGCAGCGACCTCGCCCGGTCCTACGACCTGTCGGCGCTACGTTTCATCGCCAGCGTGGGCGAACCGCTGGATCCGGAGTTGGTGTTGTGGGGACAGGACGCGTTCGGCCGTCCCGTGCACGACACCTGGTGCCAGACGGAGACCGGCACGATCACCATCAGCAACTTCGCCAGCATGGACATCCGGCCGGGGTCGATGGGCCGGCCGATGCCCGGTGTCAAGGTCGCCTTGCTGGGCCGCGGAAGTGACGGCCGCCCGGAGCTGGTCGACGGTGAGCTACGCGAGATCAACGACCCGTACGAGGTGGGGGAGATCGCCGTACGTCCGGGTTGCCCGTCGCTGTTCCGCGGCTATCTCGGCGACGGCGAACCGGAGGGCATCGACTCCTGCCTCACAGCGGGATGGCACCTCACCGGGGACCTGGCCCGCCGGGACAACGACGGCTACTTCTGGTACGCCGGCCGGGTGGCTGACGCCATTGCCACCGGCGGGGACGGCGGGCCGCCGATCGGTG
Source organism: Actinopolymorpha sp. B17G11 (assembly GCF_040196095.1). Classification (NCBI taxonomy): domain Bacteria; kingdom Bacillati; phylum Actinomycetota; class Actinomycetes; order Propionibacteriales; family Actinopolymorphaceae; genus Actinopolymorpha; species Actinopolymorpha sp. B17G11. Next base: position 122,655 of record NZ_JBEFTW010000014.1, read on the forward strand.
CGTACGACATCGAACGCATCCTGCTCGAACATCCGGCAGTCGCCGAGGCCGCCGTGGTCGCGAAGCCCGATCCAGCCGGCGGCGAGGCCGTCAAGGCCTACCTCACGCTCCACCCGGACCGCTCGCCCGATGACGACATGCGCGCTGAGGTGCTGGAGTTCGCGGCGAAACGACTGAGCACGCTCGCACCGGCGGAGGTGGAGTTCGTGCCACGGCTGCCGCGGAACCGGAACGGCAGCCTGCTCCGGCAGGACCTGAGGACGCCCGTGGCGGACACACCCTGAGGGACCTTCGGCACTGGCGGGGTGCGGCGGGCCGCGACCATGGTGAACGCATGTTCGTCAGCCTCGACCTCCGCAAGCATGCGGAGGACCTGGTGGACAAGGCGCGGATGGCTCCGTCCCTCCACAACGCCCAACCCTGGACGTTCCGGGTCAGGTCGAACGCGGTGGAGATCTATGCGGACCGCTCGCGCGCCATTCCGGTCCTCGACCCCGACGACCGCCAGCTCCTGGTCGGCGTCGGTGCCGCGGTCTTCGCGATCCGGCTCGGCATCAGCGTGCTCGGCGCAGAGCCAAGCCTCGCCTTGCTCCCCGGCGCCGAACACGGTGATCTCGCCGCGCTGGTGACGGTCGGACCGGAGCACCGGCCGACCGAAGCGGAGACGCTACTCGCCGAGCAGGTGTCGTCCCGCCGGACGATCCGGGAACGCATGACTCCTCAGGTTCCGGCACCGGTACGCGAGGGCCTCACCGCGGCCGCCAGGCTCGAGGCGGCGACACTCAGCTGGGTCGGTGACCCTGAGGCGCGGCGACATCTCGCCCATCTGGTCGCCCTCGCCGATCGCCGCGAGCAGGCCGACCCCCGGATCCGTGCCGAACTCGACCGCTGGGTGGGCGGCGAGGCGCCGAGGTACGGCTCGGGCATACCGGCGGAAGCACCCGGACCGGACGCTTCGGCCGGAGGCGACATGACGCCCGCTGGCCAGGACGTCCGCGGCGGAGGGGACCACGGCGGTCGACCGCACCCCACGCCCGCGATCGACCCGACAGAGCCGGAACCGACGGTGGCGGTCCTCACCACCGGCGGCGACCGGCCGGCGGACTGGTTGCGGGCGGGTCAGGCGTTGCTGCGCGTACTCCTGACCGCGACCGCGGAAGGCCTCGGGGCGTCGTACTTCAACCAACCGCTCGAGCTGCCCGACCTCCGCTCACGTGTCAGGGACGAGCTCGGCCTGCCGGGGTTCCCGCAGCTCATCCTGCGGTTCGGCCGCCCGGTCGGAGGTTGGCCGGTTCCGACTCCCCGCCGACCGGTGTGCGACGTCCTGCGCCCGTGACCTGTGTGCCTGACCTGCGTCCGACCGCCCAGCGCCGTCACGGGTCAAGGACCACCACGTCACGTCTCCTGCCGACGACCGCGAGCTCGGCGAGATCACGTACGACGATCTGCGCACCGCGCGCCCGGAGGGTGGCCGCCCAGTCGCGACGTGGGGGATCGGGGTCGCGGGCGACGGCGATGACCAAGCCGTACTCTGCGCGCCGCGCGGCTTCCACACCGGCGAGGGAGTCCGCGACGACGGCCAGTTGGCGTGGCGGGAGGTCGAGCCGGCGGGCCGTTTCGAGCAGCAGCACAGCCTCCGGCCTGCCCGTCGGGTCGAGACCGACGGTGGTGCTGGCGTCGACCCGGAGATCGAACAGCTTCTGCACCTTGGCGGCCGCGAGGACGCGGGCGCAGTGTGGGCTGGGAGAGAAGGCGGCGGTGCGGGCGCCTCGGCCACGCACCTCACGGACGAGTGTGACCGCACTCCGGAACGCGGCGACGCCGTACCGGTCGATCTCCTGCAGGAAATACCGTGTCGCGTGCGCCGCGATTGCCCGCGCGGTCCCGTCGGGCAGGGTGATGCCACGTGAGGCCAGGAAGGCGCGGACCCCGTCCATGTGGGGCCGGCCATGGAGGTGGTGGAGATAGTCGGTACGGATGTCGAACGGTCGCAGCCGTGCGCCCGCCTCACGGTTCCGCCGGCGCAGGAACTCGTCGAAGCTTCGCTTCCAGGCCGCCGCATGGACCCGCGCCGAGTCGATGACTACGCCGTCGGTGTCGAAAACCACCGCACTGATCCGGTCGAGCGGAATGGCAGGCTGCTCAGCTGTCATCGGCTGCTCCTTACCCGAGGGCAACCCGGCACGCCGGGTCAATGACGGGAAAGTCGCAGGTGGCGGGAGCTCCGGGCCGCCGGCGACGGAACTACCGGTGGGCGAGCACCTGGTGCTGACGCCGACCGGAGACGGTGAGTTCGTCGAGATCGTTCACCACGACGTGAGCACCCAGCCGGTAGAGCTCGCTGCGCTCGTCCCTCCGGTCGACCCCGATGATCGGTTCGAAGCAGCCGTTCCAAGCCGCCTCGACCATGAGAGGAGTCGTGGTGACCACCGCGCTGCGTCGCGGCGAGACACCGAGACGATGCGTCGCTTCGAGCAGCGTCGCCGGGTCGGGAGCGGCTGGCAGACCCGCAAGAGCGGCGTCGATCCCGTCCACGCGGATGTCGAACAACCCGGTGGCGTGGGCGCAGGCGAGAACCTGTGCGCAGTTGCGGCTGGACGAGATGGCCGCCGTGCGTACCCCGCGATCCTTGAAGTCGCGCAGCAGTGCGACCGCGGAGGCGTACGTACGCACGCCCCATTCACGGAGTTCCTCGAGGAACCTGGCGTTCTTGCGGGCGGCCAGTGACTGCACGGTGTCGGCGTTGCGATCGGTCGAGGTCTCGCGCAGAGCGATGCCGCGGGCGGTCAGGAAGTTGCGGACCGCTTCGGTGCCGGTACGGCCGTCGGCGTAACGCCAATAGTCCGCCGACATTTCGAAACTGGGTATCTCCAGGCCCGACCGCTGGTTGTAACGGTGCAAGAAGCCGTCGAAGACCTTCTGCCATGCAGCGCCGTGCAGACGTGCGGTATCCACCACCACGTCGTCGGCGTCGACCAGTACGGCGTCGATGCGGTCCAGGTGAAGGGTCGGAGAGTTGTTGCTCATAGGTGCAGACCTCAGCGCCGCGCGGTCAGGGCAGCGGTCATCGCCCGGGACTCGTTTCGCACCTTCTTAGCGTGGTGGGGTCCTGGGACGGGACCGCAGAGGCTTCGGTCATGGCGGGGTGGGACCTTCGCCTGCTGAACGAGGAAGTCACGCCGAACGACGCTGAGAGGCGTCCACCATCGCTGATGAGGCGGGACGACGGGAAGGCACGGAGCGGTTGACCCCGTACGGACGGAAGTGAACGGATCCGGCCGGATCGGGCGAAACGTCGCAACGGCGGCTCCGCCGCCGTGTCCGTTCGGGGGTCAGGTCGGTCCTCACCGTCGTACCCTGCAGAAGCAGGCCGGCCGCCCTGGTATTCGTGCTTGGCCGTCCCTGAGTTTCGTGCTCGGTTGTCTCGGTGGTCCCGGTCCCGGTGGAGGTGTCATCGTGCTCGTCCAGGAACTCGAGCCGCTCGAGCGCGAGATCCTCGTCACGGCGGCGATCCTTGCGCCGTCCATGCACAACACCCAGCCATGGCGGTTCCGCTTCCGGCACCGCACCGTCGAAGTGCACCGCGACCCCGACCGGGAACTGCGTGCCGAGGACCCCGAGGGCCGGATGACGATGATCGGCGTGGGTGCCGCCGTCTTCAACATCCGGGTCGCGGCCGCCTCGCTCGGACACAAGACCACGACCCGGCTGGCACCTGATCCCGAGCGCGACACCCTCGCGGCCGAGGTGACGATCGAGCCACCGACCAGCGATCTGACCGACCCCGCCGAACTGTTCGCCTACCTCTCCCGGCGCCACACCAACAGATGGCCGTTCGCCGACCGGCCCATCCCTGCGGAGATTCGCGAGCAGCTGTCCGACGCCGCCGAACGCGAGGGCGCCAAGCTCGAATGGGTCGAGGACGACCACCGGGTCCGCTGGCTGCTCGAGCTCGCCAGAGACGCCGAGATTGCCGAAGCCGACGACCCGCGCCGGTTGGCGGAGCGGCAGCGGTGGGTGGGCGGGGATCGGGACCGGGACGGCGTGCCCTCGAGTGCCCTTGGGCCACGGCCGGCGGAACCGTCAGCGGTGCGCGACCTGGCGGTCGAACCGCACGATCAGCTGCGCGGGTCCGCCCACTTCGAGGCACGTCCGGCCCTCGCCGTCCTGTGGACCGAGCGGGACGACCCGCAGACCTGGGTGTGCGCGGGACAGGCGTTGCAGCGTGTCCTGGTGGTGGGGACGACCCACGGGCTTGCCGCCTCGCTGGTGAACCAGCCGATCGAACACGCCGAACTTCGCTGGCTCGTCCGGGATCCCTCGTCCGGCTGGATCGAACCTCAGGTGGTGATCCGGTTCGGCTACGGTCCCGAGGTCGCACCGACGCCGAGGCGACCAGTCGAGGAGTTCATCCTCGACGACGAGCAGCGGCCGTCCGGCGACGTGGCAGGCAGCAGCGCGACCAGAGGCGATGGACCTGGCGACGACGGATGCGCCGGGGATGACCTTCCGTCCGTCCCCAGCCAAGGACGGTGAGGAACATGCCGGCAAACGACGCGAACTCCGAACTCCCGCTCGTCGTGGGGATCGACGAGTCGACGGGATCGCTCGACGCCGCACGGTGGGCCGCCGCCGAAGCGCATCGACGGAACCTCCCGCTGCGGCTCGTCCACGCGTTCGCCTGGCCGCTCATGCACGTGCCCGCTGGCATGTGGCGCATGGGACCGGAGGGTGGACTGCGTGCGCACGCGGAACAACTGCTCGCCGACGCCGCCGAGGCCGCACAGGTCACCGCCCCGGGCGTGGAGATCACGACCGCAGTCCGTACCGACTTCGCCCTGCCGATGCTGGAGGACGAGAGCAGGAACGCGACCTGGGTCGTCGTCGGCACCAGAGAAGCCGGCGCCGTCGCCAGGGCGATCGTCGGCTCGACCACCATCCAGCTCGTCGGCCGGTCACACTGCCCGGTCGTGGTTGTCCGTGGCGATCTCTCCCCACGTGAGGAGGAGCTCGTCGTGGTGGGTGTCGACGGTTCCCAGCTAGGCGCTGCCGCGATCGGGCTCGGCGTCGAGGAGGCCGCCCGCAGAGGCGGTCGGCTGCTCGCCGTCCACGTTGTACGTCATGGTCTTTCGGCACGGTCCGGAGCGCCCGACACGTCCGCCGGACTCCGGCTGCTCAACGGCGTGCTCGCCGGATGGCGGGAGAAGCACCCGGACCTTCCCATCGAGGAGCGGGTTCTGTCCGGTCATGCCGCGGGGTCCCTCGTCGACCTGTCGCAGCGAGCCGTGCTCGTGGTCGTCGGCGCACGTGGGCGGGGAGGTTTCACCGGCATGCTGCTCGGCTCCGTCAGCCAGACGCTCCTGCAACACGCGCACAGCCCGGTCATGGTCGTGTCGGCGCGCTGTGAGGGCCTTCCGTCGACCGAGCCCTGACCGGGCTCGCCGTGCCGCAGATGACCACGCTGCCCATGCTTGTGGCGTCCGGACAGGTGTCGGTACCTGTTCCGGCTACCACAAGCATGGGCAGCGTGGTCATTCATCTGCGTGGCAGAGCCGCAGGGCGGTGCGTCAGGCCTTCCGGGCCCGGGCGCGGAGCTTCTCCCGGTCGGTCTGCGCCAGCACCGACTTGCGCAGCCGGATCGCCGCTGGCGTGACCTCCACGCACTCGTCCTCGCGGCAGAACTCCAGCCCCTGTTCGAGGGCCATCTCCTTCGGCGGAACCAGCCGCTCGAGCTCCTCGGCGGTCGACGACCGGACGTTGGTGAGCTTCTTCTCCCTGCAGGCGTTGACGTCCATGTCCTCCGGCCGGGAGTTCTCGCCGACGATCATGCCTTCGTACACCTCGGTGCCGGGCTTCACGAACAGCGTCCCGCGCTCCTGCATGTTGAAGCAGGCGTACGCCGTGACGCTCCCGCGCCGGTCCGCGACGAGCGAACCGCGGGGCCGGGTCCTCAGGTCACCCGCCCACGGTTCGTACCCCTCGAACACGTGGTGGATGAGCCCGGTGCCGCGAGTCTCGGTGAGGAACTCGGTACGAAAGCCGATGAGCCCACGTGCCGGTACGAGGTAGTCCAGGCGTACCCATCCGGTCCCGTGGTTGACCATCTGTTCCAGCCGACCACGACGCAGGCCGAGCATCTGGGTGACGACGCCGACGTAGTCCTCGGGTACGTCGATGGTGACGCGTTCGACCGGCTCGTGGACCTTGCCGTCGACCACCTGGGTGACGACCTGGGGCTTGCCGACCGTGAGCTCGAAGCCTTCGCGACGCATCAGCTCGACGAGGACGGCCAGCTGCAGTTCGCCACGGCCCTGAACCTCCCAGGTATCGGGACGTTCGGTGTTCCGGACCCTGATCGACACGTTGCCGACGATCTCCGCGTCGAGGCGGTTCTTGACCAGTCGGGCAGTCAACTTGCCGCCGCTCTTGCCCGACAGCGGACTCGTGTTGATGCCGACCGTGACAGAGATCGACGGCTCGTCGACGCGGATCACCGGCAACGGACGCGGGTCGTGGAGATCGGCGAGTGTCTCACCGATGGTGATGTCAGGAATGCCGGCAATCGCGGCGATGTCACCTGGTCCGGCCTTGTCCGCGGGTACGCGGTCGAGGGCCTGCGTCATCAACAGATCGGTGATCTTGACCCGTTCGACGGTGCCGTTTGCCCGGCACCAGGCCACCGTGGCGCCCCGGGTGAGCTCGCCCTGGTGGACGCGGCAGAGCGCCAGCCTGCCGAGATATGGCGACGCGTCGAGGTTCGTGACGTGTGCCTGCAGTGGTGCGCCCTCGTCGTAGGAAGGAGCCGGCACTGTCGCGAGGATCGTCTCGAACAGCGGTCGCAGGTCGGGGCTCGCGGGAATCGTGCCGTCCTCGGGCTGCTCGAGCGTGGCCCGGCCAGCCCGCGCCGAGGCGTAGACGATCGGGAAGTCCAGCGCGGAGGTGTCGGTCGACGGGTCGTCGAGCAGGTCGAGGAACAGTTCGTAGGTCTGATCGACGATCTCGGCGATCCGCGCGTCGGGGCGGTCGACCTTGTTGACGACGAGGACGACGGGGAGCTTCTTGCGGAGCGCCTTGCGAAGGACGAATCTCGTCTGGGGGAGTGGTCCTTCGGAGGCGTCGACGAGCAGGAGTACGCCGTCGACCATCTCAAGGGCCCGCTCGACCTCGCCGCCGAAGTCCGCGTGGCCGGGGGTGTCGACGATGTTGAGCGTCACCGGCCCGTCGTCGGGGGTCTCCCATCGGACCGCGGTGTTCTTGGCGAGAATCGTGATGCCTTTCTCGCGCTCGAGGTCCATCGAGTCCATGACCCGTTCGTTGACGTCCTGGTTCTCCCGGAAGACCCCGGACTGCCACAGCATCGCGTCGACCAGCGTGGTCTTGCCGTGGTCGACGTGAGCGATGATCGCGACATTGCGGAGATCGTTGCGGGTGGCCATGCCTGTCATCCTTCCCGACCCCTTGTGGCCACCGCCGAGCGGGGCGCTCTCTCTCCACCCCAGGTCGGGACGGCCATCGTCGGGGGACGGGGCCGGGGGCGCTGAAGGGGGCAGGGGGTTTGTCTCAGCGGAGCTGCCAGAGCACCGGGGTGGTGAGGACACCGATCCTCGGTACACCGAACGCGGCCGTCAAGAGATCGACCGGCCCACGCAGCGCGCCGGGACCAACCGACGTCGCCGCCGCCGCGGCCAGGTCCTCGCTCGACTCCGGGCTCCGCATGCGTTCGAGAATGCCGAGCCGGGGAGCGATGCGCACATCGGCCTCGTCCCGGCTGATGCCGACGTGTGCACAGGCGATCTCGAGCGCGCGCTCGAAACCGCCCAGCTCGTCGACGAGACCGCGGGCCTGCGCGTCGGCGCCGCTCCAGACCCGCCCGCGGGCGGCTCCCTCGACATGCTCGCGGGAGAGCCCGCGGTCGGAGGCGACCTTGGCGGTGAAGTCGTCGTAGACCTGGTCGAGCCAGCTCTCGAGGCGCTGCCACTCGTCGTCGGAGAACTGCCGGTACGCCGAGAACATCCAGGCGTTCCGCCCTTCCGCGACCCCGTCGCGGGCGATGCCGAGCCGGTCGAGCAGATCCCGGACGACGGCCTTGCCGCCGAGGACGCCGATGGAGCCGGTCAGGGTGCTGGGCTGGGCGACGATCGTGTCCGACGCCATCGCGATGAAGTAGCCGCCGGACGCGGCCGCGCTCCCCATCGACACGATCACCGGCTTGCCGGCGTCGCGGACCCTGCGTACCTCCCGCCGGATAGCGTCGGAGGCGACGTAGGAACCACCAGGGCTGTCCACGCGCAGCACCACGGCACGGACATCGGAGTCGCTCGCGGCGGCCCGAAGCGCGGCGCCCATCGTGTCCGAACCGATCGAGGTTCCGCCAAGGCCGCGCCGGGTCGACCGCCCGAGATGGATGTCGCCGGTGCCATGGACGACGGTGACGGCCGGACCCTTGGACAGTCGGCTCAGCGCGTGCCGGGGCTCCAGCTGACGGGCGCGGCGGTAGCGGTGGACGAACCTCAGGCGTACCCCACCCAACCGGCGGCGCAGCTGCGCGTACACCTCGTCCCGGTAGCCCAACTCGTCCACCAGTCCGGCGTCCTTGGCTTGCGATGCCGACAGTGGAGCGCGGTCGACGAGCCCGCGGACCTGGCCGCTCTCCAGTCCTCGCCCGTCGGCGATACCGGCGACGATCTGCTCCATGGCGGAGGCGGCCAACCGGCCGGCGGCCTCGCGGTGGGCGTCGGTCATCTCGCTGGCGAGGAAGGTGTCGGCGGCGTTCTTGTATTCGTAGCGCTGGGACATTTGTGGCAGGACGCCCAGTTTCGCCAAGGCGTCCTTGACGAAGACCGCTTCGGCGATCAACCCGGTGAGGCCGACATCGCCGGACGGCTGGACCCAGATGTCGTCGAAGGCCGTCGCGAGATAGTAGGGGACGGTTCCCGGCCCGAACTCGCCGAAGGACTCCGCCCATGCCACGGTGGGCTTGCCGGTCGCCGCGAACGCTCGGACCGCCGACCGCAGCTCCTGCACCTGCGCGAGCGACGCGGGGTGGCCGCCGACATGCGCGACGAGGCCGGCCACGTCAGGGTCCCGGGTGGCGAGGCGGAGACCGTCGACCAGATCCCGCAGCAACGGCCGGCGTCGGGCCAGCGCGGCGGAGATCGGATCCTGGGGCGGAGCCTCCAGGAGCGGCTGGGTGAGGTCGAGTTCGAGCAGCGTGGCCACCATGGGCCCACTTTACGGTGGGCCTGGACACCCGGTTGGGCCCGTGGGCCGGACGTAGGACAGAATGTCCGGGCAGCAGGAGGGGAGTATTCCTTCGCGGCGGCATCGTCATCACGGTTTCCCGGGCAGGTTGTCCGGCACCCGGTGCCGGCGGCCTCAGCGCCTCAGGCGGAAGAGACCTCCGAGGGAGCGACATTTTTCTTCTTCGGAGGTTGACGCGTGAGCATTCATCCCTGGGTCTGGATCGCCACAGTCGGTGTTCTCGGCGTGATCCTCGCCGTCGACGTGTTCGTGATCGGCCGGCGACCTCATGAGCCGTCGATGCGCGAGTGCACGATGTGGATCTCGATGTACGTGGCGCTCGCCATGCTCTTCGGCTTGGGCGTGTTCGTTGTTTCCGGCGGCCAGTATGCCGCCGAGTTCTTCGCCGGTTGGATCACCGAGTACAGCCTGTCGGTGGACAACCTCTTCGTCTTCCTGGTGATCCTGACGAGGTTCGGGGTCCCTCGCGCGTACCAACAGACGGCACTGCTGATCGGCATCATCCTGGCCCTCGTGATGCGAGGGTTTTTCATCGCCGTGGGTGCCGCGGCCATCAGTGCGTTCTCGTGGGTCTTCTACCTCTTCGGCGCGTTCCTGGTCTATACGGCGGTCCAGTTCGTACGCCAGGGCGAGCAGGACGAGTCGGACTACAAGGAGAACGTGGTCATCCGCTGGGCGAAGAGGAACCTCCCCATCACCGACCAGTACAACGGCGTCCGGCTCACCCTCATCGAAGGCGGCAAGCGCCTGGCGACACCGATGCTGATCGTGATGATCGCGTTGGGTACGACCGACCTGCTCTTCGCCCTCGACTCCATTCCCGCGATCTACGGCCTGACCAAAGAGCCCTATCTCGTCTTCACGGCCAATGTCTTCGCGCTGATGGGGTTGCGGCAGCTGTACTTTCTCCTGGGCGGGCTGATCAACCGGTTGGTCTACCTTTCCTACGGCCTCGCGGTCATCCTCGGCTTCATCGGCGTCAAGCTCATCCTGCACGCCGTGCACGACAACACCCTGCCGTTCATCAATGGCGGAAAGCCGCTCGAGGGCGTTCCCGACATCGGCATCGGATGGTCCCTGACCGTCATCATCGGCACGCTTGCGGTCACGACGGTGGCGAGCCTCGTGAGAAGCCGAAGTCTCAGCAAGAGCGACCAGCGCTAGATGAGCGGTGTTCCGCGCGGTGTCAGCCTGAGTCGCGCGCGGCCCTCAGCCGACGCAACGGAGGGGCCTTCTGAGGTGGCACCCGACGCGGAGGCATCTCCTCGAGCAGAGCTTCGGTGATCTTGGCGACCTCGGCGGCGGCCTTCTCGATCGGGCCCCGAGTGGCGTTGCTCAGACTCCCGACGCCTGTGACCTTGCGTACGTACTGCAGAGCCGCGGCGTGGATCTCTTCGTTGGTCGCGGGCGGCTCGAGTCCTCGCAGGACGGTGATGTTCCGGCACATGCCTTGACCTTACGTCGACGTCAGACACTGGGGCGTCGAGCTGATCCCAAGAGCAAGCCCTAGATGACCCGGCCGGCATCGCCGACCAGCGTGCGGCGACGGTCTGCTGTGAGCGGCTCCTCGACCACCTGCTGGCCGGTGGCGGGCGCGTGCAGCATGACCCGGTCCTCACCGATGGCGAACCCGACATGGTGGACCGGCTTGTCAGGACGTACGAAGAAATAGAGATCGCCAGCGACCGCCCGCTCCGCCGGGACTCGCTTGGCGGCAGCGGCCTGGTCGTGGGCGTCCCTGGGAACGATCAACCCGAGGGCGCGGAACGTGAGGTGGACCAGCCCCGAACAATCCAGCCCGAATGCGGACATGCCACCCCAGAGGTAGTCGAGCCCGATGAATCGGCGCGCCGCGGTGAGGACGGCCTGTCCTGGCGCCGGCGCGCCCTGACCGGCGACCGATCGACCCGCACCGGACGGACGTACGACGCAGGCCGAGGTGTCCAGCCAGCCCTCTCGGTTCCCAGGGAGGCGGACCCGGACGCCGGCGCTGGCCTCTTCGGTCACCGCGAGGATGGTGGCGTACGAAGCCTCGGTGAGGGTGGCCGTGCCTTCGGGTGCGGCACGCACCGGCGTGGCCTCGACCGCCACGACGGCCTCGCGGTCCGACGGCGCTGCCGCGGCCGCGACGTGGGCGCGTGGAACCCAGCCGGGGTAACCCCGCGGGTCCAGGCCAGAGGGTTGCCAGAGCGCGACGACCTTCAGCCAGTCGCCTCGCTCCTCGATGACCTCGACCGGCTCGCCGAGCAGGAGTTGGGTGAGGACCCGGTCGTGCAGGTCTCGCCGGGCGGGCACGTCGAGGCTCTCGGCCCACCGTCGAGGGTCGGCAAGAGGGGCGACGATGTGCGCGTCGATCTCTCGTACCGCGCCCGGGTCGGTCCACAGGGTGGTGGCCGGAACGCAGATCGCTGTGCTTGTCGCGACGGAGAGGTCAGGCGCTGACATGGCGTCACGGTACCGGAGACACCACCGCTGGCGTGGTTCCCAGCCTCGGCTTCGCGATTCCGCACCGTCGCGACCAGGTGAGCGAGGCACCCGGCCGGTCAACGCAGCTGACGAGGGAGATCAGGTGGGATAGATGGTGGGCACGCCGCCGAGGTAGCCGGGCCATCCACAACGGTTGAGGTCGGGTGGGGGAGCGGTGTCCTCCGTCAGTAGCTCGTCGACGAGGAAGAGTCGCGATCCGCCGTGCCGGAGCCGCAGGAGGAACGCCAGCGTCCCTGCCAGACCGCCTCCGTAGCCGGCGGAGACGTCCTGGAGCGAGTCGTCCGGGAGCAGGACCCTTCCGTCGCGGCGGCAGTGTCGTACGGCGAGCAGCGGGACCATGTCCTCGGCCCAGACCCGGTAGGTGCCGTCGGCGAGGAAGTCCGCGGCATCGAGGAGGAACTCCCCGTCTCCGGCAAGGCCGTGGCAGGTCCCTGGCCGTGACGTCCAGCGGGCCCGGTGGACGGCGCCGGCGGCGGCTCTCGCGTACTCACCGAATCTCTGCTCGCCCGTCACCATGGCGAGCCTGAGCAGGAACGTCCCGATCCCCGCGGGACCGTCACACCGGTGTGGCCGATCCGACGTGGTGGCATCGAGGTCTCCGCACCACCATGCCGAACCGTCGTCGTCCATCCGCGCTGAGCGGCAGAGCGTGTAGCCGGCCTCACCGGCCAACGTGACGTAGCTGGAGTCGCCGAGCGCAGTACCGACGGCGAGCAGGGCATAGCCGATGCCCGCGATGCCGTGAGTGAGTCCGAGGCGTCCGCTGGGGATCTGCGAGGTCGGCGTGCCGTTGGTGTCGGGTGGGGTGCCTGACCCGACGGGCCAGGTCGGTCCACCAGGTCCCGGCACGGCGGTGTCGCGGAGGGCCGCTGCATAAGTGGCCGCGCGGTCGCAGAAGCGGCTGTCGCCGTCCTGACGCATTCGACCGGCTGGATGGGCGCCTGCCCGCCGCCAACGCCGCTGGCCGGTGAGACGGGCGAGGCGGAGCTGGAGCAACGCAGCGCCTGCCAGCCCGTCGGCAAGTCCCGGGTCGGGCCAACTCGTCGGCAGCGTGAGCGCGATGTGTTCGGCCTGCGCGTGCAGGTGAGGTTCGCCGAGGACCGCTGAAGCGTCCGTGAGGACCCATGCGACTCCTGCGGGGCCGTGGAGGAGACCAGGAGGTTGGGTGTCGGCGGGTGTGCACCGGGCGGACAGCCAGGACGCGGCCTTGCGGGCAGCCGCCTCGACCGCGAGCGGAGCGATGTCGTCGGTCGCGTCCTGGCTGTGCGCACGCAGCAGGACCGCGAGGACGCCCGCCGCTCCGTGTTGGATGCTCGCCGAATCCGTGCGTGCGCTGTGCGGACCAGGCGGCCACAGTGTCTCTTCGTCGGGACACATCGCGGCGGTCAGGTGGTCGAGCCCATCGGCGAGCAGTTCCTCGGCGGGTGGCAGTGCCTGACCGCGAGGCAGGACCCGGTCTCCGGACCCGAGCTCGCCACCAGGCAACCTGCCGGCGAGAAGCCGGTCGAGCTGAGCCAGGTCACCGCGTTCGCTCGGCTGCGCGGACAGCAGGGTCATGATCGCCGGCCGCAGGACCCTGGCCGCGTCGTTGTAGCGCGAGACGAGAGCCAGCCAGTTGGCCAGTCGTTCGCGGACCGGTCGCTGCGCCGGTGCGTCGGCGGCCAGCACCGGATCGTTTCCGGTTGCCAGGTAGAACAGCAGCCCGCCCAGACTGTAGAGATCCTCCGACGGTGCCGCGGGAAGGGGCAGATGGCGGGTAGGCGACTCGGGTGCGGTGTAGCCCGGTGTTCCTCGGTGCAACAGCACCGATCCCCGGTCGGTCGCTCCGGCGAGGTAGCGGAGCATCGGCTCCCCGCCGGGGCTGACAAGGAGCCGGTCGGGATTGAGGTCACGCAGGACGAGTCCGGCCTCGTGCACCGAGGCGAGGAGGAGGCGGAGTCGGCGGGCCATGGTGAGGGCCAGCTCGGCCGGCAGGCCCGCGCCGGCACCTGTGTGCTGGCGTACCCACTGACGCAGGGGCACGCCGGCCATGCGCTCCTGGACACTCACCAGGTCGCCCGCCGCCGCGAAGAGGTCGAGGGGGAGCGGCACCGGGACGCTGCCGTGGACACGAGCGGCGAGCCGTACCTCATGGAGGAGTCGGGCGCGGGCGTCGCGCCCGTGGACGTCGACGTCGGCGTGGGCGCGGGCATGTGTGAGCACGACGGTGGACCTGCCGGCTGTCGGGCGTTCGTTGGTCGCGAGGTACGCACCACCCGTCGGATCGAACCGAAGGGTCCGGTGCACGACGTACCGAGCGCCGAGGCGTTGCCCGATGCCGATGCCGCCGTCGATGGCGCCGTCGAGGCCGTGGTGGCGGGGATCGGTGGACTCGCCCGAACCACCGCAGGCGCCTGTGCCATCGGCGGTGACCGCGACGGCCACCAGGCTGCGTGGCCGGACGGGCCGAGCCCCCGGAATCCGCGGTCCGGCGAGCCCGGCGGTCGTGAGGTGCAGGTCTTCTGCAAGGTCGGCGAACTCCGCGTCGTCGCGGGCGTGGACGGCAAGACATCGGCCGAAGTCGGCCTTGGGACAGTCGGGTTGTCCGAGCCAGCGCACCCGTTCGACCGTCGACGCGAACGAGAAGGGCACCCGCCGTCGGGCGAGGATGGTGATGGCACGCGTGAAGACGGTCCGCACCGACTCAGGCGTCGCGGACACGTACAGCGTCCCACCCGCGGCCCCGCCCCCGTCCTGCGGACCGACCAGGTCGGACGTGTGGTCGGTTGTGCGGTCGACCAGGTGGTCGCTCGGCCGGTCGGCAGGCAGCGCGGAGTGCAACGGGTGACCGGCCCGGATCTGCCAGACGCGTCCTGAGACGCGAACGATCAGCTCCGAGACCAGGTTCGTCAGGTTGTCTCCGCGGAGTCTGACCGGTGGCACTGACCCCACGCCCTCTCGATCTTGCACTTTAGGTGGTCATACGACTACCAAGAGTGCATGATCTCCGCAACCGAAACGGGACAGAATCCCGACTCGATTCGATCACGGCCCGCCGGCCCTCCGGGCCACCTGGCTTCCAGGGTCAGAGGCTGAACCTGTCGGCCCAACTCGCGGCCGCCACGCGTGCGGCCAGCGCACAACCATCGTCGTGGGAGAGCGGCGCCGTCGTGCAGCTCACCAGGAGGTACGCCGGCGCGTCGGGAGGATGAACGAGGGCCACGCTGTGCCGGATCCCGTCGACCCAGCCGTTCTTGTGCGCGACCGGCGTGCCGGGAGGAAGACCGCGTACGACGTCTTCGGTGATCTCCTGGGCGAGCAGCACATCGAGCATCTCCCGGCACCCGGCGGGGGAGACGTGGCCCCACCGCGTCCGTGCCTCCGCGCCGAGGGCCAGCGCTCCCATCAGGCCGGCGAGGTCGCTGGCCGTGACGAGATTGGCGAGGCCGGCCTGCTGGGCCGGCTCGTCCTGGATGCCACGGGTGACCACTGCGTGCCGTGCACCTGCGGCGCGCCAGGCCGCCGCGACCGGCTCGAGGCCGACGCGTTCGAGGGCGAGGTTGGTGGCGAGGTTGCTCGACCTGACGATCATCCGGCGGACAAGCCAGCGCAGCGGTGCGGTCCCGCCGAGGAACCGCCACGGCTCAGGGTCGCTGTCGTAGTCGGCGGTCGACCGGTACGTCGCCCCGCCCCCGGCCGCAGAGACGAACTCGTCGTGAACGGCCACCTCTGCGTCGAGGTCGAGCTCACCTGTCTCCGCCAGCTGGTACGCCGCGATCATGACCGCGACCTTCATCGTGCTGGCGGCGTAGTGGGTGTGATCGGCGTTCAGGGAGTACGCCGGACCCGCGCCAGGGCGACCGCACCAGACCGAAACCGTGCCCGGCACCGCGGTGAGTTCGGCGCCGAGCGCGCAGAGATGAGGCACCCGCGAGGGACTCAAGCTCACCGAGCTGGCCGCTTGGGTGGAGTCCCGGCGGTGAGGTCGAACGCCAACTGCACGGTGGCGAGGGCGGTACGCACGTCGACGCCGAGTTCGCGGGCGGTTGCGGCGTAGGTCTCGGCGGCGGTACGGAGCGGATCGTCGCGGCCCGGTAGGGCCGCGGCGACGACCGTGCCGTGCCGGCGCGCGGTGTGCAGGACCCCTTCGGCCTCGAGCTCCTTGTACGCACGTGCGACCGTGCCAGGCGCCACTCCCAGGTCGGCGGCGAGCTGGCGGATCGGTGGGAGCCGGGTGCCTACTGCCAGGTGCCCCTCGTCGATCTGCGCGAGGATCTGGTCGCGTACCTGCCGCCAGGGCGGCGTTCGGCTTGCGCTGTCGACAGCGATCCTTGCCATGCAACCCCCATGAGATCGGATGCGGCGAAAGTTTCGGTTGGCGGAAATCGGCGTGCGGGTCACCGCGCAGGCGGCCGGCCGTCGGTCGTGGGAGAGGGTAGAGGAGCAAGCTGGCATTGCGACAGGAGGCGTACATGGGTGAGTGGCGGGATCTGCACCAGGACTGGGTGCTCAACGCGGTCGCTTCCGGCGGCACCGGGGGTGAACCGAAGATCCCGGCGGCGCTGGCGTCGGCGACGGTTCCCGCCAGCGTGCCCGGTTGTGTGCACACGGACCTGCTGGCGGCCGGCCTCATCCCTGATCCGTACCTCGACCGGAACGAGCACGAGTTGCGCTGGATCGGTCGGACCGACTGGCGCTATGCGACGACCTTCGACTGGCAGCCGGGCGGCACCGATCGGGTGGACCTGGTCTGCGACGGCCTCGACACGGTGGCCAGGATCGAGCTCAACGGGTCGCCGGTCGCCACGACGCAGAACATGCACCGGTCCTACCGGTTCGATGTCGGGCAGCACCTCCGCCCGGGCGCGAACGAGTTGGTGGTGACGTTCACCTCCGCCCAGGCGTACGCCGAGAACCTCAAGGACCAGCTCGGTGACCTGCCCGGACCCAACTCCGCCACCCCCGAGCCGTTCAACTTCATCCGCAAGATGGCCTGCAACTTCGGTTGGGACTGGGGACCGATCCTCGTCACCGCCGGAATCTGGAAGCCGATCCGGCTGCACTCCTGGCAGACGGCACGACTGGCCAAGGTACGCCCGCTGGTGACGGTCGAGGGCGGCGTGGGCAAGGTGCGGGCGGTCGTCGAGGTGGACCGGGCCGATGTCAATGCACCGTTGACGCTGACCGCTGAGGTGGCCGGGGTGCGGGGGCGGGTTGACGTCGCGCCCGGGGAGACGTCGGCAACAGTCGCGCTCGAAGTCCCCGATCCCCGGCTCTGGTGGCCGCACGGCCACGGCGACCAGCCGCTCTATGACCTCGATGTCGCCCTGGCCGCGGGCGACGGTACGGCGTTGGACAGCTGGTCGCACCGGATCGGCTTTCGTCACGTACGCCTTGACACCACGCCGGACGAGACCGGTTCGGCGTTCACCATCGTCGTGAACGGGGTGCCGATCTTCGCCCGCGGCGCCAACTGGATCCCCGACGACTGCTTCCCCAGCCGGATCGGTCCGGAGCGCTACCGCGCGCGGCTGCAGCAGGCGAAGGACGCCCACATCGACCTGCTGCGGGTCTGGGGCGGCGGGATCTACGAACAGGAGGCGTTCTACGACGCAGCTAACGAGCTCGGCATCCTTGTCTGGCAGGACTTCCTCTTCGCCTGCGCGGCGTACCCGGAGGAGTCGCCGATCGCGGAAGAGGTCGAGGCCGAAGCCCGCGAGAACGTCGCCCGGCTGATGCCGCACCCCAGTCTCGTCCTGTGGAACGGCAACAACGAGAACATCTGGGGTTACTTCGACTGGGGTTGGCAGGCGAGGCTCGACGGCCGGACCTGGGGCAAGGGTTACTACCTCGACGTGCTCGCCCGGGTGGTCGCCGAGACCGACCCGACCCGGCCGTACTGGCCCGGCAGCCCCTACTCCGGTTCGTTCGACATCCATCCGAACGCCGACGACCACGGCTGCACACACATCTGGGACGCCTGGAACCAGAAGGACTACGCGGTCTACCGCGATTACGTGCCGAGGTTCCTGGCGGAGTTCGGCTGGCAGGGCCCGCCGACCTGGGCGACGCTGACAAGGGCCGTGCACGACGAGCCGCTCGCGTCCGACTCGCCAGGGGTGTTGAGCCACCAGAAGGCGACCGACGGCAACGGCAAGCTCGCCCGCGGGCTGGCGCCGCACTTCGACGAGCCGACGACGGTGGCCGACTGGCACTGGGTCACGCAGCTCAACCAGGCGAGGGCGCTGACGTACGGCATCGAGCACTTCCGCTCGCATCGCGGTCGCTGCATGGGCACCGTCATCTGGCAGCTCAACGACTGTTGGCCGGTGACGTCGTGGGCCGCGGTCGACGGTGACGCCCGGCGCAAGCCGTTGTGGTACGCCTTGCGGAAGGTCTATGACCCTCGCCTGGTGACCGTCCAGCCCCGCGACGGCGGACTCGACATCATCGGGATCAACGACGGAGCGGAGGCGTGGAACGCCGAGGTCGTCGTCGAGCGTCGTGCGTTCGGTGGCGAGGTGTACGCGCAGTGGACGGCGAAGCTCGAGGTCGATCCACGAGACACGACAGCGGTCCGCATACCTGCCGACGTCGCGACACCGGTGGATGCGGCGAGTGAGGTGCTGGTCGTCACGGCCGGAGACCGGCGTACGACCTGGTACTTCGCAGAGGACAAGGACCTCGCCTACCCGCAGCCGGAGCTCGACGTTGAGGTGGTCCCGAACCCCAGCGGCACGCAGGTGCGGGTGGCAGCCCGGACCTTCGTCCGTGACCTGGCATTGTTTGCCGACCGGCTCGATCCAGCGGCGAGAGTGGATGACATGCTGGTCACGTTGCTGCCAGGGGAGACGCACGCCTTCCTGATCGAAGGACTGACCCGCCAGGTGACTCGTGAGGAAGTCGCCGGTGCTCCCGTTCTCCGCAGCGCGGGCGACGGACAGGTTCCGGCCGCACAGGCACCCTGAATGCGTCGGACGTCCGGAAGATGCACTGAAAGGTTGTAATCCGACCGGCGGGGCACGTGGGTTCCGACAGTCTGCACCTGGTTTCCGATGAGGCCAGCCGCGCCGAGGTTAAAAAGGGGTCGCGATCCCGTGTCCGATCAGCAGGAGAGCAACGCGGAGCCTGAGCCGGAACGGACTCACCAGCCCGAGGGTGACGGCCCACCACCGACAGTCACGAGCCCACCGCCCATTACCGACTGGGTCGTGTTCGGAATCTCCGCCGCGGTGTCGGTCGCCGTCGTCGCCTGGGGTGTTCGGGGCACCGGCTCACTCGCAAGAGCCGCGAACGCATCGCTGACCTGGCTCGTCGACAACCTCGCGTGGTTCTTCGTCGTGGCGGCGACGGGGTTTGTGGTCTTCTCCGTCTGGCTCGCAGTCAGCCGATACGGGCGGATTCCGCTCGGCCAGGACGGGGAGAAGTCGGAGTTTCGGACGATCTCCTGGGTCGCCATGATGTTCAGTGCGGGCATGGGCATCGGCCTGATGTTCTTCGGGGTCAGTGAGCCGCTGACCCACTTCGTCGAGACTCCACCAGATGCCCGTCCCGGCGCCGGGACCGCGATGGCGACCACGCTGTTCCACTGGACCCTGCACCCGTGGGCGATCTACGCCGTGGTCGGTCTCGCCCTGGCCTACGGCACGTTCCGGAAAGGGCGGCCGCAGCTCATCAGTGCGGCGTTCGCGCCGCTCTTGGGCGAGCGCCGCGCGACGGGGCCGGCGGGACGGGTGATCGACATCCTGGCGATCTTCGCGACGCTGTTCGGCTCGGCCGCCTCGCTCGGCCTCGGCGCTCTCCAGATCGGTGCCGGCCTGGTCGAGCTGGGCTGGCTGGGCACGGCGGGATCGCTCGTCCTCGGCTCTCTGATCGCGGTCCTGACGGTGGCCTTCGTGG
The DNA here is from genome assembly GCF_040196095.1 of Actinopolymorpha sp. B17G11. Lineage (NCBI taxonomy): Bacteria > Bacillati > Actinomycetota > Actinomycetes > Propionibacteriales > Actinopolymorphaceae > Actinopolymorpha > Actinopolymorpha sp. B17G11. The sequence continues at coordinate 142,281 of NZ_JBEFTW010000014.1, forward strand.
CGTCGGCGGTCTCCGGGGTCGCCAAAGGAATCCAGTGGCTGTCCAACACCAACATGGTGCTGGCGATCCTGCTCGCCGTCTTCGTGTTCGTCGTCGGGCCGGTCGCCTTCGTCCTCAACCTGGTACCCGCCGCCGTCGGCGACTACTTCCGCGACTTCGCGGCGATGTCCGCCCGCACCCCGGCCGGTGGGGAGGACGTGACCCGATGGCTGACCACATGGACGATCTTCTACTGGGCGTGGTGGATCTCGTGGGCGCCCTTCGTCGGGACGTTCATCGCGCGGATCAGCCGCGGTCGGAGCATCCGCCAGTTCGTCCTCGGAGTGATCGCGGTCCCCAGTCTGGTGAGCGTGGCGTGGTTCGCGATCTTCGGCGGCGCGGCTATCGACGCCCAACGCGGCGGTCGCGACATTGCCGATGTCGCGGACCCGGAGGGCCAGCTCTTCGCGCTGCTGGGGACGTTCCCGCTGGCCGGCGTGACGAGCACGTTGGTCGTGATCCTGGTGGCGATCTTCTTCGTCTCCGGGGCCGACGCCGCCTCCCTCGTCCTCGGCACGCTCTCCCAGCGCGGCACCCACCGGCCCCAGAGGTGGGCGGTGGTGTTCTGGGGTGTCCTGGTCGGCGCGGTCGCCTTCGTGATGTTGCTGTTGGGAGGCGAGAAGGCTCTCAGCGGGCTGGAGACACTGACGATCCTGGCGGGCGCACCGTTCGCCGTGATCATGGTCGGGTTGTGCGTCGCCCTCGCCCGTGACCTGCGCAACGACCCGATGATCGTGGCCGACAGGCGGTTCCGCCGGCGGCTCCGCCACCAGGTCGCGCGGGAGGCCGGAACCCGGCCGGCGGATGACGCCGACCACCGTCCAACCACCGAGGACGAGTAGCGCCCCGCGGGCCAGCGGCGGTCACGGCTCCACGGTGGGAACGACCTGGATCTTGCGGCCCACGCCGGCCTTGAACTGCTCCAGTGCGGTGGCGTAGTCGGCGAGGGGGAGACGGTCGCTGATCATGACGTCTGGCCGCAGCACACCGCTCGCGAACAGGTCGCCCGCACGTTCGAAGCTGTGCAGCACCGCCATCGACCCGGTGATCGTGATCTCCTGGTTGTAGATCTTGTACGGCTCGATCTCGACCCGTGCGTCGTAGGACGAGACGCCGAACTGCAGGAAGGTCCCGCCACGGTCGACCCGCGCCAACCCGTCCCTGATCGCGGCGGCCACACCGGTGCAGTCGATGACGACCTCCCAGCCGCGCGGATGGCTCGGAGCCAGCTCGTCGGCGCTTGTCGCGGTGGCGGTGCAGCCGAGCTCCCGCGCGGTTTCGAGGCGGGCCGGGTTGATGTCGACGACGCTGACGCTGCCGGCACCCGCACGCTTCGCCAGCTCCATCATCATCAGCCCCATCGTGCCGGCGCCGTAGATGAGGTAGTGGTCGGCGAGAACGCGGGGGAGTACGTCGAAACCGCGAACGGCACACGACAGCGGCTCGATGAGTGCGGCGTCCGCGGTCGCCACCCCCTCGGGGAGCTGGTAGCAGTTTTTCACCGGTGCGACGGCATAGTCCGCGGCGCCGCCCGCTGTCGTCACGCCGATCGCGGCCCAGTTCTCGCACAGGTTGCCTCGGGCGCGGCGGCAGTAGTGGCACTCGCCGCAGTGCAAGGACGGGTTGACAGCTACCTGGTCGCCCGTCGCGACCTCGGTGACGTCCTGCCCGACCGCGACGACCTCGCCGGCGAACTCGTGCCCCGGCACGACCGGCAGCGTGGGTGCGAACTCGCCTTCGAGGATGTGCAGGTCGGTTCCACAGATCCCGCAGCCGGCGACAGCGACGACGACGTCCCGCGGACCTGGCGACGGGTCGGGCACTGACTCGACGCTGACCTTGCCGGGTTCGCTGATGACGGCAGCCTTCACGCTGAACTCCCTTGCTGAGGTATCACTGCTGAGGATGAACCATGGGCTTGATGGTGGTCGGGTCGTTCGCGGTGACGGTGAGCGCGGCCTCGGTGTCGGCGAGCCCGAAGTGGTGCGTGGCCAGCCGGTCGAGGTCCACCTCGCCGGACGTCGCGAGGGCCAGCGCGGTCGGCCAGGTGTTGGCGTACCGGAAGGTGCCCGTGACCTCGATCTCGTACCCCTGGACGTGCGCCAGCGGGAGCGGGATCTCGTCGCCACCCATGCCGACCAGCACCACCCGTCCGGCGCGGCCCACCCGCCGGATCGCCTCGCCGATCGCCGGCGGGAAGCCCGAGCACTCGATCAGGACCTCGGCCTCCACACCCGCGTCGGCGAGCGAGGTCGTGCTCACGTCGATCGGCGTACCACCGAGGGCGCGGGCCATCTCCAGCCGTTGCGGGCGTACGTCGGAGATCACGACCTCGCTGGCACCGAACACCCGCGCGGCCTGCAACGCGACCAGCCCGATCGGTCCGGCGCCGGTGATCAGCACCCGTGTGCCAGGGGCGATCCGGGCCTTGCGGGCGCTCCAGACACCGACCGACAGGGGTTCGAGCAGGGCCGCGGCGTCGTCGGAGAGGGAGTCGGGAACGGCGTAGGCGAACTCCTCGTGCAGCACGACGTACTCGCAGAAGGCGCCGTCGATCGGCGGTGTCGCGAAGAACCGCATGTCCGGGCACAGGTTGTAGCGCCCGGCGCGGCACTGCGCGCAGGTGAAGCAGGGCACTCCCGGCTCCATCGACACCCGCTGCCCGATCTCGTGCCGCCGCGCCTCGGACCCGCGGGCGACCACCACGCCGCCCGCCTCGTGCCCGAGTACCAGGGGCGAACGGACGACGAAGTCCCCGATCCGGCCGTGCTCGTAGTAGTGGATGTCGGAGCCGCAGGTGCCGACGGAGGTGACCTGGATGAGCACCTCCCGCGGTCCCGGCTCCGGCACCGGCTGCTCCTCGAGCACGAGATCCTTCACGTCCCGCAGGACGGCAGCCCGCATCGTGTCCGGTTTACTCACCTGTCACTGCTCCGAGGGTCAGGCCGGTGACGAGCCACCGGCGTACGGCGAGCCCCGCGAGCATCATCGGGACCACCACGAACGTACCGATCGCGCACAACTGTCCCCAGTCGATGCCGGTCTGGGTCACCAGCTGGCTCGCGGCGATCGGCAGCGTCTGGGAGCTGGGCCCGGAGAAGACCAGCGCGAACGCGTAGTCGTTCCACGCGAAGACCAGGCACAGCACGAACGTCGTGACCAGACCCGCCTTGGTGAGCGGCAGCACGACCTGCCAGAACGCCTGCCAGCGCGAGCATCCCGCCACGAGTGCCGACTCCTCCAGCGACGGCGGGATGTCGGCGAAGAACGCACTCATCAACCAGATCGCGAACGGCAGGTCGAACGTGAGATACGCCAGCACCAGGCCCGGGATCGAGTCGATCAGCCCCAGTTGCCGGAAGATCAGGAACAGCGGCAGCACCACGGCGGCGATCGGGGCCATCCGGGTCGAGATGATCCAGAACGACATGTGCTTCTTGCCGCGCATCGCCGTCCGCGCGAGGCCGTAGCCGGCGAGCGCTCCCAGTGCGACGGCCAGCACCGCGGAGAGACCTGCCGCGAGGATGCTGTGCCAGAGATACGGCGTGAGGTCGTTCGCGCCGCTGAACAGGCCCCGATAGTTGTCGAGCGTCGGTACGAAGAACACCTGCGGTGTCGCGGCCGTGACATCGGCGTCGGACTTGAACGACGACGCCAGCATCCAGACCAGCGGCACGAGGGTCCAGACCAGGCCGACCCCGAGCAGTGCCCAGGCGAGGATGCGCGTCCGCCGGGTGCCGCGCTCCAGCGGACTCATCGACGCGTTGGCGGTGGGGGCGGGCGTAGGCGGGCGGAGCCCGCGGGGGGTTGGCGAGGGCACTGCGCTCATCGGGCGAGTCCCTTCTGGTCGAGGAGGCGGACGAAGACCCGGGCGATGAGGATCGAGACGACGAGCATCGCCAACCCGATCGAGGCGGCGTAGCCGAGGTCGAAGAACCGGAACGCGGTCTCATAGAGCCGCACCGGCACAGTCTTCGTAGCGTCGGCCGGGCCACCGTTCGTGGTCACCCAGATGATGTCGAAGTAGCGGATCGCGTCCATCGACCGGATCAGCAGTGCCACGAGGAGGATGCTCGAGATCGACGGCAGGACGATGTATCGCAGCTCCTTCCACCCGCCGGCACCGTCGATCGCGGCCGCCTCGCGCACGGCCAGCGGCACCGACGACAGGCCGGCGAGGGTGATGAGCGCGATGAGCGGCGTCCATTCCCAGACGTCCATGAGGACGACGGCGGTGAATGCCGAGAACGTGCTGCCGAGGATGTCGCCCTGGTAGCCGAGCTGGCGCAGGATCCATGCGTACAGACCGAACGTCGAGTCGGTGAGGAAGCGCCCGAGCAGCCCGACGATGACCGGCGCGACGAACATCGGCAGCAGGAGCAGGCTCAGCAGCAGGTTGCGCCCGCGGAACACCCGCCACAGGCACAGCGCGAGGACGACGCCGCCGACCATCTCCAGGCCGACGGTGAGGACGAAGAAGACGGCGGTACGGATCCAGGCCCAGGCCAGGTCGGCGTCGGTGAAGAAGCGCCCCCAGTTAGCGAAGCCCACCCAGTCCGCGGCGACACCGCCGAGCAGGCGTACGCGGGAGAAGCTCATCCAGACGATGGCGAGGAACGGGATGATCGAGAGAGCCGCCAGCATGACCACGCCGGGCACCATCATGCGACCCTCGAAGGCGAGCCTGCGTCGGGGAGCGGCCCGCCGCCGTGTCGGCGCCGGCTGCGATGTCTTGGCAACGGTCGCGTTCATCTATCCCACCCACCCTCGCGCGACGATCCGATCGAACCGGCTGGCCGTCTCGCGCATCGCCTCGGCCGGCGTCGCGTCACCGACGAGCATGCGGGACAGCTGCGTGTAGATGGCCGTGTCGCATTCGTTCCACATCGGGATCTTCGGGCGCAGGCCGATGTTGGCAGGTCTCCATGCCTGCTGGACGGCACCCGCGGTCAGCATGTTGGGCATGGCCGACGGCCGGCGTTCGGCTCGTACCACGTCCGGCAGCTCATAGACCGACGTGCGGGTCGGCGTGCCGCCGCCCGCCTTGCTCTCCAGGTTCGCGAGCTGGCTGTCCGGTGCGGTGGACCAGAGCAGGAACAGCCAGGCGGCCTTGCGTTCGTTGGGCAGGGTGTTGGCGCTGATGCCGATCCCCGTGCCGCCGTAGTGGTTGGCAGAGCGTGCCGGGCCCTTCGGCAGACGTGCATAGCCAACCTTGCCGGGAAGGGCCTGCTCGTTACTCGCCGCGAACTCGTGCCAGTTGGGGCACATCGCGATCCGTCCGGCCCTGAACGCCGCACCCACACCGTCCCAGTCCCACGTGCGGGACGCCGGGTCGGCGACCGCGAGCAGGTCCGCGTAGAACTCCGCGGCCGCGACCGCCTCCTCGCTGCCGAGCCGGCACGGTCCGGGATCGACCCGGCCGAGCCGCCCCACCGCGTCGCCGTCGTCGAAGTAGTCACCGCCGTACGCCCACAACACGTTGGAGAAGTCGCACATCAACGAGTCGTGCTGCTTCGCCTGGTGCCCGGTGCCGAAGAGCACCTCGTCGGCGTTGTCGTTGAACCACCGGGCGGTCGCGGCGTACTGCGCCCAGGTGCTGTCGTTGCTCGGCGTGGTGTCGAAGCCGAGGTCGTCGGCCATGCGTTCGCCGTACTTGTCGAACAGGTCGGCGCGGTACTGCCAGATCATCGTGGGGCAGTCGTAGGGGAGCGCGAACACCTTGTCCTGGTCGACGAATCGCCCCGCGGCGTCGAGCTGGGTCGGGATGAAGTCGCGGAAGCCGCCCTCCTGCCGGGGCAGGGACGGATCGTCGGCGAGCTCGCGCAGGTCGACGAGCCCCTTCGAATACGGTGCGAGCACCTGGTAGGGGTCGGCGTAGACGATCTGGTACTGCGCCTGGCCGGACGCGAGGTCGAGGGCGACCTTCTGCACCAGCGCGCTGAGCTCGAGGGTGACGATGTTGACCCGGATGCCGGTGAGCTCGGTGAACGGCGCGAGGTCCGCGGCGATCGCGGCGGTCGGTGCGGTGTTCTCGGAGATGAAGTTGAGCGTGGTGCCGGCAAACTGCCGCCACGGGTCGTCGGTCGTACGCCTGGTCACGTCGCGCCGGCTGCCGCAGCCACCGAGCAGCAGCGCCGCGCCCGCGCCGACAGAGCCGGCAAGCACGCTGCGGCGGGTCAGCGGGCGCATGGCGGTCTGGTTCGAGGGAGTCACGGTCGAGTGAGTCATGGGGGAGGCACCCTCCGTGTGGGAGATTTCCAGCCTGGACCCGCACTCAAACCGAAGTCAAGAGATTCGGGCAGATTCGGGTGGGAACAGACATTGGACTGACGTGAGGTTCCGCTTGCGTCCGCGTTCACTTCGCTGTCATGCTCAACGCACACACCACGACCGGGCAGAGCCACAGACGAACGGGCACAACCTCATGTACGCCGAAGAGCGGCAGCTCGAGATCCTGTCCCGCGCACGCGCGGTCGGCCGGGTCGACGTGGCCGGGCTCGCCGGCGCGCTGGACGTGACTCAGGAGACCGTCCGGCGAGACCTCAGCGTGCTCGTGCGTCGCGGCCTGCTGAAGCGGGTGCACGGCGGTGCGATCCCGGTCGAACGCCTGGACTACGAACCCAAGCTCGCCACCCGCCGGGAGCAGTACGCCGAGGAGAAGCTGCGCATCGCCCGGGCCGCGCTGGAGGAACTGCCCGAGGAAGGTGCGGTGCTCTTCGACAGCGGCTCGACGCCCGAAGCACTCGCGCGGCTGATCCCACGTGACCGCGAACTCACCGTCGTCACCAACTCCCTCCCCATCGCGACCCTCCTCGCCGACCGGTCCCACCTCGCCGTCTGGTGCCTCGGCGGCCTCGTTCGCGGACGTACGCACAGCGCCGTCGACGACTGGGCCCGCCGGCAACTCGCCGAGATCTCCGTCGAGGTGGCGTTCCTCGGCACCAACGGGCTCAGCGTGGCCCGCGGGCTCACGACTCCGTTGCCCACCGAGGCGGCCGTCAAGTCGGCGATGGTGCAGGCCGGCAAGCGCCGGATCCTGCTGGCCGATCACTCGAAGGTGGCGCGGGACAGCTTCTGCAAGTTCGCCGGCGTGGAGGACCTCGACGTCATCGTGACCGGCACCGAGGTCGACGACGACGCCGCGGCCGAGTTGGAGTCGTGCGGCCCGAAGGTGGTCCGGGCGTGATCATCACGGTCACACCCAACCCCGCGATCGACCGCACCCTCGAGGTCTCGGCACTCAGGCTGGGCGAGGTCAACCGGTCCGCGAGCCGGCAGGTGGAGCCGAGCGGGAAGGGTGTCAACGTCACCAGGGCCCTCCTGCGTAACGGGATCCGGTCGACGGCCGTACTTCCCCTCGGCGGTCCGGAGGGTAGCCAGCTCGCCGGCCTGCTCGACGACGAGGACGTGCCATACGTCGCCCTGCCGATCACCGGCTCGGTGCGAGTCAACATCTCGGTTCGTAGTCCCGGCGGAATCGTCACGAAGATCAACGAACCCGGTCCCACACTGACGTGGGCCGACGCCGAGACACTTGCCGACGGCGTTTTGGGAGTGGTCGGACGCGGCGACTGGGTGGTCGGGTCCGGAGCGCTGCCTGGTGGCGTGGCGGCCGATTTCTACGCCGAGCTCGTCACCAGAGCCCGGCAGGCAGGCGCCAGGTTCGCGCTCGACTCCAGCGGCGAGGCGCTACGTCGAGGTCTCGAGGCCTGGCCCGACCTGGTGAAGCCCAACCGCGACGAACTCGCCGAACTTGTCGGTACGCCGTTGCGGACGCTCGGCGAGGTGATCGCGGCGGCGGAGACGGTACGGAAACGGGCCGGGGGAGTCGTGCTGGTGAGCCTGGGCACCGATGGTGGCGTCCTGGTCGACGGTGACGGGCCAGTCCTGCATGCCGAACTGCCGGTGGGGACCGTCCGAAGCTCGGTGGGTGCGGGTGACAACTTCCTGGCTGGGTACCTCAGTGCCGCGGCGCAAGCCCGAGTTGACAGGAGGGACAGGGCTGGCAGAGCGGGTGCACTTCGCGAGGCAGTGGCGTGGGGTTCGGTCGCCGTCCGGTCCGAAGGCAGCCTCGGGCGGCGGGTGGGTGACGCCGACCGGAGGAGCGTACGCATGCACACCGCCCCCGATCCTGACCGGAGGCTGTCGTGACCGGACGAAGTGAAGTCATGAACAGGTACAGCACCCCGGTCATGGGACCGACCAAGGAGGTCTCATGACCACGCGGGTCCTGGTGGTCGGTGACCACTTCATCCCGGCCGAGCACTACGTCGATGCCCTGAGCGACGTCGGCATCGACTCCGCGGGCATTCGTACCGTCGACTGGGCCGGCAGCAAGGCCGACCAGCACGCAGCGCAGCAGCAGATGGAACACAAGGGACCGGACGCGGTTCCGGCGCCGGCGGAGGTGCGCGATGCCGTGGGCGACGCACAGGTGCTCGCCCTGCACTTCGCGCCCGTTCCGGCGTCGGTGCTGGACGCCGGCCAGAGCCTGCGAGCTGTCGTCGTCGCCCGCACAGGGCTGGAGAACATCGACATCGATGCGGCGACGGCTCGGGGAGTCGCGGTCGTCCCCGTCCACGGCCGCAACGCCTCCGCCGTCGCCGAACTCGCGATCGGCCTGATGCTGAGCGAAGCACGTGACATCGCCCGTGCTGACGCGTCGGTGAAATCCGGGGGCTGGCGCAAGGACTTCGGTGGTCCCGGCCGCGAGCTCGGTGGCAGCACCGTCGGAATGGTGGGCTTCGGCCACGTCGGGCGCGAGCTCGCCCGGAAGCTTCGTGGCTTCGACGTACGACTGCTGGTCCACGACCCGTTCGTCGACGCCGGCGTCCTCCGCGCCCATGACGCTAGGCAAGCCGGCCTTGACACGGTGTTCCGCGAGTCCGACTTCGTCCACGTCCTGGCCCGGCTCACCTCGCAGACCGAGCGGTTCATCACCGCCGAGCACTTCGCGTCGATGAAGCCCACGGCCTACTTCGTCAACACCTCACGCAGCCGGCTCGTCGACTACGCCGCTCTTCTCCTTGCCTGCAAGGCGAATCGGATCGCCGGCGCGGCCTTGGACGTCTTCGATACCGAACCGCTGCCGGCCGACAGCCCGTGGCGTCGCCTCGACAACGTGACGATCACCACGCACTTCGGCGGCGACACGACCACCACGATCACCCGGTCCGCCCACCTCGTGGCGGAAGCGGTCGCCGAGCTGGACCGCACCGGGCGGATCACCACGGCGGTGAACGCCGCCGCGCTCGGGTGGAGGGTGTGAGCGGTGACTGATTCCGCCCGACCGGACGAGACCCTCCTGCTCGGCGTCGACGCCGGCCAGACCGTCACCAAGGCGTGCGTCTTCGATCGCGAGGGTCAGGAGCGGGGTTCGGGCAGCGCCCGCGTCGAGGTCGCCAGTCCACACCCGCACTGGGTCGAACGCGACATGGACGAGGTCTGGCAGGCGACCGCCGCGGCGATCCGCGCCGCCCTCGACGACGCACGCACACCGGGTGACCGCATTGCAGCGGTCGGCATCGTCGGCCACAACGACGGTCTCTACCTCGTCGACGATGCCGGCCACCCCGTGCGTGCCGCGGTCACCGCGATGGACACCCGTGCGCACGACGTGCTCGACACATGGCGTACGACGCCCATGTGGGCACGGGTCCTCGACGTGACCGGCCAGGTGCCGTTCGCGGGTTCTCCCTCGACCCTGTTGGCGTGGTTCGCACGGCACGCCCCGGAGACCCTCGACCGCACCCGGTGGGTGCTGTTCTGCAAGGACTGGTTGCGGTTCCGGCTCACCAGCGCGATCGCGACCGACCCGAGTGAGGCCAGCGCGGCCTTCACCTCCGTGCGGACGCAGGACTACGCCGACGAGGCACTCAACCTCTACGGCCTGACGATGGTGGCGGGCAAGCTGCCGCCGCTTCGTCCGAGCCAGGCGATCGCCGGGGAGGTCAGCGCCGACGCAGCGACAGCGACCGGCCTGGCCGCGGGCACGCCGGTCGTCACCGGTGCCCATGACGTCGACGGCAGTGCGGTCGGCACGGGCGCGGTCCGGCCGGGCATGCTCAGCCTGGCCGCCGGCACGTTCAGCATCAACCAGGTCGTAAGTGCCGACGTCGCCCTCGACGAACGCTGGCAGGCGCGCAGCTTCGTCCAACCTGGGCGCTGGCTCAACATGTCGACGTCAGCGTCGTCGGCGACGAACCTCGACTGGTGGCGAGCAAGTTTCGGACTGCCTGCGGACGAGTCGGCGTACTCCCTGCTCGAGCGCGAGGCCGCGGGGGCGCTCGATGGTCCGAGCACGCTGCTGTACCACCCGTTCCTGTACGGCTCTCCGTACGGCGAGACGGCGAGCGCCGGGCTGCTCGGTCTGCGGGGGTGGCATCGCCGAGCCGACGTCGTACGCGCAGTGCTGGAAGGAGTCGTGCTCGGGCATCGGGTGCATGTCGACGCCCTGCGCGAGGGGTTCGCCCTGTCCGGACCGGTTCGGCTCACCGGTGGCGCAGCCCGCAGTGGCGTCTGGTCGCAGATGTTCGCCGATGCCCTCGACGTCGAGATCGAGGTGCCCGACTGCGCCGAGACCGGTGCCCTCGGTGCCGCCCTTCTTGCCGGTCTCGGAATCGGTGTGTATTCCGACCTGGACGAGGCGGCGAACACCGGCAGAATTGCACGCCGCTATCACCCGGTCGCAGCGCGTACGGCGGTGTTGAATGACGCGTACGGTCGCTTTGTCGCAGCCGCATCAAGCCTCGGCGAGATCTGGCGCGGGCTCGGCTGACGAGGCGGCGAAATTCGCCGGCGTGGCCGCGTCCGTGGGCGGCGCTAGCATGCGGGTATGTCCGTCCTCCAGCAGAATCCCCAGCAGAACTCAGCACGCGACTCCCGGTTCCTCGAGCTGCTGCAGGCCCAGATCCGCCACGAGTTCAACGCCCACCAGCAATACATCGCTGTGGCGGTGTGGTTCGACGCCGAAGATCTTCCTCGGCTCGCCGCGTACTTCTATCGGCAGGCGTTGGAGGAGCGAAACCACGCAATGATGATTGTGCGGTACCTCCTCGACCAAGGCGTCAAAGTCGTCATTCCAGGCGTTGATCCCGTACGCAACGACTTCACCAGCGCACGCGACCTGGTGGCCCTCGCACTCGCCCAGGAAAAGGAAGTCACCGACCAGTTCGTCGCGCTCGCGAAGGCGGCGCGTGCGGAAGATGACTACATCGGCGAGCAGTTCCTGCAGTGGTTCCTGCACGAGCAGGTCGAGGAGGTCTCGTCCATGTCCACGCTGCTGACGGTGATGGACCGGGCCGGCGACACGTTGTTCCACGTCGAGGAGTTCCTGGCCCGCGAGACGGTGGGCGACAGCGGTACGCCCAGTGCCGCTCCGGCGGCGGCTGGTGGCGCCCTCTGACGCGTTCGAGATCCGGCTGCCTCAAGGGCGGTCGGTAGGCCCGTCAAGTGCCGCTGCGATGGTCCGGGCGAATACCTCCGGGTTGTCGTAGGTCATGACATGTCCCGAACCCTGCACGACGTGAACCGCCACGCCTGAGTCCGCGAGGCCTTCCAGGTCGACGTCCTCGGAACGCTCGCCGACGAGGATCGCGCGCGGCATCGAGGCGGACGCGAGCATGTCGCGGAACGTCGGTGTGCGCTCGGCCAACAGCGAGACCGCGGTCCGGTACATCGCGGCCGGCGACCAGCGACCCGTCGTCGCATGGAACACCGAGGTGACGGCGGCATCCTCCTCCCTCGCGAGGACGGCACGAAGAGCGCTGTATCCGCGCGTGACGAACGCGTCCTCGGACTGGTCGGCGACGTGCCTGCTCAACGTGCCAACGCCCGGGTCGAGGTTGGGTTCGGCGACCACGAGCCGGGCGACCAGGTCCGGCCGGCGATCGGCCAGGGCGATCGCCACCGAGCCACCGAGGCTGTGCCCGATGATGTGGCATCCACGCAGGTGCGCTGCGTCCAGCATCGCGGCGACCACGTCCGCGTGCTCCTCGATCGTGTAGCCGAAGGACGCCGGGGCGGGGTCACTCCAGCCCGTGCCGGCGAGGTCCACCAGCAACGACCGCCGCCCGCGTAGCGGGGGACGGGCGACGATCTCCGGGAAGTCCACAGTCGAAGCCGAACCCAGCCCGGCGAGGTAGACGCACACCGGTTCGGGCGTCGGCTTGTCCGGGCCGCCCGGCAGGTCGAGATAGCGGATCCAACAGGCGTATGCAGGAAGGCGGAAGGCGTGCACGCCCTCAGCATGCCAACGACCGCGACCACACCTGCGACGGCGTCAGCGGGCGTGGCGGCCGAACGCCCCGAGGAGGGCGGCCGAGAGCAGCAACCCGCCTGCGAGGACGCGGAGGATGACCTCGATCGATGCCGAGGGCGCGTGGCCAGCCGACTGGAGTGCCTCCAGCGTGGTCGCTGTCGCGGCCAGCCCGATGCCGGCGATGACGATGAGCACGGTCTGCGTGACGCCTGCGGCTTCGCCGCTGCGTCCGGGTCGCACCACCCGCTGGGTGCCGATGTTCGCGAACGACCAGCCGAGCCCGAAGCCCAGCCCACACAGGCAGAAGACCGGGACGTACGCACCCCAGGCCCGGCTGAAGGTCAGGGCGAGCAGGCTCAGCCCGCCGATGCTGTTGGCGATCGTCATCACGACCCGGGCCGAGTAGCGTACGCCGAGCCAGCCGGCGAGCGGCCCCGCGAAACCCGTGGCGACCGACAGGCCGAGGAAGACGAGGCCGGCCGTGAGCGGGCCGAGGCCGCGGACGTCCTGCAGGTACAGGGTGGCGAGGAAGACGGTTCCGGCGTAGGCGACGTTTGCCATCGTCCCGACGGCGGTGACGAGAACGAAGGCGATGTTGCGGAACAGGCCCATGTCTATCAGTGGCAGGCGGACGTGCCCCTCCACCAGAGGGAAGGACACGAGCAGCGCCAGCCCGGCGAGACCAGTCGCCCAGACAAGGGGTGAGGCAAGCCCGGAGGTCGGCATCCGGTCGACGGCATAGGTGACCAGCGCGACCCCGGCGCTGAGAACGATCGCGCCGACGAGGTCGAGTCGACGCGGCATCGACTCGTCGCGTGACTCACGGGTCGCCGCGAGAGTGACGACAGCGGCCGCCACCACGAAGGGCACCAGGAACCAGAAGATCCATCGCCATCCGGGTCCGGCGGTCAGGAGGCCGCCGACGAACGGGCCCAGCGCGGTCCCGACGGCGGCGAGCCCGAACACCTGGCCGATTGCCCGGCCACGGGACTGCTCCGGAAAGCTGCTCGACAACACCGAGACCGTCATCGGGAAGATGAGAGCGGCCCCGATGCCCTGCAGAATGCGGAACGCGATCAGGAGCCCGGCCGTCGGTGCCAGCGCGCAGAGTACGGCCGCCGCGCCGAAGACGCCGAGGCCGACAACGAGGACGAGGCGCCGCCCGAAGATGTCACCGAGCCGCCCACCGAGAACGAGGAAGGCACCGAGCGCGAGCATGTAGCCGCTGAGCGCCCACTGCAGGTCGGTCGTCGTCACCCGCAGGTCGCTGGCCATCCGCGGCAGGGCGAGGGTGAGTGCGAAGAAGTCCAGCTGGACGCAGAACATCGCCAGCGCTGCCGCGGCGAGCACTCCGCGCAACCGGCGGCTCTCGGCGCGATCCGGCGTAGGAGCCGACGACGCCGGACCCATGGTGACTTCCCCCCGTACTGCCACGTCCCGCCGTGGGCAGGCACTCCCCGCGTTCTGGTTCCAGGCAACCCTAAGCCTCGATCCGTGGGCCCGGTGATGTGATGATCTTTGTTGTGGAGTTGGCGGTGGCTGGCTTTCACCGGGTAGGGCGTGGCTGCTGGTCTGTCCAGCTTTTCCACTTGGTTGTTCGGTCGGGCCGG
>NZ_JBEFTW010000015.1:0-152577 GCF_040196095.1 Actinopolymorpha sp. B17G11
TCATCGTCGTGGGCGAGGTCGTCACCCTGGCATCACGGCTCGCATCCGGCGACGGGCGGCGATGACCCAGGGCCTCCTGCTGCTGGCCCACGGCAGCCGCGACGCCCGAGCGGCACAGGTCGCACAGCAGGTGGCCTCCGCGGCGGCGACTCGAGCGCGGGCCGCTACGCCTGATCTCGAGAGCTGCGCGGCCTTCCTCGAACTGGCTGCGCCCTCGCCGGAACAGGCGCTCGACCTGCTGGGCGAGCGTGGCGTCGACGATGTGGTCGTCCAGCCGTTCCTGCTGAGCCATGCGTACCACTCGAAGGTCGACCTGCCGGGCGTGTCGGCCCTCGTGGAGAAGCGCGGGTGGCCGGTCCGCACCGGCGACGTGCTGGGGCCCGACGACCTACTCCTCGACGCGTTGGCCGCTCGCCTGGACGAGGCGTGCGCGGCGGCCGACTACGACGCGGTGGTGCTCGCCGCGGCCGGCTCCACCGATCCCGACGCCAACCGTGCCGTCCAGGGCGTTGCCAGCGCGCTCGCCACGCGAATCGACACGCCCGTCACGGCGGGCTTCGCCTCCGCGGCGGAGCCCCGGGTCGGTCCCGCCGTCTCGCAAGCGAAGGCCGGCGGCGCGCGGCGCGTCGCCGTCGCGACGTACCTCCTCGCACCCGGCTTCTTCGCTGACCGCATCCGCGCGGACGCCGGACAGGCGGGCGCGTTCGCGGTGAGCGCCCCCCTCGGCGCCCGGCCGGAGGTCGTCGAACTGGTCCTCCGCCGCTCAGGGCTCGCCTGACAGGTAACCATTCCGCCGCAGGGGGCCCATGCGCCGCCCGGGGCGCCGGCTCACCTGGAAAGATGCCGCTAGTCAGCAACATGTGCGATCCGGCGGAAAGGAGCGGAATGGTCGAGGTCTGGCCTGGAACGCCGTACCCCCTGGGTGCGACGTTCGACGGGGCGGGCACCAACTTCGCGCTGTTCAGCGAGGTCGCCGATGCCGTCGAGCTGTGTCTGTTCGACGGCGATGGCGCCGGCGACCGGGACAGCGGGAACGTCCGCGAGACCCGCGTGGCTCTGACCGAACGGGAGGGTTCGGTCTGGCACTGCTACCTCCCGCGGATCGGTCCTGGACAACGCTACGGGTTCCGCGTCCAGGGCCCGTACGAACCCGTGACCGGTCACCGCTGCAACCCCGCCAAGCTCCTGCTCGACCCCTACGCCAAGGCGATCGAGGGTGAGATCGACTGGCACGAGTCGCTGTTCTCGTACCGCTTCGGCAGCCCGGACACGCTCAACTCCGCCGACTCCGCCGCTCACACGATGAAGTCGATCGTCGTCAACCCCTACTTCGACTGGCAGGACGACCGACTCCCCCGTCGCTCCTACCACGAGACGGTCATCTACGAAGCACACGTCAAAGGGCTGACGATCAACCATCCGGACATTCCCGAGGTGATCCGGGGCACCTACGCGGGACTCGCGGCGCCGGCGATGATCGACCACCTGCAGTCGCTGGGCGTGACGGCGGTCGAGCTGATGCCGGTGCACCAGTTCGTCCACGACAGCACCCTCGTCCAGAAGGGCCTGTCCAACTACTGGGGCTACAACACGATCGGCTACTTCGCGCCCCACAACGCCTACGCCGCGTCGGGCCAGCGCGGTGAGCAGGTGCAGGAGTTCAAGGCGATGGTCCGGGCGCTGCACCGGGCCGACATCGAGGTGATCCTCGACGTCGTCTACAACCACACCGCGGAGGGCAACCACCTCGGGCCGACGCTCGCGTTCCGGGGCATCGACAACGCCGCCTACTACCGGCTGGTCGACAACGACCCGCGCTACTACATGGACACGACGGGCACCGGCAACAGCCTGCTCATGCGGCACCCCCACGTGCTCCAGCTGATCATGGACTCGCTGCGCTACTGGGTGAGCGAGATGCACGTGGACGGCTTCAGGTTCGACCTGGCGGCGACCCTCGCCCGGCAGTTCCACGAGGTCGACCGGCTGTCGGCGTTCTTCGACCTCGTCCAGCAGGACCCGATCGTGTCGCGGGTCAAGCTGATCGCCGAGCCGTGGGACGTCGGGCCGGGTGGCTATCAGGTCGGCAACTTCCCGCCGGTCTGGACGGAGTGGAACGGCAAGTACCGCGACTGCGTACGCGACTTCTGGCGCGGCCGCCCCGCCACCCTCGGCGAGTTCGCGATGCGGCTCACCGGATCGTCGGACCTGTACGAAGACGACGGGCGCAAGCCGTACGCTTCGATCAACTTCATCACCGCCCATGACGGCTTCACGTTGCGCGATCTCGTCTCGTACAACCACAAGCACAACGAAGCCAACGGCGAGCACAACCGCGACGGCACGTCGGACAACCGGTCCTGGAACTCGGGCGCCGAGGGACCCACGGACGACCACAGCATCGCCGCGCTCCGCCAACGCCAGCTACGCAACTTCCTCGCCACCCTGTTCCTGTCCGAGGGGGTGCCGATGATGCTGCACGGCGACGAGTTGGGACGTACCCAGCACGGCAACAACAACGCCTACTCCCAGGACAACGACATCTCCTGGGTCTCCTGGGTCAACGCCGACTCGGACCTGCTCGCCTTCACGAGGACGGTGAGCCAACTCCGCGCCGAGCACCCGGTCTTCCGGCGCCGCCGATTCTTCGACGGTCTTGGCGGCGGGGACGGGGTAGGCGACGTCGCCTGGCTCAAGCCCGACGGCACCGACATGACCGGCCGCGACTGGACGGCGGGGTTCGCGAAGTCGCTCACTGTCTTCCTCAACGGCGAAGCGATCCGTGAGCCCGGCCGGCAGGGCGAACGCATTGTCGACGACTCGTTCCTGCTGCTGTTCAACGCCTCCGAGGACGACCTCGAGTTCTCCGTACCAGGCGCGAAGTACGGCGAAGCGTGGGAGCCCGTGCTGGACACGGCCGACGACGACCTCCGGGAACGTGGGGCCGTGCTGGCGGGCGAGCAGCTGAAGGTCATCTCCCGCTCACTCGTGGTGCTCAAGCGGGTCTGAGCGCAAGCCGGGGGCCCATCCCGGCCGTGTCGTCGGATGCCATGGCGCCCGTCAGGTGGCGCCGAGCCGGGCCTTCTCCGCCTCGACGTCGAAGTCCGCTGCGGGCCACTGGGGATCCAGATCCTGCAGGTGCTCGACGAGCAGCTGAGTGACCGCCCAGTTGCGGTACCACTTGTGATCACTGGGTATGACATACCACGGCGCGGCCGAGGTGTCGGTCCGCTCCAGCACGTCTTGGTACGCCTGCTGATAGTCGTCCCAGTGGAGGCGTTCGGCGACGTCGTTCGGGTCGTACTTCCAGTGCTTCGTAGGGTTGTCCAGCCGAGCCATCAGGCGCTTCTTCTGCTCCTTCTTCGAGATGTGCAGGAAGCACTTGACGATCCGGATTCCGCGGAACGTCAGCTGGTCCTCGAACCTCCTGATCGTCGCGTACCGGCGGGACCAGGTGGCCCGGCTCACCAGCCCGCGCACGCGCGCGACCAGCACGTCCTCGTAGTGCGACCGGTCGAAGATCCCGAGATAGCCCGGCGCCGGAAGCTCACGGCGGATCCGCCACAGGAACCCGCGGCGACGCTCCTCGGGCGTGGGCGCCTTGAAGCCCACCACATGGACGCCCTGTGGATTCACCAGTCCGACCGAGTGCCGTACGGCTCCGCCCTTTCCCGCCGTGTCCATACCCTGAAGGACGAGGAGCAGGCTTCGCTTACCGCCGGTCTGACCTTCGGCGAAGAGCCGTTCCTGCAGATCGGCGAGCGCCGGGCCGAGGTCGCCGAGGGCCGCCCGCGCCTGGCGCTTGCCGCCCCTGAAGCCCGGCGTCGTCCTGGTCGACAGATCACCGATCACGACGGGCCGGGCCGGTGGGAGTCGGAGACGATCACTGAGCCGATTGGCCATACCGTGCTCCCCTTCCCTCCGCCGTGCTGCCAGTGTCGCGTCAATTTCTGCTTGCGGCGACTCTCTGATGAGATCTCCCTGTGCGCTTGTTGATCCCGCAGACCGCTGCCCACCCACCCGCCTCCGTCGGCCGGACCGCGGAGACTGGCGTCGTCGTTCCCGGACCGGCGCGCGGCGCCGACCTGGACGACGCCGACCTGGACGACGCCGACCTCGCGGAGCTGTACGCCTATCCGCGGGATCGTCGCTGGGTCAGGGTCAACTTCGTCTCCACCGTCGACGGCGCCGCCCAGGGGCCCGATCATCGGTCGGGGTCGATCTCCGGTCCGGCTGACCGCCGCATTCTCGCGCTCCTGCGCGCCCTGGCCGACGTGATCGTCGTCGGGGCGGGCACGGCCCGGGTCGAGGGCTACGCGCCCGCTGACATCCGTCCCGCCTTCGCCCCGCTCCGCGAACAGCTCGGACTGCCACCCACGCCGCCGATCGCGGTGGTGACCGACTCTCTCGACATCCCCGACCGGCTGCTGACCGATCCGCGCACCGTCGTCCTCACCTGTGCCCAGGCCGACCCCGATCGGCGACGGCAGCTCGCCAGCCAGGTCGACCTCGCGATTGCCGGCGACGAGCAGGTCGATGCCGAGGCCGTTGTCGACGCCCTCACCGCCCGGGGGCACCAGCGCATTCTCAGCGAGGGTGGTCCGACCTTCGCGGGCTTCCTCGCCCGCGCCGGACTCCTCGACGAGTTGTGCCTGACGATCTCGCCCGAGCTTCTGGCCGGGCCAGCGATGCGCATCCTCACCGGGCCCGAACTCTCCGCGCCGGCCGACCTTCGCCTTGCCAGCCTGCTCGAGGCCGAGGGGTTCCTGTTCTTCCGGTGGCTCTTCGCCTGACTCGCCCAGCCGGCGACATCTGTCGGTCCGCGGAGCGCCCCCAACCTGTCCATCACCTCGCCGGTGACAGCGGTGCGTGTCGGTCGCCGACCCTCCACTGGCGGCTCCGCATGTCTTCACTCCTCGCACCCACTCGAACGCGTACTGTCGACGTCCGAGGGGAACACGAAGGAGCGTCATGGATATCCGAGAGCTCGACCGGCGGGTGGTGGATACCACCACCAGGCTCGTCAACACCGTCACCGCCGACCAGCTCGACCGGCCCACCCCGTGCGCCGCCTGGAATGTCCGCCATCTCCTCGAACACATGATCGGACAGCACGACGGTTTCGCCCTCGCGGCGTCGGGCGAACCTACCGAGCTGGCCGCCTGGCGTCCACGCCCCTTCGACGACGACCCGTCCGGGCCCTACACGGAGGCGGCGACCCTGGTGACGGCCGCGTTCGCCCAGAACGGCGTTCTCGAGCGCGACTTCTGGCTGCCCGAGGTCCGGATCACGGCACCGTTCCCTGCCCGTGCGGCGATCGGGTTCCACTTCCTCGACAACGTCGTCCATGGCTGGGATGTCGCGAAGGCCCTTGATGTCGCGACGACGTACGACCAGGACGTACTCAACGTCGCCGTCGTCCTGGCCGCGAAGGTGCCGGACACGCCCGAGACCCGTGGACCCCGCAGCCACTTCCAGCCGGGTGTCGAGGTGCCCGCCACAGCTGCGCCGCTGGACCGGGTTGTCGCCATGCTCGGCCGCGACCCCTCCTGGCGACCTTGATCTGCTGGCCTGTCAGCGGGACCGGGCAAGATAGGGCCATGCAACTTCCGGTCATGCCGCCGGTATCGCCCATGCTGGCGAAGCCGGTGAAGCAGATACCTCAGGGTGCCCACAGTTTCGAGCCGAAGTGGGATGGCTTCCGGTCGATCATCTTTCGTGACCACGACGAGGTGGAGATCGGCAGCCGCAACGAACGACCGATGACCCGCTACTTCCCGGAGCTCGTCGAGGCTGTCAAGGCGATCTTTCCCGCCCGCAGCGTGATCGACGGCGAGATCGTGATCGAGGACGCCGAAGGCGTACGCCTGGACTTCGAGGCCCTCCAGCTGCGGATCCACCCCGCGGCCAGCCGGGTCCGGCTGCTCGCCGAGCAGACGCCCGCCCGGTTCGTGGCGTTCGACCTGCTCGCCCTGGGCGACACCGACTACACCGGCCGGCCATTCGAGGAGCGCCGTGCGGCCCTCGTGGAAGCCCTGTCGAACGCGGGCCCGCCGGTCCACACCACGCCCGCGACCACCGATCGGAAGCTGGCCGAGCGCTGGTTCCACCAGTTCGAGGGTGCCGGGCTCGACGGTCTGATCGCCAAGCCGCTCGACGGGTTGTACGAACCCGACAAGCGGACGATGTTCAAGGTCAAGCACGAACGCACCGCCGACTGCGTCGTCGCGGGCTACCGGGTCCACAAGAGCGGCCCGGACGCGATCGGCTCCCTCCTGCTCGGCCTCTACAACGACGCCGGTGACCTCGCCAGCGTTGGTGTGATCGGCGCGTTCCCGCTGGCCCGGCGGCGGGAGCTCTTCACCGAGCTTCAGCCGCTCGTGACGACGTTCGACGACCATCCGTGGTCATGGGCCAAGCAGGAGGCGGGCAGTCGCACTCCGCGCAACGCCGAACAGAGCCGCTGGAGCGCCGGCAAGGACCTGTCGTTCGTGCCGCTTCGACCGGAGCGGGTCGTCGAGGTCCGGTATGACCACATGGAAGGCGTACGTTTCCGGCACACCACGCAGTTCGTCCGCTGGCGACCAGACCGCGAGCCGGAGTCGTGCACCTATGCCCAGCTCGAGGAGCCGGTCCGCTTCGACCTCGCCGAGGTCCTGGGCACGAAGTGAGCACGCGCTCCTCACAATTTGCCGCACAGATGACCAAGGGCACTTTCCAATCGGGCACCCGCGCGGCACGATGGGCGCGGACACACGAGGAGGTGCCCATGTACAAAGTCGTGCTCCTCATCGAAAAGCCGATCTCGCACTTCGACGCACATCAGATCGCCGAGCTATACCGGGTGTCGGGCGAACCCACCCATGTCCACGTTCTGCTCCCCGTCGAGGACGCGTCGGCTCGGGTCGAGTCGGCGCTCGGGTCGATCGCGGCGAGTGAAGTGCTCGCTACGTCCGCTCTCAACTTCCCCGACGTCGACCTGGCGAAGATCCAGCGGGAGATCGTCGAACGCAGCAAGTCAGCGCTCGACCAGAGCGTTCAGGCGCTCGGTCGGTGCGGGTGCTCGGCCGACGGCGAGGTGACGTCAGCGGATCCGGTCGATGCGCTCGCTGCCGCCGTACGGGAGCGGAACGCGGCCGAGGTCGTCATCCTCACGCGGCCGCACCTGGTGGCGGAGTTCTTCCACTTCGACTGGACCTCGAAGGCACGCCGCCGACTCGGTGTTCCGTGCCTGCACCTCATCGAACACCGCGATCCCGTGCCGACTGATCCAGACGCCGCCCCTACCGGTTCCGGCCGGCGCAACGGCTCACCCGGCTAGGTTCAGCTCAGATCGGACCGTCGGGCATCCTCGGCTTCCGCATGGTGCCCGTGGGGTTCGAGTTCTGCGATTCTGCGGGCGAGGTACGCGCGTTCTGGAGAGTTTCCCGCGAGCCGGAGCGCTCTTGAGTACTCCTCGCGCGCCGCGACGAGCCGCCCCATCCGGCGCAGGAAGTCGGCTCGGGTCGCGGGTAGCAGGTGGTAGTTCGCAAGCCGCTCGTCGAGGTCGGCCAGCAGGGCGAGGGCCGTCGCCGGACCGTCGGCCTCGGCGACCGCCACGGCCCGGTTGAGGCGTACGACGGGCGAGTCCGTCATGCGTTCCAGGCGTTCGTACAGCATGGTGATCGCCCGCCAGTCAGTGTCGACCGCGCGACGTGCTGACGCGTGCTCAGCGGCGATCGCCGCCTGAAGGAGGTACGACGTCGCGCGTCCGCCGAACCCCGCTGCCTTCTCGAGCAGGGCGACGCCTTCCGCGATCTCCGTCTGATGCCAGCGCTCGCGGTCCTGGTCAGGGAGAAGTACCAGCTCGCCGGTGTCGTCGGCGCGGGCGTCCCTCCGGGAGTGGTGCAGGAGCAGCAGGGCGAGCAGAGCCATCGGATCGGGCTCGTCCGGGAGGAGCTCGACGACCACCCGCGTGAGCCGAATCGCCTCATCGCACAGGCCCCGCCGAACGAGCGCGTCCCCGGAGGACGCCGAGTGGCCTTCGGTGAAGATCAGGTAGAGCACAGTGAGGACACCGCCCAGCCGATCAGGCAGCTCCGCCTCGGTGGGCACACGGTAGGGGATCGAGGCGGCGGCGATCTTCTTCTTGGCGCGGGTGAGTCGAGCAGCCATGGTCGGTTCAGAGACCAGGAAGGCGCGAGCGATCTCCGGTGTCGTCAGGCCGCCGACCAGTCGGAGTGTGAGCGCCGTCCGCGCCTCGAGAGCGAGGGCCGGGTGGCAGCAGGTGAACAGCAGGCGCAGCCGTTCATCGGGGATGGCGGAGATCGCCGCGTCGTCCGGATCGAACCCGTCCGGCCGCGCACCGCCCGCAGGGTCTGTCCCTGCCGCGGCGTCGATGACGAGCAGGGGAAGCTTGCGGGCCAGGGTGGCGTCTCGGCGCACCCGATCGAGGCCTCGGCGCTTCGCCGTGGTGAAGAGCCATGCCTCCGGGCGGTCGGGGATGCCGTCCCGCGCCCAGTGCTCGACCGCCAGCTCGAATGCCTCAGCCAACGAGTCTTCGGCGATGTCCAGGCTGCGGAAGTGGCCGGCGAGCAACGCGAGCAGCCGGGCCCAGTGCTCGCGGAATGCCTCGACCACCGCGCCGGGAGCATCATGTGCCACGAGTGGCACCTCTTTCAGGCCTTGTTACGGGCCCGGCTGGGCTGGACCCGCATCGGCTCGCCCGGCATCTTCGGATAGTCCGGTGGGTATGGCAGGTCGCCCAGCCCTTCGTCGCGTTGGTCGCGCTCGGCCCACTCCAGCAGGGTGTCGATCGCGTACGCCTCTTCATTGACTCCCGCGTGGAGGTCACCCACCGTGGCGAATCGCTCCGGCATGGTCACGATGTCGAAGTCCTCGGGAGCGACACTCTCCAACTCGTCCCACCGCAGTGGTGCCGACACCGGTGCCCGGGACCTCGGGCGGATGGAGTAGGCCGACGCGATCGTGCGGTCCCTCGCCATCTGGTTGTAGTCGATGAAGACCCGCTCTCCGCGCTCCTCCTTCCACCAGGACATCGTCACCAGGTCAGGCAGTCGGCGTTCCAGCTCCCGACCGAGGGCGATGACCGCTCGCCTCGTCTCGACGAAAGTCCACTTCGCCTGGATGGGTACGTAGACGTGGAGGCCTCGCCCACCGGAGGTCTTGGGCCAACCCTCCATGCCCAGCTCGTGCAGCAGCGCGCGTAGTTGGGGGGCCACGCGGACTGCATCGGCGAAGTCCGTCCCCGGCTGCGGGTCGAGGTCGATCCGGATCTGGTCGGGATGGTCCACGTTGGGTCGGCGTACGGGCCATGGGTGGAAGGTGAGTGTGCCGAGGTTGGCCGCCCAGGCGATCACCGCGGTCTCGGTGGGCAGACCTCGTCGGCGGGGCGCCCGCTGGGGAACGTGATGCGGACCGTCTCCACCCACTCCGGCGCGCCTTTGGGTATCCGCTTCTGGTAGAACGCGTCGCCTCGGTTGTCGCCCCTGGTCGACAACTTCGCTCCCTCGAAAACGCCACCGGGCCACCGCTCCAACGTGGTGGGACGCTCGCGCAGGGCACCCAGGATGCCGTCGCCGACGGAGAGAAAGTAATGGACGATGTCTCGCTTCGTGAACCCGCGCTCGGGGAAGTACACCTTGTCGGGGTTGGACACACGCACGGTGCGCGCGCCCACCTCGATCTCTTCGTACGGCGTCGCCATGCCCGAACGCTAGCGCGAGTCACCGACAGCACGCCTCGAGACGCCTCGGCCGTGCCTCATTTCTGCCGGGGCGAGTCCCGACATACGGTGGCAGAGACCGCGACGCCCTCACGGGAGGCATTGAACCCATGAACGACGTTCCCGGCGAGCGAGACACACCCGAAGGTGCGCCTCAGCGGCCATCGTCAGACACTTCGTCCTCGCCGCCGCCGTGGGGTGGGTCGCCGCCCCCTGCACAGCAGCAGGGATGGTCCGCGCAGGGACGGCCGATCACCACAGGTCCTGCCTCCGGACCGCCTGCTGGCCCACAAGGTGGCGGGCCCGGCCCCTACGGCCCTCCAGGGTCCGTGGGACCGCCTCCTCAGCCGCCTCCTCAGCCGCCGGCCAACCTGCCACCCGGTCCCCATCCGCAGGGTCCCCCCGGAGGTCCTCCGCCAGCGGTGTGGGGATCCCCGCAGGCTCCGCGGCAGCGGCCGCCTCGCAGCCGAGGCAAGGTGATCCTCACCGTCGCGCTGCTGGTGGGTATCCCTCTCCTCCTCATCGGAGGCGGCATCGCGGCTTACTGGTACATCGGCAACTCCGGTGGCGGGGCGAGCAGTGATCCGCCCAACGCCAGCTCGGAGGGCGCTGACGTCGCGGACATCGAGGCGGCCATCGAGAAGCAGGGCTTCTCCTGTTACGAGACCTTGAGCCAACCGACCGTCGTACGTTCCTGCTATCTCACGGCCTCTGACGGTGCGCATGTCGCCGTACGCATGCAGGCAGGTCAGGACGGCGAAGCGCTCCATGTGGAGGTCATGGGGCGGCAGTCAGGAGTTGGCAGCCTGACTGCTCCCCGGGGCGATCCAGTTGAGCCGACCACGCAGGCGTTCACCGCGATCAGCGAGACGCTGCTGGGCTCTGAGGCCAACGAACTTCCGGAGATCGAGGGCGGCCAGTCCCGAACGACGTTCGTGCCGTGGGGCCGGGTGGAGTTCGGGGCGTTCCCCGACGCCTCGTTCGCAACCTTCGCCAAGGACGGGACCAAGCCCGTCTCCGGGAGTGCAGTGCTTCCTGCCTCGATCGGCGACATCCAGAAAGGCCTCGGCGGCGCCGGGTTCGCCTGTGACACAGACAGCTGCGACAAGGATGCAGAGGGCACGACCTCCCTCGCCCGGGTGAAGAGGGGCGAGATTCGCCTCTCTGTCGAGGATGCGGGCCATCCGGTGAGCGACAAAGTTCTACGTACGCACATCGACGCCGTGCTCGACCAACTCGTCAGCGGAGCAGATCGCGAGGCGGCAATGTCCTGGGCCAGCTCGCGACTGAACCCGGAGCACGGGTTTGTCCAGGGTGACGCAGGTGGCCTGCACATCGAGATCGCGCGTGACGGTGCGGAATCGGCCGAGGTCGTCATACAGCCCGCGCAAGCCCGCTTCCCATCCTGAACGGGCAAAGACTTGGGCGGGGCCGGATGTCCGACCCCGCCCGAGAAACGGATTGAACGGAACAGCTCAGCCGATGACGCCTGGCGGGGCGTCACCGTCAGCGCCCCAGACGTCCTCGTCCTCTTCGAGCCAGGTGTTGCGTTCCTGCTCCTGGCCACCGTCCTGGCCCATGCCAGCGCCGCCCATCATGGGCATCATGCCGCCCATGCCGCCACGCATTCCTGCCCCGGCTCCCATGCCGCCGCCGAAGCCACCGACACCGCCCATGCCGGCGCCCGCTCCTGCGGCACCGGGAATGCCGCTGACGGCCGGTCCAGCTCCGTGTATCGGCGTGCCGCTCGGGAATCCTCCGCCACCGCCGCCGCCGATGCCGCCGCCGCCGAGTCCGCCTGCGCGGGCTGTCTCGGTACCGGTGTCGACACCACCAGTGCCGCGACCGCCGCTACCCGGAAACTGATCGCCGTCGGGGATCCCGTCGCCGTTGTGGTCAGGGTCGTTCGGGAACGGATCCTGGGAGTCCGGGATCCCGTCACCGTCGGAGTCCGTGCCGTCGGGGACGTCAGGCGTGTCCGGTGTACCGGGCGTGTCAGGCGTGTCAGGCGTGTCGGGTATGCCGGGCGTGTCAGGGCTGCCGGGCGTGTCAGGCGTGCCGAACGGGCCGGCGCCTCCACCGCCTCCACCGCCACCGCCCCCACCGCCGCCGCCGCCCGGGTCTCCAGAGGCGATCTGCGGTGCCTGCGCAGGCTGCGGAAACTTCCCGGAGACCTCGGTGTATTTGGTGGTGAGATCCGTCGCGGTCTGCTGGCACCTCTCCTCTTCCGACTTGTTCATCTCGAGAGTGCGGAAGATGCCGTCGTAGTCAACCCCGTTGGCCGGCACCTGGCAGTCGTAGAGGCCGTCTTCGCTGGTCTTTGTCTGGATGCCGGCTTCGCTGTAGTAGTCGTTCATCGAGTCGCGGTCGATGTCGTTTCCGCCGTTGGCCTCCCCGATCCTCGGGATCTGGAGAATCTCACCGTCGGCGCTGCCCTTGCGGAACTCGTACTTGATCGATCCGTTCGTCACGCCAGACACCCACCACTTGATGTAGTAGGAGTCCTCGTGCCATCCGGGTTTGGGGAGCTTGTCGTCGTTCTGGATGCCACCGACGTAGCCGCCCAGGTCCTCGAACAGTTGGCGGAAGCCCTCTGAGTCAGCCCCGTCGTCGCTCACCTGGAACGCCTGGTCCTCCGACTGCGGCGCGGGCGGTTTCGGGTTGGTCTTGTCGCAGCGGTGCGCGACCTCCTTGGCGAACCAGATCACCTGCTCGAGCTTGTCCTTGAAGGAGTCGGCGGCCTTCCCCTGCCAGCCTCCACTGTTACCGCCGGAGAAGAGTTGATCGCGTGCCGTCTCCAGCCCTTCGGCAATATCGGCGGCAGCCGTGCCGGCGTGCTTCCAATATTCGGCGGCGCCGTTGATCCAGCCCTCACTCGGCGCCTTGGGATCGTCATAGTCGCCTACGTAGTAAGGGTCCGGGTATCCCCGCACGCGGAAGAGAATCCTCTGGTGCCCGGATCCGGCAAGCTTCTCAGTCATCGTCGTCGGCTCCCGTCACGCCTGTGCCTGGGGGTTCGGCTGACCCGTCTGACCCGGTTGGCCGGACCCAGGTGCCGGCGCCATCTCCTCGCCGAGGATCCGGTCGATCTCGCCCACACTGGCGTTGTTGAGCGCCTCGGTCGAGCGGTATTGGTCGGCGATCTTCTTGCTTGCGTCAGCCAAGCCTTCGAGCAGGTTGTGCAGGTCGTTGAAGTTCTGGGCCATGTTGGCCCGCGCGGCGTTGTATTGCGTCCGGAACTGCCCGGCCTCCTCGAACGTGCCCAGCCTCGGGAATCCCGAGTCGCCGTCCTCGGCCAGCAACACCCTCTGCGGATAGCCGTTCTCGTCAGTCCAGTCCTCATCCAGCTCGCGCATGCGCTTGGCGAAGTCGTCGAGATCGCCGGGGTCTACTGTCGTCCCGCCCATTGCACCCAACTCTCCCCGTACTCAGTCGTGGCCACCAGAATCCATCGCCCGTCACCCACCCCGTGGTGGGGACGGCGCCGTTGTGGGTCGCCCGATCGGCGGGCGCCAGGGAAACGTTACGCGACCTGATCACTCGCGTGCAGCCACCCCAGCGTGCGGTTGTGGATAACCCGAAAACCGTGATTTCCCCGTCCAGGAACGACCTGGTTCGGTGCCGACCTGCCGAGTCGTCCGAACCAGACCCACCTGGGCGACGTAAGGTCGGAAGTATGCCTGAGAAGGTCGTCAAGACTGAAGCCGAGTGGCGCCAGCAGCTGTCACCGGAGGAGTACCGCGTCCTGCGCGAAGCCGGCACTGAACGACCGGGCACCGGGGAGTACGTCGACACCAAGACGACCGGGGTCTACCGGTGCCGCGCGTGCGGTGCCGAGCTGTTCCGTAGCGACACGAAGTTCGACAGCCACTGCGGCTGGCCGTCGTTCTGGTCGCCGCTGGCCGCCGACCGGGTGCAGCTGATCGAGGATCGCTCGCTCGGAATGACCCGCACGGAGGTGCGGTGCGCCCGCTGTGACTCCCACCTCGGCCACGTGTTCGAGGGCGAGGGCTACGGCACGCCCACCGACCAGCGCTTCTGCATCAACTCGGTCTCGCTCACCCTCGAACCCAGCGAGTCGACCTAGACCGCACGACGGTCATGAATCGAGGCGTTCGCCGGGGAGGACGTCCTGTAGTGCGGTGGCCGCCGCCAGCAGCTGTACCTGCAGCGGCTCGACGACCCGCACATCCTCCGGGAGCTCACCGGTGAACACCGGCCGGATCTCGAACGCCAGGTCGAGGATCTGCTCGCGGGTGAACGAACCCGCCCGTAGCCGGTAGGACTCTCCGGAGAGCCGGCGGTACTCAGCCATGCGTTCGCGCCAACCAGGGTTGGACATCCGCTGGTCGTTCGCCTTCATCACCTCGACAAGCTTGTCGAGGACGCGTTCGAGCTCGACCAACTGGGCCTTGCGTCGGTCGACGTCGAGATGGACCGTCCCGGCGGGAGCCAGGTCGTCCTTCCCTCCGAGGATTCTCCGTAAGAAGCTCACACCCGGCGGTCCCTTCGCTCGCTCTACGGCAGGAGGCCCACGATGTCGGCGAGCGGCTTGCGGCGGCCGGTGAAGAACGGCACTTCTTCCCGGGTGTGCAGCCGCGCCCGCGCGCCGCGCAGGTGCCGCATCAGGTCGGTGATGCGGTGGAGTTCGTCGGCCTCGAACGCCAGCATCCATTCGTAGTCGCCCAGGGCGAACGACGCGACGGTGTTGGCGCGTACGTCAGGGTAGTCACGCGCCATCCTGCCGTGTTCGGCGAGCATCGCACGGCGTTCGTCGTCGGGCAGGAGGTACCACTCGTAGGAACGCACGAACGGATAGACGCTGACGTACCGCTTCGGCTCCTCACCGGCCAGGAACGCCGGCACGTGGCTCTTGTTGAACTCCGCCGGACGGTGCAGGGCGAGCTGGGACCACACGGGCTCGAAGTGCCGCCCGAGGTTGGTACGCCGGAACCGGTTGTAGGCCTCCTGCAGGTCGTCGGAGTCCGGCGCGTGCCACCAGATCAGCAGGTCGGCGTCGGCCCGGAGCCCGGACACGTCGTAGGTGCCGCGGACCACGACGTCCTTCTCCCCCAACTGGCTGATCAGCGCCTCCACCTCGGCGGCAAGGCCCGCGCGGTCGAGACTGCCAAGGGGATCACGAAGGCGGAACACCGACCACATGGTGTAGCGGATCACCTGGTTGAGCTCGCGCGCCTTCGGCTTCGCCTCGCGCTCCGTCCGGTCCGAGTGCTCGGTCATGCCGTCATTGTCCCCGGAGCGTCGGACGCACCGAGCAGCTGGGTCACCGCCGAGCGCGCGCTCGCGATGCAGGCGGGGATGCCGATTCCTTCGTACGCCGCCCCCGCCACGGCGATCCCAGGCTGCCGCGCCAGGTCTGCCCTGATCCTGGCGATCCGGGCGCGGTGGCCGACCGCGTACTGCGGGAGCCCGCCGCCCCAACGTGCCACGTGCGCGTCGATCGGCTGAGCGCTGATCCCCACCAACTCCCGCAGGTCGGCTACCGCTCCCGTTACCAGGTCCGCGTCGTCGCGCTGGAGTTCTGTCACGTCGCCCAGTCGACCCACCGAGCAGCGGATGATCACGACATCGGGCGCGTCTTCTGCCATCCAGGACCATTTCGCCGAGGAGAACGTCGCGGCCTTGATCAGGCGGCCTTCGACCGGCGGCACGAGGAATCCGGAACCCGGAAGGGTGCCCGGCACCGCCGAGGACGGGAACGCCAGCGCGATCGTCGCCATGCTGGCGTACTCGATCCCGGCGAGCTCCCCCGCCGCCGCCGGCGCGATCTCGGCGAGCAGCCGGCTCGCGGGGCGTGCCGGGCAGGCCAACACGACGGCGTCGGCGTCGACGAGTTCGGGCAACCGGGTCGGCCCCACCACCAGCTGCCATCGGCCGTCAGACGTACGCCGGAGTTCCCGGACAGTCGCGTCAGTGCGTACGGACGCACCTGACGCCTGCGCCACGGCGGGGACAAGTCCGCCCACCCCACCGGTGAGGCCCGCGAACACCGGAGCGTCGGAGGCCGGCGCCGCTGCCTTCGCCCGAGCGGCCGCGCGAAGCAGCGAAGGATTCTCGCGGAGGTACGGGACGAGGGCCGGAACGGTCGCCTGGAGTGACAGCTGGTCCGAACGCCCCGCGTAGACACCGCCGAGCAGGGGTTCGACCAGGCGGTCGACCAGTTCCCTGCCCATCCGGTGTGCGGCGTACGTGCCGATCGCCACGTCCTCGTCGAGGGGCGCTCCGGGAAGGTCGGGCTCCGCCTCCACACGGCTCAGTCCGTCAGCACTCAGCAGCCCACTCGCCCCTAGGGCCGCGAGGTCGCCGGGCACACCCAGGATGGTGCCGCCCGGTATCGGGTGGAGTGCACCGCGCGACCACAGACCCGCCGATGTCGTCGCCGCGTAACGGATCCGCTCGCCCAGGCCGACAGCTCTGGCCAGCTCGACACCTTCCGGCCGGCGGTTGAGGATCGCCTCGGCGCCGGTGTCGACGGCCACACCGGCGAGCTCGACGGTGTGGAGCTTCCCACCCAGCCGCGGCGAGCTCTCCAGCACGGTGACGGCGAGGTCAGGGCCCCCCACCTGACGTAGGAACCATGCCCCGGCGACTCCGGTGACGCCTCCACCGACAACGACGACCTGACGCATGGCTCCACTTTTCCAGATCCACATCGGACAACCTCCCCCGGACGTGCCGCGTCATGACTGGCACAGCGCACCGCCATACGGCGAGAACGACGCGACACGGTCACACAGCAACGCGGTCACACAGCAACGCGGTCACACGGCAACGCGGCACAGCCATAGACGGGGACATGTCCACGCCCGGCACCACTCCACTCAGCAGGAGGCCCGCCATGCACCGCCCCGCACCCCGCTGGCTCCACGCTCCCACCATCGTCGTCGCGGCGTTGCTGACCGCGACCCTCACCCTTGCCGGCTGCTCCGGCGACAGCCTCAACCCACTCGCCGGCTCGTCAGCCGGACGGTCGTCGGCGGACGGAGGCGCAGGCGCGGCGGCGCCGGAGGAGGCCGCCCTCCAGGACTCTGGTGGCGGCGACACCGACGCCTCTGCCACGAAGCCGAGCGACGGCCAGGTGGGCAGGTCCAGCAATCCCGCCCGGGCGGAGCTGGAGGTCCGGTCGATCATTCGTACGGCCGAACTGCTCGTACGCACGAAGGATGTCCAGGCGGCGGCCGACCGGACCGAAAGCCTCGTGACGGCCACCGACGGCTACGTCGCGAACCAGCAGAGCTCGATGTCGCCCGTCGACCTGCCGAGTGACACCGGGCGCGACACCGAACAACTCCGCAGCATCCACCTGGTCGTCCGGGTGCCGGTCGACGACTTCGACCGCATCGCCGACGAGATCAAGGGACTCGGCACGGTCCTCGCCGACAAGCGGGACGCCAACGACGTCACCGAGGAGGTCGTCGATGTCGAGAGCCGGGTCGCCAGCCAGAAGAAGAGCATCCAGCGGTTGCGTTCCCTGCTAGGCGAGGCCAAGACAGTCGGAGAAGTGATCCAGGTCGAGGGTGAGCTGGCCACTCGGGAAGCGGAGCTGGAGTCACTGCAGAGCCGGTTCGCGACGTTGAGTTCACAGGCCGCGCTGTCGACGATCCAGGTCACGTTCGAGGCGCCGCTGGCGAAGGCCGCACCGCCTGAGGAGAAGGACAGCGGGTTCCTGGTCGGGCTGCGGGGCGGGTGGAACGCGTTCGTCGCCGTGCTCGAAGGACTGCTGACGGCGTTCGGCGCGGTGCTGCCCTTCGCCCTCACGCTCGCGCTCGTGGCCGGGCTGCCGGCCTGGCTGGTGTGGCGGGCGAGGTCCCACCGGTCCGACTCAGCAACGTCACAGGCAGAATCCCCCGCCCCCACGGTCTCGACGTCGGCGAGCTGAGCGCTGCGCGCCCCAGCCGGCTACCGACGCACCGACTCGGTGTGGACGAGGTCCACCAGCCGGGTGAGGACGTCGGGGTCGGTCTGGGGCAGGACGCCGTGTCCGAGGTTGAAGATGTGTCCGGGCGCCTGCCGTCCGGCGGCGAGGATGCTCCGGGTCTTGTCCGCGATGACGTCCCAGGGCGCGAAGACCAGGGCGGGGTCGAGGTTGCCCTGGACGACCTTGCCGGGCACCCGGCGGATCGCCCTTTCGAGGGGAACCCGCCAGTCGACGCCGACGACGTCCGCGCCCGCCGAGGCCAGCAAACCAAGCAGTTCGCCGGTGTTGACACCGAAGTGGATCCGCGGCACGCCGAGCTGGCCGACCTCCTCGAGGATGGCCTTGGAGTGGGGCCATACGTAGGCCTCGTAGTCGTCCGGTGCGAGCGAGCCGGCCCAGGAGTCGAACAGCTGAACCGCCGACGCGCCGGCCTCGACCAGGACCCGCAGGAAGGCGGCGGCGATCCCCGCCAGGCGGCCGAGGAGGTCGTTCCACAGCCTGGGATCGGCGTGCATCAGGGCCTTGGTGGCCGCGTGGTCCCGGCTGGGTCCGCCCTCGACGAGGTACGACGCGAGCGTGTACGGCGCACCGGCGAAGCCGATGAGTGGTGTCGGCCCGAGGGCGCTGACCAGCTCCCGTACCGCCTGCGTGACATACGGGACGTCTGCCGCCTCGAGCGGACGGAGCGGGTCGAGGTCGGCGCGGGTACGGATGGGCTTCGCAACCACCGGGCCCACGCCGGGAACGATGTCGAGGTCGACGCCGATCGCCTTGAGCGGGACCACGATGTCGGAGTAGAGGATCGCGGCGTCCACCCCGTAGCGCCGGACCGGCTGCAGGGTGATCTCGGCGACGAGTTCGGGTCGGGAGCACGCCTCGAGCATCGGGATGCCGTCACGGACAGCGTGGTACTCCGGCAGGGCCCGACCTGCCTGGCGCATGAACCACACCGGCGTGTGCGGGACGGGCTCACCGCGGCAGGCCCTCAGGAACGCCGAGTCGTTCAGGCTGGACGGGGAGAGATCCATGACATCGCGGGGATCGATCGTCGTGTCCACAAGGTGGCAAGCCTAGTTGACTGACGGACGACGCCAGCGAGTGGTACGGATGGGATCAGCTTGGCGATCTGCCGTCGGTCGACGCCGGACCCCGAGTGCGATGCCGAACCGTGATCCCGGTGTGATACGGACTGAGGCATGCCTCTCGGAACCGTTCCGCCGCCCCGGTTTGCACCGGAATGCGCCGTTCCTCGCCGGGATTGCCGGCGCGTCGTGCGACGACTCGCGGGGGTAGGCGGACGTAGTCTCTCGGGCGTGGCCGCTCGCAGGGAATCGAATGATCCGCCCGAGGTGTTCCAACGGGCCGTGAGCGAGCTGCGTTCCGCGCGGCTGCGCCCGGAGGTCGTCAGTGAGGAGATCCCGGCGCCACAGCGGGTCGCGCCATTTTCCGCCGCGGTGAGCGCCGACGTCGTGATCGACGACCACGAGCTCGCCACCGGCCGGCTGGTCCTGCTGCATGACCCCGAGGGGCACGACGCCTGGCAGGGCACGTTCCGCTGCGTCGCCTACGTACGCGCGGAGATCGAGGCGGAGATGGTCACCGATCCGTTGTTGGGAGCGGTCGGCTGGTCCTGGCTCACCGAGGCCCTGGAAGCGGAGGGTGCCTCCTTCCTCGCGCCGAGCGGCACCGTCACCCGGGTCGCTTCGGAGAGCTTTGGCGGGATGGGCGAGGAACCCGCCCGCGCGGAGATCGAGATCCGCGCCTCCTGGACGCCGCTCGACGGTGCGATCGGCGCACACGCCCAGGCGTGGGGCCTGCTGCTGTGCACCGCCGCCGGCCTGCCGCCCCTGCCGGCTGGCGTCGCAAGCATCCCGGACCGGCGGGTGAAGAACCGGTGACCGACTCCGCCGCTGTCGCCAACGCGCCGGCCGACGAGCCCGCGCCGCTCCTGACCCCGACCGACGGCCTGCCTCCGGTCGTCGAGTCAGCCGAGGCTCTGGCCGAGACCGTCCGGGCATTCGCCGCGGGAACCGGTCCGGTCGCCATCGACGCCGAGCGGGCGTCCGGCTACCGCTACTCCCATCGGGCCTACCTTGTCCAGCTCCGCCGTGAGGGCGCGGGGACGGCACTGATCGACCCCACCCGGTGCCCTGATCTCTCCGAACTCGACGCCGCCCTCGCCGACACCGAGTGGGTACTGCACGCAGCGAGCCAGGACCTGCCCTGCCTCACCGAGATCGGGCTTTCGCCGCGGGCGCTGTTCGACACCGAACTCGCCGGCCGGCTGCTGTCGTTCCCCAAGGTCGGCTTGGGCGCGATGGTCGAGGACCTGCTGGGTTACCGCCTGGAAAAAGGGCACTCCGCCGTCGACTGGTCGACCCGTCCCCTGCCGGAACCCTGGCTGGTCTATGCCGCGCTCGACGTCGAGCTCCTGGTGGATCTGCGCGACCGGTTGGCCGACCAGCTCGACCGGGACGGCAAGCGGGAGTGGGCGACGCAGGAGTTCGCGGCCCTCATGGCCCAGCCGCCTCGGGAGTCCCGTCGCGATCCCTGGCGCCGCACGTCGGGCATCCACCGCGTCCGCAACCGGCGTGAGCTGGCGTATGTCCGTGCGCTGTGGCTCGCCCGCGACCAGACCGCGAAGCGTCGCGACCTGTCGCCAGGGCGCGTGTTGAGCGACCAGTCGATCATCGCCGCCGCCAGCACCCGACCGACGAGCCGGAACCAGCTCGCCCGATTGCCGGGCTTCGACACGCGCACCACCCGGCGTGACCTCGACCTGTGGTGGTCGGCGGTCCAACAGGCCCAGCAGGTGCCCGACCGCGATCTCCCCGAGCACACCGCTCCGTACGACGGACCGCCGCCGGCGCGCGCCTGGGCCGACCGTGACCCCTCCGCCGCCGCTCGGCTCACCGCGTGCCGGACCTCCCTGCACGAACTCGCAGGGGCGCACAAAGTGCCGGTGGAGAATCTCCTCGCCCCTGACGCCGTGCGCCGGCTGGCGTGGGATCCCCCGGTCGAACCCACGCAGGCGGCCGTCGCGGATGCGCTCATCGCGCGCGGGGCCAGGCGCTGGCAGGTCGAGCTGACCGCCGAGCGGCTCGCGTCGGCGCTCGCCGACCACCACCCCGGCTCGTCCTGACCGCACGAGGCGGACCGGCCGGCGAGCTGCGCAACCTCCCGAGCGCAAATGCCGCCGTACGACCGGTGACCTTGGGCCCCTCGCCACCGGCCCGGCCGTGGACGCACGATGGAAACGGGCATGCCGCGGGCGTGGCGAAGGGAAGTGACCCCGATGTCGGATTTCGTCGACCCGACGTTCTACCGGACGCCGGATGCCGCCATCTCGGCTCCCCGCGAGGAGCTGGCCTACATCGCCGCCTTCGATCCCACCGGGCTGCAGCGCGACGCCATGACGGTGGTCGACTGCGCGCCGGCTTCGTCGTCGTATGGCGAGGTGGTCGGGCGGTCCGAGCTGCCGACTGCGGGCAACGAGCTCCACCACTTCGGCTGGAACGCCTGCTCCAGTGCGCTGTGCCACGAGGGGCACACCGGGACCCTCGAGCGCCGCTACCTGATCGTGCCGGGGTTGCGGTCCTCCCGTACGTACATCCTCGACACGAAGCCGGACCCGCGACACCCGCGCGTCGTGCGCACGATCGAGGCGGACGAACTCGCTCGGAAGGCCGGTTACTCCCGTCCGCACACGGTGCACTGTGGCCCGGGCGGCATCTTCATGTCGAACCTCGGCGGCGCCAACGGGCCCGGGGGCGCCGAAGGACCCGGTGGGGTGGCACTGCTCGACCACGACACGTTCGACGTGATCGGGCCCTGGGAGACCGACCGGGGCGGCCAGTTCCTCGCGTACGACTTCTGGTGGCACCTCGCCCACGACACGATGGTCACCTCGGAGTGGGCCACTCCCTCGATGATCGAGAACGGGTTGAACCCCGAGGACCTGCTCGGCCGCCGGTTCGGTCACCACGTCGACTTCTGGAGCCTGTCGGAAGGTCGCCTCACCCAGCGGATCGACCTGGGTGACGAGCACCAGATGGTGCTGGAGCTGCGTCCGGCGCATGATCCGCGGCAGACGTGGGGTTTCGCCGGTGTCGTTGTCAGCGTCGCCGACCTGTCCGCCTCGGTCTGGCTGTGGCAGCGCGACGGCGACCGGTGGACCGCGGACAAGGTCCTCAGCATTCCCGCGGAGGTTGCCCTGCCGGAGGAGTTGCCGCCCGCGCTCCGGCGGTTCGGCGCGGTGCCGCCGTTCGTCACCGACATCGACCTGTCCGTCGACGACCGCTGGCTCTACGTGTCGTGCTGGGGAACGGGCGAACTGAAGCAGTACGACGTGCGCGATCCGCGGCATCCGCGGGAGACAGGCTCGATCCGGCTGGGCGGCGTCGCTCGTCGTCGGGCGCATCCGGCCCGACCGGACCTGCCACTCGCCGGTGCCCCGCAGATGGTCGAGATCAGCCGGGATGGACGTCGGGTCTATGTGACGAACTCGTTGTACGCCGCGTGGGACGACGTGCTGTACCCCGAAGGCGTGGGCGCCTGGGCGGCGAAGTTCGACGCGGACCCGGAGCGTGGCGGGCTGACGATCGATCCCGAGTTCTTCCCGCACGGGGACGACTTCGGCGGGTTGCGGATCCATCAGGTACGCCTGCAGGGCGGCGACGCCTCCAGTGACTCCTACTGCTTCACCTCGTGACTGCTTCACCTCGTGACTGCTTCACCTCGTGATCCGGGTCGGCGTCGGGTTCCTGTCCCGCGCCGCCTGGACACGGGCGGCGCCTTCGCTCGGCGGCCGCAAAACACCTCGGCTGATCGGGCGAATCGGTCGCGCAACCTTGTTACCAGCGAGTAGCATCGGTGGGTAGGTGGCGCATCTGCCGGCGAAAAATCGAGGAGGGCTACCGTGCCCCGAGAGCTCCGCGATGTCGTCTTTGTCGACGGCGTACGCACTCCATTCGGCAAGGCGGGCGGGATGTACGCCGAGACCCGCGCCGACGACCTGGTGATCAAGTGCATCCGCGAGTTGCTGCGCCGCAACCCTCGCCTGCCGGCCGACCGGATCGATGACGTGGCGATCGCGGCGACGACGCAGACCGGTGACCAGGGCCTCACCATCGGCCGGACCGCGGCGCTGCTCGCCGGCCTCCCCCGGACCGTCCCCGGCTACGCGATCGACCGGATGTGCGCCGGCGCCATGACCGCCGTGACGACCACCGCGTCGGGTATCGCGTTCGGTGCGTACGACCTGGTGATCGCGGGCGGCGTTGAGCACATGGGACACCATCCGATGGGCGAGGGCGTCGATCCCAACCCCCGCATCATCGCCGAGAAGCTGGTCGACCCGTCCGCGCTGGTGATGGGCCAGACAGCCGAGAACCTCCACGATCGCTTTCCAGGGCTGAGCAAGGAGCGTGCCGACGCGTTCGCGGCCGCGAGTCAGCAGCGGCTCGCCAAGGCGTACGCGGACGGCGTGATCCAGCGCGACCTCGTGTCGGTCGCCACCCGGAGCACGGAGTCCGGGTGGGGTCTCGCCACAGCCGACGAGCCGCCCCGGCCCGACACCACGGCGGAGGGGCTCGCCACGCTGCGTACGCCGTTCCGCCCGCACGGTCGGGTCACGGCCGGGAACGCGGCCGGCCTCAACGACGGCGCCACGGCGTGTGTCCTCGCCGCCGAGGAGGTGGCGAAGGAGCTCGGGCTGACGCCGAAGATGCGGCTGGTGTCGTACGCCTTCGTGGGTGTCGAGCCCGAGGTCATGGGGGTCGGGCCGATTCCCGCCACCGAGAAGGTGCTCGGCAAGGCGGGGTTGACGATGGACGACATCGGGCTGATCGAGATCAACGAGGCGTTCGCCGTGCAGGTGCTGGCCTTTGCCGAGCACTTCGGCCTTGCCGACGACGACCCGCGGATCAACCCCTATGGCGGCGCCATCGCGGTCGGGCATCCACTCGCGTCCAGCGGCGTACGGCTGATGCTGCAACTGGCCCGGGCGTTCGAGGACCGGCCGGATGTGCGGTACGGCCTGACGACGCTCTGCGTGGGTATCGGCATGGGCGGCAGCGTGATCTGGGAGAACCCCCACTGGGAGGGTGCACAGTGAGCAAGGACACGGGTACGAACGCCGTGGTCGGCAGCGAGGTCTTCCCGGACGAGGTGGTGACGCACGCCTACGTGCGGGACGTCGAGATGCCGCACGGCGCCGGGACGATGGCCCTCATCACGCTCGACAACGGGCTCGACCACACCCGACCGAACTCGTTCGGACCGCAAGGGCTGGCCGAGCTCGACGCGGCCATCGACGCGGTGATCGACCGCGAGGACGTGGCGGCGATCGGTCTCACAGGCAAACCGTTCATCCTTGCGGCCGGGGCCGATCTCACCGGAATGCCACGGATCACCCATCGCCGGCAGGCGCTGGAGATCGCGCGGTACGGGCACGAGGTGTTCGGCAAGCTCGATGACGGCCGCAAGCCGTCGTTCGGGTTCATCAACGGCCTCGCCCTCGGTGGTGGCCTCGAGCTCCCCCTGAACTGCACCTACCGCACGGTGATCGCGAGCGCGCCCGCCGTCGCGTTCCCCGAGTGTTTCCTCGGCATCCTGCCGGCGTGGGGTGGCACCTGGCTCCTGCCCAACCTTGTCGGCGCCGACCGCGCGGTGAAGATCATCATCGAGAACGCGCTCAACACCAACCGGATGATGCGCGGCCCCGAGATCCAGCCCGCAGGGCTTGCCGACGCCACGTTCGAGGGTGCGGACTTCCTGGAGCGGTCCATCGACTGGGCGGCACAGGTCCTCACCGGTCGGATCACGGTCGAACGCGATCCCGTCGACCGCGGCGACGCGTGGGATGCCGCGGTGGCGCGGGGCCGTGCGTTCGTGGACGCGAAGCTGCACGGGGCCGCGCCTGCTCCGGTCCGGGCGCTCGACATCATCGCCGCGGCGAAGACGTGTACGAAGGCGGAAGGCTTCGCTCTGGAGGACGAGGCGCTCGCCGACCTTCTCATGACCGACGAGCTGCGTGCGGGGCTCTATGCGTTCGACCTGGTGCAACGGCGGGCGAAGAAGCCGGTGGGCGTACCCGACAAGGCGCTGGCGCGGCCGGTCACCAAAGTCGGCATCGTGGGTGCGGGGTTGATGGCGAGCCAGCTGGCGCTGCTGTTCGCGCGCCGCCTGCTCGTGCCCGTGGTGCTCACCGACCTCGACGACGAGCGGGTGGAGAAGGGCCTGTCCTACGTACGAGGTGAGGTCGACAAGCTCGCCGCCAAGGGGCGCGTCAACGCTGATCTGGCGAACCGGATCAAGGGTCTCGTGACCGGATCGACGGACAAGGGTGTCTACGCCGACTGTTCGTTCGTCCTCGAGGCAGTCTTTGAGGAGATGAAGCTCAAGCAGCAGGTGTTCGCCGAGCTGGAGGGGATCGTCCCGCCGGAGTGCGTGCTCGCGACGAACACCTCGTCGTTGTCGGTCAGCACCATGGCCTCGAAGCTGACCCACCCGGAGCGGGTCGTCGGTTTCCACTTCTTCAACCCGGTGGCGATCCTGCCTCTGCTGGAAGTCGTCCGCGGCGAACGCACCGACGACGCCAGCCTCGCCACGGCGTTCGCGGTCGCGAAGGGCCTGAAGAAGAACGCGATCCTGGTCAAGGACGCACCGGCGTTCGTTGTCAACCGGATCTTGACACGGTTCATGGGCGAGGTGACGAAGTGCCTCGACGAGGGGACGCCGGCCGAGGTCGCCGACCGGGCGTTGCTCTCGCTGGGATTGCCGATGGCGCCGTTCGTCCTGCTCCAGCTGGTCGGTCCGGCGGTGGCCCTGCACGTGGCGGAGACGTTGCACGAGGCGTTCCCGGACCGGTTCTACGTCTCACCCAACCTGCAACGGTTGGTGGCGGCGAACAAGCCCGGGCTGTGGTCGTGGAACGAGAACGGGCAACCCTACCTCGACGACGACACCCGTGCGCTGCTCGATGTCGGTGACGCCCCCTCCAGCGAGGACGAGGTGCGTGAGCGTGCCCTGGCGGCGATCGCCGACGAGGTGCGCCGACTCCTCGACGACGGCGTCGTCGCTGAGTCGCAGGACGTCGACCTCGCGTTGATCCTGGGTGCGGGGTGGCCGTTCCACCTCGGAGGCGTCACGCCGTACCTCGACCGCAGCGGCGTCGCCGAACGCGTGACCGGGAAGCGGTTCCTGCCCAAGGGAGTCGCGAGCCTCCCGACATAGGTCGCCATGCGGGATCCGGGTCGGTTGTCCCTGCGCTCCCGCGCGGCTCACCTAACCCGGCGTTGACGAGCTGGGCGGGCCGCCCGTGTCGACCGGCTCCGTGGCGGTCGCGAGCCGGGAGTGGCGCCGGCCGTAGCCGAAGTAGATCACGAACCCGACCAGCATCCACACCAGGAACCGCAGCCAGGTCTCGATGGCGAGGTTGAGCATCAGGTAGGCGCACACAACGACCGACAGGATCGGGATCAGCGGGACGAACGGCGTCCGGAACGCCCGCGGCAGGTCGGGCCGGTTCGCCCGGAGCACCGGGACCGCGATGCTCACCAGGATGAACGCCGCCAGCGTCCCGATGTTCACGAGTTCCGCCAGCACGGTGATCGAGGTGAACGTCGCCAGAACCGCGGCCGCGACACCGACGACGATGGTCACGACGTACGGCGTCCGGAACTTCGGGTGCACCTTCGCGAAGAAGCCCGGCAACAGGCCGTCGCGCGCCATCGCGAACCCGACCCTGGTCTGGCCGAGTAGCAGGATCATCACCACGACGGTGATGCCGACGGCGGCCGCGACGGCGATGATCCGCCCGAGGGCGGGCGCGCCGGCGTTCACCAGTGCCGTCGCGAGCGGGGCCGCGTCCTCCGGATCGATCCGCGCGTAGTTCTGGATGCCGGTCAGCACGAGACTCACCGCGACGTACAACACCGTGCAGATGGCCAGGGATCCGATGATGCCGCGCGGCATGTCCCGCTGGGGATCCCGCGCCTCCTCGGCCGTCGTCGCCACGACGTCGAAACCGATGAACGCGAAGAAGACGACGGCCGCGCCGCTCGCGACGCCGGCCCAGCCGAACATCGCCGGCTCGACCCCGAACATCGCCTGGATCAGTGGTTGTGTCAGACCGGTCCCGCCCTCGGTCGGCTTGCTCGACGGTACGAACGGAGCAAGGTTGCTGGCCTTGACCATGAAAACGCCGACCACGACGAACAACAGCGCGGCGCCCACCTTGACGGCCACCGCGATCTGGTTGATCCGGCTCGACAGCTTGATGCCGGCCACCAGGACCCCGGTGAGGGCGAGGATCAGGAGCCCGGCCGGAAGGTTCATCACCCCGTCGGTGGTGTTCGCGACCGCCGTGGGGATCTGCAGCGGTGTGCCACGCAGCGCGGTCGCGAGGTATCCCGACCACCCACCCGCCACCGCCGCCGCGGCGACGAAGAACTCGAGGATGAGGTCCCAGCCGATCAGCCAGGCGATCAGCTCGCCCAGTGCGGCGTAGGAGAAGGTGTACGCCGAACCGGCCACCGGCACGGCAGAGGCGAACTCGGCATAGCACAGGGCGGCGAGGCCGCACGCGACCGCCGCGAGGACGAACGACAGTGCGACGGCGGGACCTGCGTAGGACGCCGCCGCCGTTCCGGTGAGCACGAACAGCCCACCGCCGATCGTCACTCCGACTCCGAACACGGTGAGGTCGAGAGCTCCGAGACTCTTGCTCAGACGATGCTCCGGCTCCAGCGTGTCGGAGATCGCCCCTTCCACCGGCTTGGTGCGCAGCAGCTTCATGGCGCCACGCGTGCCCCGGCATCACAGCAACGAAACGAAACCGGAGAGTAATCGATCAGCCACCGGCTACGGGCGATCGGCTGCGGGACGATCAGCTACGGGCAGCTGGGGACTCAGCTACGGGGCAGCGGATCGGGATCGCCGCTCGCGAGGGTCGCACCGTCGAGCTGGGCCACGCGTTCCACGATGGCCCGGGCAAGGTCTTGGGCGCCCAGCCCGAACTCCGCCAGCAGGCTGGCACGTTTGTCGTGCTCGGGGAACCGCTGCGGGATCCCGACCACCTGCAGCGGCGTGCTGATGCCGGCGTCGGCGAGGGCGAGGCCGAGAGCCGCTCCACAGCCTCCGACCCGCCCGCTGTCCTCGACGGACACGACCAGCCGGTGCTGGGAGGCGAGACGCACGAGGCCCGGATCGACCGGTTTCACCCATCTCGGGTCGACCACGGTCACCCCGATCCCCTGCTCGCTGAGCCGGCTGGCGACCTCCAGGCAGGTCGTGGCCATCGCGCCGACCGCGACGAGCAGGACGTCCCGCTCCCCCTCGCGGACCAGGACGTCGCAACCGCCCGGATCGTCCACGTCGGGGTCAACAGCGTCGATCGCGCCGATTGCGGGGATGTCGTCTGCCACCGGACCCTTCGGGAACCGGATGACGGTCGGACCGTCGTCGACCGCCACCGCCTCGCGCAGCAGGTCGCGCAACCGAGCGCCGTCCCGCGGTGCCGCGACCCGGAGCCCCGGCACCACCTGCAGGATGGACAGGTCCCACATGCCGTTGTGGCTTGGCCCGTCGTCGCCGGTCACCCCGGACCTGTCGAGGACGAACGTCGCCGCGCAGTTGTGCAGGGCCACGTCGAGCAGCATCTGGTCGAACGCACGGTTGAAGAACGTCGAGTAGATCGCGACGACCGGGTGCATGCCGCCGAGGGCCAGCCCCGCCGCCGAGGTCACGGCATGCTGCTCGGCGATCCCGACATCCACGAACCGATCGGGATATTCCTGGGCGAACGCATCCAGCCCGGTGGGACCCTGCATGGCCGCCGTGATCGCCACAAGGTCCGACCGCTCCCGGCCGAGGGCGAGCAGCTCGTCGCTGAAGACCTTCGTCCAGGTACCGGTCGGATCAGTGCGGATCTGGTGCAGGCAGTCCTCCTCGTCCTGCTCGGCAAGGTCATAGCCGGCGCCCTTGCGGGTGACGCAGTGCACGAGGACGGGTCCGCCGA
The DNA here is from genome assembly GCF_040196095.1 of Actinopolymorpha sp. B17G11. Classification (NCBI taxonomy): domain Bacteria; kingdom Bacillati; phylum Actinomycetota; class Actinomycetes; order Propionibacteriales; family Actinopolymorphaceae; genus Actinopolymorpha; species Actinopolymorpha sp. B17G11. The sequence continues at coordinate 28,684 of NZ_JBEFTW010000015.1, forward strand.
ACCGCTTCGCCTGGTCGAGCGCGGACTCGATCGCCACCCGGTCATGCCCGTCGATCGGTCCGACGTACTTCAGGCCGAGGTCCTCGAACAACCCCTGGGGCGCCAGGACGTCCTTCAGGCCGCGCTTGACCCCGTGCAGGACGTCGTACACCGGCGTACCCACCAGCGGCGTCCGACCGAGGGAGCGCTTCACCAGCTCGAGGACCTGTTCGTAGCGGGGGTTGGTCCGCAGCGCGTTGAGGTGCTGGGCGAGGCCACCCACCGTCGGCCGGTAGGACCGGCGCCTCGTTGTCGTTGACCACGATCACCAGGCGCCGGTCCTTCGCGGCCGCGATGTTGTTGAGCGCCTCCCAGGCCATCCCGCCCGTCAGCGCCCCGTCACCGACGATGGCCACGACGTAGCGGTCCTCGCCCTTGAGCTGGTACGCCCGGGCTAGGCCGTCGGCGTAGGACAGGGAGGTCGACGCGTGGGAGTTCTCGATCACGTCGTGCGGCGACTCCGCCTGGCTCGGGTAACCCGAGAGCCCACCCTTTTGCCGCAGCAGGTCGAAACCGGCCTGCCTGCCGGTCACGATCTTGTGGACGTACGCCTGATGGCCCACGTCGAAGAGGATCTTGTCCCGCGGCGAGTCGAACGTCCGGTGGACCGCGAGGGTGAGCTCCACGATGCCGAGGTTGGGCCCGAGGTGGCCGGAGCGGGACACCTTGGTCACGAGGAAGTCGCGGATCTCCCGGGCCAGGTCGACGAGCTGCTGCTCGGAGAGGCCGGACAGGTCGGAAGGCTCCCGTACCTTCTCGAGCAGGCTCATTGCCAGATCCCTCCTTGCAGGTCGGCCACGCGAAGGACTCGCCGTGCACGGTCCGCCCGACGGCTCGTCGCGGACCGTTCGCTCGAGTCTAGATTGCCCTCCGGCTGATCCTGGGACGCCGTGGCCAGGTGTGGGGTTGGCCACGTTGGTGACCATCACCGGCTCCGGCCGACTCAAACGAGTTGCGGGCGCTCCAGTTCGTTACCGTCACCGGGCATCGCCGGAGTGAGGATCTCGGCCGGCCGGCCCTGCCGGATCTCCAACTGCTCGACGGCCAGGACGAGCGCCCCGAGGACTTCGGCGCGCTCTCCCGTCTCGGCGGCCACCACCGGCGTCGACGCCACCGAGCACACGGCGTAGCGGGGCATCGCGGCCCGGAGCGGGTCGAGGAAGACGTCGCCGGCCGCGGCCAGGTCACCGCCGACCACGACCCGTTCGGGGTTGACCACATTGCACAGGTTGGCCGCGACGAAGCCGATGTGCCGGGCCGCGTCGGCGATGACCCGCCGGCAGCCGCCGTCGCCCTCGACAGCCCTGGCCACGAGGTCCTCGATCGTGTGCAGGTCGGGATGGCTGTGCCGGATGAGCTCGAGGAGGTACGGCGCGCCGACCAGCGTCTCGAGACACCCCCGGTTGCCGCACGAACACACCGGACCGGTCTCGTCGATTGTCAGGTGGCCGATCTCCCCGGCCGAGCCGCCGAACCCGTGGTAGACGTACCCGTCGACGACCAGACCCGCGCCGAGTCCCGTCGCTGCCTTGACGTACGCAAGATTGGCGACCCCGCGCCCGGCGCCGAAGTACAGCTCACCACGGGCACCCAGGTTGGCGTCGTTGTCGGCGAAGACGGGTACGTCGAGGCGCTGCGCGAGATCGCGCACCGGATCGACGGCCTCCCAGCCGGGCAGGATCGGCCACGAGCCGAGGGTTCCGCCGCCGGGTGGCAACGGGGCCGGCAGCCCCACTCCCGCGGCCCTGATCTTCGTCCGGTCCTCGCCGATGTCGTCGAGCAGCTCGACCAGGAGCTTCTCGGCGGCGGCGAATGCCACGGCCGCCGAGGCCCCGACGTCGCAGGAGTGGCGGCGGCCGGACCGGATCGCGAACCGCAGGTCGGCGACGGCCACGCGGATGTGCCGGTGTCCGAAGTCGAGGCCGACGACGAGGCCCTCCTCGCAGCGGATCCGGACCTCCTGCGCCCGCCGGCCCCCGCGGATACCCGGGGAGACCTCGACGGTTCCGGCGTCACCGAGCTGGTGGACGATGTTGGAGACCGACGCCGGTGACAGTCCGGTGAGGCGGGCGATCTCGGCTTGGCTGAGTACGCCGTGTGCCCGGACCGTTGCCAGCACCCGGCGGATGTTCGCCGCCCGAAGCGACGCCTGGGAACCCGGCCGTAGCGTCACGCGCCAAAGACAACCCGTGCGCAACCTGATCGTCAAGCCCTGGAACGACACCCACGGTGCCGTGTTCAGCGGACCGCAGATGTTCAGCATCTTTCTCCGCGGTTACTCCATGACGAAGAGTGACCGAACGGAGGCCCGGATCTGGCTGCGGACCGTGGGGCTGCGCGAGTCCGTACGCTCTGGACTCATGGACGGCTGTGCGTTCTGCGCGATCGCCGATGGAGCCCCCGCGCACCGGGTGCTCGACGAACCGGAACTCCTCGCGTTCCTCGACGTCCGGCCGGTGTTCAAGGGACACGTCCTGCTGATCCCCCGCGACCACGTGGACACGCTGCTCGATCTGCCCGACGCGTTGCGCGACCCGTTCTTCCGTGCTGTGCAACGGCTTGCGGCAGCGATGGAGAACGGCCTCGGCTCACAGGGATCGTTCGTCGCGGTCAACAACAGGGTCAGCCAGAGCGTCCCGCACCTGCACGCCCATGTGATTCCCCGGACCAGAGGCGACGGGCTGCGTGGCTTCCTGTGGCCGCGCCGGAAGTACGCCGACGACGCCGAGGCGGCCGACTATGCCGCGCGGGTGCGTGCGGCGTTGTGAGGCGTACAACCTGGGTAGCGGCCAGCCGCAGCGGCGTCGAAGATCGGATCCGCTGTGCCGCACTGTTCCCTCCCGATGGCGGGACCGGCATACTAGCCGGCGGCATGTTCACAAGGTGGACGTCGTACGCCCGGGGGGGCCTAGGGTGCGAGGGTCTACCGCCACGGGGCCAGTCGTCATCGGTTCAGGAGGTCCGATCATGACAGACATCCGCCCACGGGCAGCCGTCCTCGCAACCATCGGTGCCCTCGCCGTCGCCGCGAGTGCCTACTTCGACTGGTTGGACGGTCGTTCCCCGGACCAGATACCAGTGCAGCAGCTTCTGCTCCAACCAGATCCGGCGGCGACCGCGGCGTCCTACTACCAGTCCATGGCTACCCCGCTGGTGGTGGTCGGCGCCATCGGCGTCCTTGCGACTCTGTTCCTGTCCCGCGCTCTGCTGTGGGTGACGTTCCTGCTCGCCCTCGCCACGCTGGGCCTCTGGGTCACGACCGTCGTCCTCGAAGTCGCACCCGGCGAACTCTCCATCGCAGACATCCAGCCGGGCGCCTGGATCAATCTCGGGGCGGTCATCCTGATCCTCATCGGCGCCGCCGCGCTGCGCGGACGAGGTGATGAGGACCTGGATGAGGAGGACGAGTTCGAGACGCCACCGTTGACCCGCCAGCTGTCGGTCGACGACGGGCCGTGACCGGCAGCGGCCTGGAACGCGCTACCGCAGGAGGAACCTACGTGGAGTCGCGCGCAGAGTCGGCTGCCGTCCGGATTTCAGCGTGGCGGTATCCACGGGAGTTCGGTCACGCGGAGGCGGGCGGCACCATATGGAACGAGGACGACCTGCTCCGCCCCTGACTTGGTGTCGACAGGACTCGGTGGTGGACTGCCGGCGGCTCCGTGCTCGACCCTCCAGTTCGCAAGTCGCCGACCTGTGGCGTGCACCGCGAGCCGCACGCCTTCCGGTGAGAAAGGCGGGCCTACGCCTGCCTGCCGGCGTACGGTCAAGGACTTCTCTGGATCGGCCGGATCGAGCTCGACGGCGTAGTTCCACGGTGTCGTCGGGTGTACCTCCCAGTCGGGGTACGACTCATGGCCGCCCTTGCGTTGCCACGACTCCCCTACCGCGAGGGCGAAGGCGAGCGGACCGCGCCACATTGTCACCGCGTTGTTCGGGCGCTGTTCGGCCCGCATCCGGGCGGGCAGGCGGAGCGTGAGGACCTGCTCGCCCACCCACTCCCGGTGCATCCGGTGGACGCTGCCGGGATCGAGTGCGGCAGGCGGGGCGTCCCCGACTGACAGGCGCGGGTCCACGGCCCAGCCCGGCACGCGCAGCGACAGCGGGAACGCACCCGGCTGCTCAACCCGAACCACGACAGTGACCGTGTCGTCGAACGGATAGCTTCCGCGCACCTCCACCCGCACGGGCGTTTCATGAACGCTCGTCTCGAGCACGCATGGTGCGTACGACAGGGCGAGCAGCCCGTCGTCGGGGGTGGCCATCCAAAGGCGGGCAGCGAACTTCGGCCAACCCTGGTGGCGGTTGGCGGTACAGCAACCAAAGTGCGGCTCGAGCCCGAAGACGTTCGCGTCCGGTCCGTTGTTGGTGTAAATGCGGTCCTGCGTCACGTGAGACACGACCTGGTTCGCCTGCTGGACGTACTGGTGCCCACGGTCGTCGACCGTCGCACATGCCGGAAGGGCGTTGTAGGCAAGGCGTTCCAGCCGGTCGACGAGTGCCTCCGCCGCACCCCAGACCTCGACGGCGGTCTCCAGGGAGAACATCTGCTCGACGACCGCACAGGTCTCCGTTCCCTGGGAGGGGTGCCGGCCGGCCAGGTGTTCGTCGGCACTGAACAGCCCGGATGCCTGCCCGTGGTGCTGGTCCAGCTGGGCGAGCAGACTGCCGAGAAGCTCGGGCGGTGCGGGATCCCTCGCTCTGGCGCGACCAGACGGCGGGCGCCTTCATCCCCATGGCGACGTTGACGCCGTGGGTCGCCATCATGTCGTCGTTCATCCAGACGCCGCCGGCTCGCCGCCGGAAGTCGTCGAGGGTCGCCTGCGGCACCTTGTCGCGGTAAGGAAGCGATTCCGCGAACGCGGTCCAGTCGTACCCCTGCCGATGCACGGTCTTGGCGAGATCGAGCAGGAACGACTCGCCGGTCAGGTCGTACAGCCTGTGCAGGGACAGCACGAGGTCAGCCCACCGGCTGCGACCCCAGTCGTGCAACGGAGTCCGGTCGAGCCGTGGCGCGAGCGAGCGCGCGAACCGCAAGGCCGCCTTGACGATCCGCTCGTCACCGGTCGCCGCGTGGTACTGCAGCAGCGCCTTGAGCACCACCATCCGCGGCCACGCGTCTCCGGCGGCGCGAGGATCGGCGTCCGTGCCGGCCTGGCCATCGCCGCACTGGCTGAGCCAGCCGTCGTCGGTCTGGCGGTCGAGGATGGCCGCCACCCAGCGGTCGACCTTCGCGCGGAGCGTCACGTCGTCGAGCAGGAACGCGAGCGGCGTCACGCCGTCCAACCAGTACGGGCCACGTTCCCACCCGTCGGCGGATCCGCCGATCCAGGCGCTGTCGCCGACGTCGGGCCAGATCTCGTCGAGGTGGCCGGCCATGCCGTCGGCCTGGGTCTGGAGCTGGCGGGCGAGCCAGCCCGCGGGCCGGAGCTGACCGAGCGGTAGGGCCCGCAGGGCAGCCGGACGCAGGCCGCTCAACGTGACAGCAGGGAACGCAGGACGTACTGCATGATCCCGCCGTGGCGGAAGTAGTCGGCCTCGCCAGGAGTGTCGATGCGGACGACGGCGCGGAACTCCTTGCCGTCCGCACGCACCGTCACCTCCCGCGGGGTCCTAGCGGAGTTCAGCTCCTCGATCCCCACCATGTCGAAGGTCTCCTCGCCGGTGAGTCCGAGCGACTCCGCCGACTCCCCCGGCGCGTACTGCAGCGGCAGCACGCCCATGCCGATGAGGTTGGACCGATGGATGCGTTCGTACGACTCCGCCAACACCGCCTTGACACCGAGCAACGCGGTGCCCTTGGCCGCCCAGTCGCGGGACGAGCCCGAGCCGTACTCCTTGCCGGCAAGGACGACCAGCGGGGTTCCGGCGGCCTGGTAGTGGATCGAGGCGTCGTAGATCGTCGCCACCTCGCCACCGGCGGTGAAGTCGCGGGTGAGGCCGCCTTCCGTGCCGGGCGCGAGCTGGTTGCGCAGGCGGATGTTGGCGAACGTCCCGCGGATCATCACCTCGTGGTTGCCGCGTCGCGAGCCGTACGAGTTGAACGACCGCGGTTCGACACCGTGCTCCAGCAGGTATGCACCGGCCGGGCTGTCCCGCTTGATCGAGCCGGCCGGGGAGATGTGGTCCGTCGTCACCGAGTCGCCGAGCTTCGCCAGCACACGTGCGCCGGTGATGTCCGACACTGGCGCGGGCGACGCCGGCATCCCTTCGAAATAAGGGGGTTTGCGGACGTAGGTCGAGTCGGCGTCCCACGCGAAGAGATCGCCTTGCGGCGTGGGAAGGTTCTGCCAGCGCTCGTCACCGGCGAAGACGTCGGCATAGTCGCGGGTGAACATCTCGGCAGCGAGCGCGCCCGCCACGACGTCCTCGATCTCCTTCTCCGACGGCCAGATGTCGGCGAGGAAGACGTCGTTGCCCTCCGAGTCCTGGCCCAACGGATCGTTCACGAGGTCGACGTCCATGCTGCCGGCGAGTGCGTACGCCACGACGAGTGGTGGCGAGGCGAGGTAGTTCATCTTGATGTCGGGGTTGATCCGGCCCTCGAAGTTCCGGTTGCCGGACAACACCGACACGACGGCGAGGTCGGCGTCGTTGACCGCCTGGCTCACTGCGGGGATGAGCGGTCCGGAGTTGCCGATGCAGGTGGTGCAGCCGTAGCCGACGAGGTTGAACCCGAGCTTGTCGAGGAAGGGAGTCAGACCCGCGCGCTCGTAGTAGTCCATCACCACCTTCGACCCCGGCGCCAACGTGGTCTTGACCCACGGCTTGCTGGTCAGCCCCTTTTCCACGGCCTTCTTCGCGAGCAGCGCCGCACCCACCATCACCGACGGGTTGGAGGTGTTGGTGCAGGACGTGATCGCCGCGATCACGACGGCGCCGTGGTCGACCTCGCACTCGGTGCCGTCGGCGAGCGTGATTCGGGTCGGCGAACTCGGGCGACCGTTGCCGGACGCGGCGGCGGACTCGAAGGTGCGCGGGGCGTCAGCGCCGTTGCTGCCGGTGTAGGAGGGCGAGTCGCTGGCGGGGAACGACTCCGCGTCAGCTTCGTCGTAGCCCCTCTCCTCGACCGGCTGGGCGTCGCCGACGTAATCGCCCAACACCGTGCGGAATGCCTGCTTCGCCACACTCACGCTCACCCGGTCCTGCGGTCGCTTCGGGCCGGCGATGGAGGGGACGACGCTCGCCAGGTCGAGCTCGAGGTACTCGGAGAAGTCCGGCTCTCGCGACGGATCGTGCCAGAGGCCCTGCTCCTTGGCGTACGCCTCCACCAGAGCGACCTGCTCCGCGGAACGCCCCGTCAACCGCAGGTAGCGCACGGTCTCGTCATCGATCGGGAAGACCGCGATCGTCGAGCCGTACTCCGGCGACATGTTGCCGATCGTGGCGCGGTTGGCGAGCGGCACCGCGCCGACACCCGGGCCGTAGAACTCGACGAACTTCCCCACCACCCCGTGCTTGCGCAGCATCTCGGTGATGGTGAGCACGAGGTCGGTCGCCGTCGCGCCGGCGGGCAGCTCGCCTGCGAGCTTGAAACCGACGACGCGCGGAATGAGCATGCTGATCGGCTGCCCGAGCATGGCGGCCTCGGCCTCGATGCCGCCGACGCCCCATCCGACGACGCCGAGACCGTTGACCATGGTGGTGTGCGAGTCGGTGCCGACGCAGGTGTCGGGATAGGCCTGGGTCACGCCGTCGACGTCGCGCTCGAACACCACGCGGGCGAGGTGCTCGATGTTGACCTGGTGGACGATGCCGGTGCCGGGCGGCACGACGCGGAAGTCGTCGAAGGCACCCTGACCCCAGCGCAGGAACTGGTACCGCTCGACGTTGCGTTCGTACTCGATCTCGACGTTGCGCGCGAACGAGTCCGGCGCACCGAAGACGTCGGCGATGACGGAGTGGTCGATCACCAGCTCCGCAGGTGAGAGCGGGTTGATCGACGCCGGGTCGCCGCCGAGGTCGCGCACGGCCTCGCGCATGGTGGCGAGGTCGACGACAGCCGGTACGCCGGTGAAGTCCTGCATGATCACCCGCGCCGGGGTGAACTGGATCTCTTTGCTGGGTTCGGCTTCGGCTTCCCAGCCGGCGAGGGCACGGATGTCGTCGGCGGTGACGTTGGCGCCGTCCTCGGTCCGCAGGAGATTCTCGAGCAGGATCTTCAGGCTGTACGGCAGACGGTCGGCGCCGTCGACGGCGGCGAGCCGGTGGATCTCGTACGCCGTGCCACCGACGTCGAGCTGGCCCCGGGCGCCGAAGCTGTCCAACCGGCCCTGGCCGCCGCCGTTGTCGTTGCTCGCCATTGTGCGTACTCCCTCGTCGTCGGCTGCTGCGGGCGTACCTCGTCGCCATCCTGCCTACGCGAACACGGACAGAACTGGTCAGGGTGCCCTAACTCACCGGCTCGCGGTGGTCAGGTATCTCGATGTCAAGATACACGGTGGCGCCGGCGCCGCGCCACCCGACCGGGGCCGGCATGCCCGGACCGGCGAGGAGAAAGGTCAGTGCGGTTTGGTACGCCGTTGTTCCCTCGCCGCGAGCTGGGCGAGCCAGGCGTTGTACGCCGGCAACTCGATGTCTGTCCCCGCGTCCACGCGACGGTCGAAGCGCCGCGCTTCGCGGGTGTCCGACCGCATCCACTGGGCGAAGATCACGCCCAACACCAGCAGGGACGGGAGTTCGGCCGCGCCCCACGCGATGCCTCCGCCGACGTTCTGGTCGACCAGCGGATCGACCCAACCCAACCGGAGGGAGGAGTACCACGCAGCGCCGATCAGGGTGGTGCTCGTCATCACGATCACGCCGAAGAACGCATGGAACGGAAGTGACGCGAACAGCATCACCATCCGGCCAAGCGGGGGCAGCTTGTGCGGCAACGGATCGAGGCCGATCACCGTCGCGAAGAAGAGGCCACCGACGAGTAGGAAGTGAGCCGCCATCGCCAGGTGCCCGCTGTGCGAACGCATCGCCCACACGAACATCGGCGAGAGATAGAAGGCGTAGAGGCTCACGATGTAGAGGCCCAGCGCGACCGGTGGGAAGGTCACCACCCGCACGACGCGGCTGTGGAGCACGACGAGGAGCCACTCGCGGAGTCCGCGATCCGTTGCCGTACCAGCGCGATGGATCGCCGCCTCCTCCTCGCCGGCGCCGCCGCTCGGTCCTTCGGTCCCGCCGTCTGCCTTGGCGATCGATCGATGGTGCGCCGGCAACGCCCGCAGGGCAAGGGTCACCGGCGCTCCCATGACGAGCAGGATCGGCACCAGCATCGTCAGGGTCATGTGCTGGACCATGTGGACGCTGAACATCACAGGTGCGTACGTCGCGATCCCGCCACAGAGCACGACCACCGCGACGGCGATGCCCGAAACCCAGGCGATCGTGCGACCGACTGGCCAGCGGATGTCCTTGGCCCGCAGCCGTCGTACGCCTCGCAGGTAACACACGAGTCCGATGGCCGCCAGCGTGAGGACGAGACTGTCGATCCGCCATTCGGAGAACACCCGCGACAACGAGAACGGCGCCACGTCGTAGCCGATGAGCGCCCCGGCCGTCGTGGCCGCCTGGCGCTCCTCCCCGACCGGTGTGGGAGTTCGCGCCAGGGCCACGGCCAGCGCCACCGTCGCCACCATGACGGCAACCTCACCCGCCGCGAACCGGCGGAACGCTCCCGAGTCCTCGCGCTCCAACCGGGGCAGTATCGCGCGGCGATGCCACCAGCCGAACGCCCCCAGTGCCACCAGTGCGACGACCTTGCCGAGGACGAGCCGACCGTAGGACGTCGAGACGAGCTGCTCGACGCTCTCGATCCGCACCCAGGCGTTGACGACTCCCGACGCTGCCGCGGCGCAGAAGCACCAGAGCGCCACCGTGCTGAAGCGAGGCACCGCGGTACGCAGGACGGCTCGGCTCGAGCGCGCGTAGACCACGAGACCGAGCAGGCCACCCACCCACAGCGTGATCGCCACGACGTGGACGATCAGGCTCGACGTCGCGATGTCATGGTTCGCCGCCCCCGCCGAGTGCCCTGTCAGGACCGGCGGAAGCGCTGCCGCGATCGCGAGGATCAGCAGGAGGGCCGCGCCGTTCGGGGTGCGGACGCTGCGCGCCGCCCCGGCGAGAACGACGGTGAGCACGACGACCACGCCCAGGGCACGTCCCTGGGACACCTCCGCGATGAAGCCCAGCAGTGTGCCCTGGTAGTCGACCTGTCCAGGGGGTACGCCGAGGAAGTCCGACAGCGTCAACGCCAGCGTGCCGGCTGCCGCGACGGCCCAGACCCATGCCCACCCGGCGGCTGACCTGACCGCACGCGCGGCGACGGGATCGAGATCGTCGCCACGTGACGGTGCCAGGACGCCGAGGAGCAGGGACCCGACCGCACCGACGGCGGCGAGGTCCATCGTCAGCTTGGCGACCGGGATCCCCCAACCGGTGAGGGCACCGGGGTCGGGAAGACCGGGCGCGGCCGGCCGCGGTCCACCCCCACCCACCCCCAGCGCGACCAGGAGCACACCGAGCGCACCCAGCACGACAGCCGCCGCGACCAGCCAGGGTGCGGCGCGCGGGTCGAGACCGGGACTCCGGCGTTCCGTCGCCATCAGCGGTTCCTCATCCGTGGGCGCCGGAGTCCGGCGCCTTGGGGCCGCGCCACACGGCGAGCACCACGCCGACGGCGATCAACGGAATCAGGGCCAGCCCACCCACGATGATCGGCCAGCGACTGCCGCCTCCGGTCGCCGGTGTCGTGGCCGTGCCGGACGGCGCGGGCGTATCGGTCGGCGGGTCCGTTGCAGAATCGGTCGGCAGGTCCGTTGCCGTGGGTGTCGCCGTCGAGGGTGTCGCCGAGTCCGCCGGCGACGGCGCGAGGCCCGCGGCCCCCTTCTGGAGGCGGAATCGGAACGTGCCGGTGATCGGATGCCCGTCCACGGAGACGACCCGCCAGGCGACCTGGTAGGTGCCGGGCAGGCTCAGCGTCCGCAGCGGCTGCGTCGCCTTCGCTCCGGAGACCTCGAGCGCACCGGCCTGGACCTTCTCGCCCCTGGGTCCGGTGACCGCCACCACGCCGAACCGGCGCCCGACCGGCTGGTCGAATGTCAGCGTCACCGCCGTGGGGGCCCGTCGCAGGTGGGCACCGTCGGCAGGCGTGCTCGACACCAACGAGTTGTGTGCAGACGCCGGTACCGGTCCGGCGAGCTGGGCGAGCGTGCATCCCACCAGGATGACCGCGAGCGTCAGGACCCGGACAAGGGGGGTCGCGGTGGCCCGCACCCTCCAGGGGTGCGAGCCACCACGTCCCCTCGGGACGACCGTCACCCGGCGTCCTTGCGGCGTACGGCGAGCAGGAGCAGCAGGGCAGCGGCGAGGCCGAGGACGCCGACACCCAGCCCGGTACCACCCAGCAGCCGTGCGGTCTGGTCGGACGTCCCGACCGCCGCCACCTCGACGGGCGCGGCCGGGTCGTCGGAGCCGGCCTCATCCTTGTCGGCCGCGGGTGCGGTGCCGTGGCCGGAGCCGCGTTCTTCTGGCGTGAGCGTGAGAACGGGTGCCGGGTGCTCAGGCTCGGCAGCGCCCTCACGGACCGGCTCGGTCCACTCGGCCACCTCGCCGTCGTCGTAGGTCTGGACGGCGGGGAAGGCCAGCGACTTCTCTTCCGGTAGTGGACCGACCGAGACCTCGAACTCGTCGAACTCGTCCGGGCCGATCCTGACGCCCTTCTCGGCGGTCCAGGTGATCGCGCTGACCGCCTCCTCGAGGGTGTAGTCGCCCGACTCGACCGGCTCGGGCAGCTTGGTCCTGGTGACCTGTGCCTTCCAGCCGTCGTGCGGCTTCACGCGGACCGAGGCCAGGGGGGTCTTCAGCGGAAAGGACACCTTGACCTTGACGGTGGCGGCGGTGTCGGACTCGTTGGGGACACGGAAGGCGAGCTTGGCGTAGTTGCCCTGCGTCTCCTCCCGGGGATTGACAGTCACGTGGGCGAACGCGGGCCCGGCGAGCAGGGCAAGCGCACTCGCGGTCGCCGCCGCGACGACCGCGCCGCGGCGAACTGGGTGGGAAAACATGAGAACCCTTCGGTGACGTGGCGCATGCGGCGCACCGACCGTCGACTCGGTGAGGTCGGCTGCCCGTCAGCAACGCCTGGCGATAAGAAGGTGGCGGCGAACATCGCGTCGCCACGGCTCGGCTCGACGTGGAACGTCAGCGGGTACGACGCGGTGGCCCACGCCTGGGATGCGCCCGGGCGGACAGGCTGGCGCCCGGCCGAGGAAGGTCCGGCCGCGAGGGCGCCGGTGAGCACGGCACGGTGACCACGAGCGGTGCGCCCAGCGGGGGCATGCGTACGAGCCCAAGAAGCTCGACGAGTGACCAGAGCACCGTGTCGCCGTGGGTCACCAGCGCGGCGGTGCCGGCGGCTGCCAGCAGGTGGCCGCCGACCATGGCGAGATCCGTGGGCAGGCCCATGCCGTGAGACCCGTCGGCGGCGGGCTGGGCGTGATCGCCAGTACCCGGGCCGGTCAGCGAGAACGCGAGGTGGAACCCCGCCTGCGCGGCCACCGCCCCCGCGAGTACCTGGCCGAAGGAGCGCCGTCGGTCGGCCAGAACGCTGAACCCCGCGCCGGTGAGCACCGCCACCGCGACCCAGGTGTGTGCCTTCGGGACATCTCCACCGCCGATGACGTGCCCCGCCAGGGCAAGCATGGCGCAGCACACGGCGAGGAGACCGCCGCGCGCGACACGCAGCAGGCCTCGGCCGGGGTGGCTCACGCTTGGCGTCCCTTTCTCATCGGTGGCACTGCGGGGCTGGACGCTGGCGCGACGGCCGCGATCAGGAGGTTTGACGCCCGCCGGCCGCCCGGCCTCATCCGCCGCCCGAGTCTAGGCGATCAGTCCCCCGGGTCTTGAGGCACGCTCTCCGCGAGCCCGGCCGCCGCCGCGACCCTTCCGGCCACCATGACCACGACGTCACCACACACGCAGCGGAGGTACCCCACCCACCCGGTGGAGGTCGCGTGCCACGACAGGTGCCGCACCCCGGGATCCGCCAACCGCCACCCGCACGACGGACACGCTGACGCGCAGGGTGACGGACTGGGCGACGGACTGGGCGACGGGGACGCCGGCGGGCAGGATGCGGAATGTGGGCTGTTGTGTCGCACCACCCCAGCATGCTGTCATGGGCTTGTGCACTTCAACCATTACGGCGGGTCCGCGGCGCAACTGTCGACCGCGCTGGTCAACTTCTGCCACACCCACGGCGCCGACGATCCGGACGGCCTCCGTGCACTGCTGGCTGCCCATGACGTCCATACCAGGACGCTCTCCGCAACTCAGGCCGCGCAACTGCGTACCTGGGCCGACTCACTGCGTCAGGCGTACGGAGAAACATCCCTCGACCATCAGGTCGACACCATCAACGCACTGCTGGAGAAGGGAGCCAGCCGGCCGTTCGTGAGCCAGCACGGTGGCCGGTTTCCGCACCTGCACTACTTCCCCGAAGATCCCGACGTCGTGACGCGGGTCCGGGCACAGACCGCGGCCGGACTCGCGCACGCACTGTGCGACGCCGGAGGTCAACGGCTCGGACGCTGTGACCGGGACGAGTGCGGCCTCGTGTTCGTCGACACGTCACGGGGAGGACGGCGCCGATTCTGTTCGCTCCGGTGCGCCAACCGGGTCCGCGTCGCCGACCACCGTCACCGAGCCACCCAGCGCCAGAAGTAGCCGACGCGCCCGAGGTGGGCCACGGTCTGGTCACCGCCGTGCGGACGGCTTGCCGCCGGTCCGCCGGGGTCCGCCGCGTCGTACGCCACCGGGAGCGTTGACCTGCCGCTCTGCCCGGCGTTCGGCGATCTGCGACGAACGCAGCTGGTACGGCACGCTGGTCACCATCACGCCCGTGGTGAAGAGCAGGCGGGTCTTCAACCGCAGCGCGCTCTGGTTGTGGAGCAGGTGCTCCCACCAATGCCCGACGACGTACTCCGGGATGTACACCGTCACCACGTCGCGCGGGCTCGCCCGCCGGATGTGACGGATGTAGTCCAGGATCGGCCGGGTGATCTCGCGGTAGGGCGAAGCGAGGACCTTGAGTGGCACCGGGATGCCGCGACGGTCCCATTCGTCGACGAGTTTGCGGGTCTCCTCCGGATCGACGTCCACGGTCAACGCCTCGAGCACGTCCGGACGCGACGCCCGCGCGAACGCCAGCGCCCGCAACGCCGGCCGGTGCAGCTTCGAGACCAGGACGACCGCGTGCACCTTGGACGGCAGGGTCAGCTCATCCTCCGGCGCCGCCGTCAATTCCTCGGCCACCCGGTCGTAGTGCGCCCGGATTCCGCGCATGAGAACGAAGAGCACCGCCATCGCGAGGATCGAGATCCACGCTCCCTGGGTGAACTTCGTGACGAGGACGACGACCAGCACGACAGCGGTCACGCTGAGCCCGAAGGCGTTGATCAACCGGCTGCGTTGCATACGCCGGATGGCGCCCGGATCCTGCTCCGTCCGTAGCAGCGCTGTCCAGTGCAGGACCATGCCGGTCTGGCTCACCGTGAACGACACGAACACGCCGACGATGTAGAGCTGGATCAGCGAGGTGACCTCGGCGTCGAACGCGACGATCAACACGATCGCGAACCCCGCCAGCAGGACGATCCCGTTGCTGAACGCCAGCCGGTCGCCGCGGGTGTGCAGCTGCCGCGGCAGGTAGCCGTCGCGGGCCAGGATCGACCCCAGGACCGGGAACCCGTTGAACGCCGTGTTGGCGGCCAGCACCAGGATCACGCCGGTCGCCGCGGCGACGAAGTAGAACCCGATCGGGAAGTGGTCGAAGATCCCTCCCGCGAGCTGGCTGATCACCGGGTCCTGGTGATAGCCCGGTCCCACCGGAGTGCCGTCCGGGTTGAGCAGCTGGGTCGCTGGGCGTTCGACCATGCGCACGCCCATGGCGTTGCCCAGCAGGTTGACGCTCAGGCCCATCACCACGGCAATGACGCCGAGCAGAAGCAGGGTCGCCGCGGCGTTGCGCCCCTTGGGTCTGCGGAACGCCGGAACGCCGTTGCTGATCGCCTCCACCCCGGTGAGCGCGGCGCAACCGGACGCGAACGCCCGCAGGAGCAGGAACGCGGCGGCGAGCCCCGTGAAGCCCTGCGCGAACTCCGGTTCGGCAGCGATCTGGAGATCGGCGGAGTCGGCTTCGGGCAGGGTTCCGAGGAAGTAGCGGACGAGACCCCACAGTGACATCCCGAGAATCGCCGCCATGAAGAGGTACGTCGGGATCGCGAACGCCGTACCGGACTCTCGGATCCCGCGCAGGTTCATCGCCATGAGAAAGAGCGTGGCGATCACCGCGACCGTCGTCTGGTGCCCCTGCCACGACTCGATCGCCGTCGCGGCGTACTGCGCGGCCGACGAGATCGACACCGCCACGGTGAGCACGTAGTCGACCAGCAGCGCACTTGCGACAGTGAGCCCGGCCGCGTGACCCAGATTGACCGTCGAGACCTCGTAGTCGCCGCCGCCGGACTGATACGCCTGCACGTTCTGCCGGTACGACGCCACCACCGCGAGCATGACGATCCCGACCGCGATGCCGATCTTCCAGGAGAAGGCGTACGCGGAGAGGCCCGCGAACGACAACATGATGAAGATCTCGTCCGGTGCGTACGCCACGGAGGACAGTGCGTCGCTGGCGAAGACGGGGAGAGCGATGCGCTTCGGCAGAAGCGTCTGGTGGATCTGGGTACTGCGGAGCTTGCGCCCGATCAGCAGCCGCTTGCCGAGGTCGCCTATTCCCACGGCAAGGATGCTAGAGGTAGCGACGGACGGCCTGTCGACGGGCACCGTACGGGTTTCCGCGCCGGGGCGCGCTGTTGATCAGGCAGAGTCCGATGCCCGGTCCGCCACCGGCGGGGTGACGCGGTGTAGCGTCAGGGACGATCCGACCAGCGATCGGGCGAAGAAGGACACCGTGCACATCGTGATCATGGGCTGCGGACGCGTCGGTTCCACACTCGCGCACAGCCTCGAGGACCGTGGCCACAGCGTCGCCGTGGTCGACCGGGCGACGGAGGCATTCCGCCGGCTCGGCCCGAGCTTCGGCGGCCGGACCGTCACCGGCATGGGCTTCGACCGCGACGTCCTCGCCGAGGCCGGTATCGAGCAGGCCGGAGCCTTCGCCGCGGTCTCCAGCGGCGACAACTCCAACGTCCTGTCCGCCCGGATCGCCCGCGAGATCTTCCGGGTCGAGAACGTCGTCGCCCGGATCTACGACCCTGGGCGTGCTGAGGTCTACCAGCGCCTCGGCATTCCCACGGTCGCCACGATTCCGTGGACGACCCACCAGATCATCCGCCGGCTGCTGCCGGAAGGTTCCGAGCCGGAGTGGCGCGACCCCACAGGGACCGTACGCCTGGCCGAGATCCACATCGACGCGGCCTGGGTGGGCCACCGGGTGAGCGATCTGGAGCGGACCACCGGGGCCCGCGTGGCGTTCCTGACAAGGCTCGGCGAGGGCGTCCTGCCCGGCCCCGACACGGTCGTACAGGACGGCGACCTCGTTCACGTCATCATGCGCGAGGGCACGATCGACAAGGTGGAGAACGCCTTCGCCTCGGGTCCGGAGGAACTCTGATGCGCGTGGTCATCGCCGGTGCCGGCAACGTCGGCCAGTCCATCGCGAGTGAGCTGGTCGAGAACCACCACGAGGTCCTCCTCATCGACCGCGACCCGGCCGCCATGAAGGTCGAGGTCGTCCCGCACGCAGAGTGGCTCCTGGCCGACGCCTGTGAGCTCTCCACGCTCGACGAGGCCGCCCTGCACCGCTGCGACGTCGTCATCGCCGCGACGGGAGACGACAAGGTCAACCTCGTCGTGTCTCTGCTGGCCAAGACCGAGTTCGGTGTCCCGCGGGTGGTCGCCCGGGTCAACCACCCCAAGAACGAGTGGATGTTCAACGAGTCCTGGGGTGTGGACGTCGCCGTCTCGACGCCGCGGATCATGGCCGCACTCGTCGAGGAGGCCGTGAGTGTCGGCGACCTCGTACGCCTCTTCACCTTCCGACAGGGTGAGGCCAACCTCGTCGAGCTCACCCTCCCGGAGGACTCCACGACGATCGGCCGCCGCGTCCAGGACGTCTCCTGGCCGCCTGACACCACGCTCGTCACGATTGTCCGGTCCGGGCGGGTGTTGGTGCCGACCGGCGACACCCCCCTCGAGGGTCATGACGAGTTGCTGTTCGTCGCCATTCCCGAGCGGGAGAAGGAGCTTCAGGAACTCCTGTCACCGCATGAGACCCAGCCTCCGACCGAAGACAGGTAGGGCGGCTTTGTCACGTGTGGCGTCGCGACCTCAGGAGCCGCCACGGGCCTGCCCGATCTTGTCGGCGGCCTGCTTCACCGCCGCCCAGTGCTCCCGCGGCACCGAGCCCTTGATGACGATGTAGCTGAGCCACAGGACGAGCAGCCACAACGGCCAGCCGAGGGCCACCCGGGCGATTCCGAGTGCGACGACCTCGCCGGCGAGATACAGCGGCAGCTGCACCGCCAGTTTGACCGCGAACAGACCCACCCAGAGCCAACCTGCCCGCATGAACGCGCTCAGCAGCACGGGATCCTGCCGCCAGGTGGTTCCCCAGCCCGCGGCGAAGCCCACGATCAGACCGATCAGCGGCCAGCGAAGGAGGTTTCCGACAAGATAGGCGACGGCGTAGCCGGCGTTGATGAACAGACCCGGGAGATAGAAGTCCTCGGCCTTCCCGGTGGCGTTCGCGATCAGCGCGGCAATGGCGACGCCGATGAAGCCGCCGATGATGTTCTGTAGCGGGTCGCGACGTACCAGCCGGATCACGGCCAGCACCGCACCGACCGACAGCGCGATGATCAGCGCCAACCGGAGATCCTGGCCAGACACCGTGTAGGCGATGAGGAAAGCCACGCCGGGTATACCCGCGTCGAGCATGCCTCCCCAGCCGCCGAACGCCCGGACGAGGGAGAACCCCTCCTGCGCCGAAGGTTCCGGCTCGTCCACGCGCTGTTGTTCGGCCGGCTGTTGGTCGGTCACCGCTGCTCCTTAGTGGTCCGGGTCACCTTAGTGGTCCGGGTCATCTGTGGGCCGAAGCTCATAACGTGGGTTGTACATGATCCGCTCGTCGTCGCGGGAAGCGATCAGACCCTTGGCGATCAGGCTGCGGCCAGGTTCGATGCCGGCGATCCGGCGCCGGCCCAGCCAGACCAGGGTGACGGAGCCGGAACCGTCGTACAGCTCGGCCTCCAGCGCCGGGACGCCGCCTCGCGGTCTGAGGGTGACCGTGCGGAGAGTGCCGCAGAGTTGGACCTGTTCACGGTGAGCACAGCTCCCGATCGGCTCATAACCCGATTCGAACACGTCGTCCTGCAGCTCGGCCGCCTCCAGCGCGTCCTGGCTGCTTGCGAGCCGGGAGAGGGCGCGGCGCCACATGCCGGTGCGCGTGGTCTTTCCACCCTCACTCATGGGGGTCACGCCTCCTGGCCTCGGTCATGCGACGCAGGTTACCCGTGCCCGTGCCGCTTCGACCGGTCGACCAGTCGCCGGACGACTGCGGAGCCGTTCCGAGCCCGCCTACGCAGGTCGCGCGGCATGGGGGTCGCGCAACGGGATCATCTCGCCGGGCGCCATCGGACTCTTGCCGCGCACGACGACAATCGCGGACATGGCGGAAAGCAGAGGGCCCGCAGCCGCCGGGTCCGAGGCGGCCTGGCCGTGCAGGGTGCCGCGGAGGCCCCAGCGTGGGCCGTCGACGCCGACGAACCGCAAGGTCTTGTTGACCGGCTGACCGTCAGGTGTCCGACCCGGCATGATCACCTTGAGCTCGCGTCCGAACGGGCCCTCCCCCTCGGTCACGACCCCGCCCGCTCGCGTGACGTCGGCCGAGACGCTGCGCCGGTCCTCGTCCCAGAGGCCGCGGCTCTTCGGCGCCGCGAAGGCGCGTAGCTCGAGCGCTGATGCGCCCTGCACGAGGAACACGGCATCCACCTGTGATGCCTGGTTGATTCCCACCTTGACCTCGACTCCGGCCATTCTGGGGATCTGCAGGGCGCCGAAGTCGTCCCGGCCGGCCGCCGCGGGATCGGAGCCGTGCTCCACCTCGCTGGAGTCGTAGGGTCCTGGGCGTGAGGGGACGCCCGGGGCTCCGGAAGCGGCGGTCGGTGCACCACCGGCGTACGGATCTGCCGGATCCCACGCCGCCTGGTCAGCCATGGCGTCGTCGGGACCTCGGCCGCGACGCCTCCGGTCCCGCGCGTCGAGATCGGAGGTCGTCTGCGAAGGCTGCGCCTTGCGAAAGACCACGTCAGGTTCCTCCCCCACGGGTCTGGCCCGCCTCGGTAAAGCCACCGGTCGAGCCATAGCCGCCGTCACCTCGCAACGATTCGGGCAGGGTGTCGACCTCGATGAAGTGGGCCCGCTCGACACGCTGGACGACGAGTTGGGCGATCCGGTCACCACGCCGGAGCTCGATCGGTTGGTGCGGGTCGAGGTTGATCAGGACGACGCGGAGTTCTCCCCGGTAGCCGGCGTCGACGGTGCCAGGCGCGTTCACGATCGACATCCCGCATCGTGCCGCGAGGCCGGACCTCGGATGGACGAAGGCGACGTACCCGGCCGGCAGTGCGAGGGCGATGCCGGTGGGCACGACCGAACGCTCCCCCGGCTGGAGGGTGAGGCCAACCGTGGTGACAAGATCGGCACCGGCGTCACCCGCATGAGCATAGGCGGGAATGGTGACGTCTGGGTCGAGACGCCGGATGAGAACCGGTACGTCGTTCTCGGGGGTCACGGTGCCTGACCCTACCCGTGGCACCGAGCGGGTGGATGGGAGGCTTGGCGGTCGTGAACGCACCGGCGGAGACCGACCCTGACCGGCACCAGTCCACGGCTGGCGCCACCCGCTACACCGAGCGCCTGTGGGTCCCGGTCTGGTGGTGGCTGGTCGTGGGCGGGCTGGCGGGCTCCTTCTGGTTCGCGGCCCAGCACGGGTGGCCGCATCTCGGTGGGCACATCGCCGGACTCGCCACGACGCTGCTGTGCGCCGCCGGCCTCCTCGTCTACGGCCGGCTCGCGATCCGGGTCGACCAGCACTCGCTCCGGGTGGGCTCTGCCCGCCTCCCTCTCACGGCGGTGGGCTCGGCGCTTCCACTCTCGTCCGCGCAGGCGCGTGCCCTCCGCGGGCCGGCGGCAGACGCGACCGCACGGATGTTCCTGCGGCCCTACCTCCCCCGCGGGATCCGCGTCGAGGTCACCGACCCCGCCGATCCGACGCCGTACTGGTACGTCGCGACCCGGCGCCCGGAAGCCCTCGCCCGCGCGCTCGATGACGCGGTGGCGGCTGCGAGGACTCGAGACTGACCCCGCGGACCGGTACCGCGTGGAAGACTCGGGACAAGAACGGAGGTTTCACGTGGCTGGGTCGAAGCTTGGATGGACCGTCGTACGCGGACTGAGCACCTTCGCCGCCGTGGCGGTGACGAAGAAGGGGGTCGACACCGGCTGGCGCTGGGTCACGGGCAATGAGCCGCCGGCCGACCCGGACGATCCGGACCTCACCTGGCGCGAAGCCGTCACCTGGGCGGTGGCGAGTGGTGTCGGGGTCGCGGTCGCCAGGCTCCTTGCCGGCCGTCAGGCCGCCCGGATGTGGCGCAAGTGGACCGGTGAGCTGCCGCCCGGCCTGCGGCCCGACGACTCCGCGTGACGCGGGCATCCGGTTTCCGGCTCATAGGGCCAGCGCGGGTCACACGTGACGCGTCCGGCGCCGTGCCGACCGACTTCTCGAGCGGTCAACACGGCGCCGGACGCGTTCCTGCGAGCGACTCTGGCCAGACCCTTGTCCGTGGCCACCAGCAGGCGGCCCGGACCGGGCTAGGCAGCACAGTCGCGGCAGACCGGTTGGCCCTTCTTCTCGAATGCGAGCTGGCTCCGGTGGTGGACCAGGAAGCAGTTCGAGCAGGTGAACTCGTCTGACTGGCGGGGCAGCACCCGCACGGATAGTTCTTCGTTGGACAGGTCGGCACCGGGCAGTTCGAACGTCTCGGCTACTTCGGCCTCGTCGACGTCGACCTTCCCTGAGTTCTTGTCCATGCGCCGCGCCTTGAGCTCCTCGATGCTGTCCTCGGAGAGCTCTTCGTCTGTCTTGCGTGGCGCGTCGTAGTCGGTGGCCATCGTCCCTCTTCCCCCTGGCTCAGCGGGTGTTGCGGTACGCACATCCTTGTGCGCAAACGTCGCGCTCGACCCCCTCTGGTGGTGGCGCGCTTGGCGGTGCGCCCATCACCGCTTGTCGAGCACGTAACGCGTGGCGGGCTGAACTTGTGCCCGATTCGCGGGCGCAGATTCTGCCCTATGCAGATCCGGCACACTCGTACTGGATCCGCGTGTCGCTCGTGATCTTGCGGACGTACATCCCCGTTACGCCTGTGTCACTGTCACCCCTCTTTCATGGGGGCGCCCGGATCCTACCCCGGAGCGATAGGAAACCGTCCCCGAGGATGACATCGAGCAAGGTGTACGCCTGAGAGCCTTGGTTGGTGCTCGAACTACTTGGCGTAACCAAGCGATACGGCGACCGCGTCGCCGTCGATAACCTCTCCTTGTCCGTTTTGCCCGGCCAGATGTTCGGGTTCGTCGGGACGAACGGCGCTGGCAAGACGACCACGATGCGCATACTCATGGGTGTCCTGGCCCAGGACGCCGGTGCCGTCCACTGGCACGGTCGATCGGCTGATGCCGACGCCCGCCGGGGTTTCGGGTATATGCCCGAAGAACGCGGCCTCTACCCCAAGATGCGGATCCGGAACCAACTGATTTATCTGGCCCGGTTGCGCGGGACCCCGCCGACGGTGGCAGCCGCGTCGGTCGCCTCGCTGCTAGGCGAGTTCGGCCTGGCCGACCGAGCGAACGAACGCGTGGAGCAACTGTCCCTCGGCAACCAGCAGCGGGTGCAGCTGGCCGCCGCGCTGGTCCACGATCCGGAGCTGCTCGTGCTCGACGAGCCGTTCTCCGGCCTCGACCCGGTAGGAGTCGATGCCCTCGCCCACATTCTGAGCGAGCGGGTCCGGCGAGGTGTCGGCGTCCTCTTCTCCAGCCACCAGCTGGAGCTCGTGGAGCGGTTGTGCGATGCCGTCGGGATCATCCAGGCGGGGCGGATCGTCGCGTCCGGCCCGGTCGAGGACCTTCGCAACAAGGATCGTCCACGCCGTTACCGGGTGGTGGTCGGCGCACCGCCGGGGTGGAGCGCGGCAGTGCGGGGCGCCCAGGTCCTCACCGAGCGGCCTGCCGTTGGACCGACAAAGAGGGCGGCCACCGAGACGGTGGTCGAGCTCGCCGAGGGAACCGACGACCAACTCCTGCTCGACACTGCCCGTGCCGCTGGTGCGGTCCAGGAGTTCCGCTGGCTGACCCCCACGCTGGCGGAGCTCTTCCGGGAAGCCGTCTCCGAGGCTGACAGCGCCCTTCCGGGGAACGCCACAGGATCGCAGGACACGCAGAAGACGGAGGTCGTCGCATGAGCGCGAGGAGCCCCCACGTAGGTACGCCGAGGAACGAGGTGTGCCGAAGTGAGGCACCGCAGCGGCCATGCGAAAAGGGGAACAGCATGAGCGCGAGGAGCCCCCACGCAGGTACGCCGAGGAACGAGGTGTGCCGAAGTGAGGCACCGCAGCGGCCATGCGAAAGGAAACCAGCATGAGTGCGGCTCTGACCTTCCGGGAGGCGACGCGGACTGTTGCCCGGCGTGAGCTGTCCGAACGGCTGCGTGACCGGTCGTTCTGGTTCTCGACCGTGATCACACTGGTGATCCTGGGAGCCGTGCTGTTCATGCCGAAACTGTTCGGCAATGACGGTACGCACAAGGTGGCGATCGCCGACGGCATCTACAAGCTGTCGGCGGCGGTGAACGCCCAGGAGCAGCTGCTCGGCATCACCATCGAGCAGCACCACTACTCCTCCGAGGCGCGGGCCAAGGCGGCCGTCGAGGACGGCGACCTCGACGCCTACATCATGAAGGACAAGATCCTCGTCAAGGAGGACCTGGACGACACGCTCGCGGCCGCGCTGCAGGCGGCCCATCGCGACGTGACCGCCACGGCGCAGCTTCGCGCCAAGGGGCTCGACCTGGACGAAGCGCGGGCCGTCCAGTCCGTGCCTCCGCTCGCCGTCGACGCGCTCGACCCGCCGGACCCGAAGGCCGAGCAGCGGGGTCAGGTGGCCTTCATCGGCAGCATCGTCCTCTACGGCCAGATCATCGGCTACTGCATGTGGGTGGCGTTCGGAATCGTGGAGGAGAAGGCGAGCCGGGTGGTCGAGCTGATCCTCTCGGCGATCAACACCAAGGCCCTGCTGGCCGGGAAGATCCTCGGCATCGGGCTGCTCGGGTTCCTCCAGCTGACCCTGATCGCGGCCTTCGGCCTGTTGCTCGGCAACGCCACGGGGATGCTGGAGGTGACGCCTGACCTGTTGGTCCCGGTCGGGTTCGTCCTGTTGTGGTTCGTTCTCGGCTACGCCTTCTACAGTGCGGTGTTCGCGGCCAGCGCCGCGCGAGTGTCCCGTCAGGAGGAGCTGCAGAACGTCATCGGGCCGGCGAACATGCTGATCATGGTGTCGTTCTTCGCCACGTTCTACGTCAACTTCAACCCTGACGGGTTGGCGTCGCGACTGCTCGGCGTGATCCCACCTTTCTCCGCGCTGTGCGCGCCGGTACGCATGTCCCGCGGCTCGGCGCCCTGGTGGGAGACGGGACTCGCGTTGGGCCTGATGCTGGCGGCCATCGCTCTTCTCGTCGTCGCCGGCGCCCGGATCTACGAGGGGGCGATCCTGCGGATGGGCGCGAAGATCTCGCTCAAGGACGCCTGGCTCGGCGCGAGGCGGCGGCCGGAAACGGCCGAGGAGGCCTTGTCCGCCGGATGAGTCGCACGGCACATTGTGTGAGGGGCACCCTCATCCAAGGCATGCGCCTGGCGCGCGAAGCGCAGACCACAAGGAATGACCCGAGCGGTCAGGTGACCTGGACACGGACGGACCCCCGACAGGGCATGCCTGCCGGGGGTCCGTCCGTGTTGCTCCGCCGCTCCACTGACCGCGTGGGGTCGGCCGAACTCTCGCTCAGCCGGCGGGTTCGAGCTTCCCGGTCAGCATGAGCAGGACCGTGAAGTTGTCGGCGTACGGCGAGTTGAGCAGGATCGGGTCATCGTCCGGCGGCCAGGCCTTCACCCGATCCCCTTCCAGCGCGGCGTTGTTTCCGTACCGCTCGAAGATCGGGATGATCGGCAACAGCTCGTTGAACGCGATCGCCGCGGTGGCGACGTTCTTCTTCTGCGCCGCTTCGTCGAGACCCTGGCCCGCCTCGGTGACGGTCTTCTCCAGGTCGACCTTGCCGAACGCCTCGGTGGTCTGGTTCAGCTCGAACGCGCTGCCCTTCCCGCCCTGGTTGGCCGCAATCGGGATGTTGTGGGTGAAGAAGTCCGCGACGAACGCGAAGTGCGGATGCGGGTTGCCCGCGCCCCACCCCTGGATCGCGAACTCGAACGCGCCCTTGTCGACATCGATCGGCTGCTGGGTGTGCGTGACGCCACGACCCTTCACCTGGATGCCGAACGACGAGAGCTGCTTGGCGAGCTCCGCACCCGCGGCAGACCAGTCCGCGAACTCGGCCGGGAAAGTCAGCTCGTAGCTTGCCGGCTTGCCGTCGGGCTTCAGCCAGTTGTTGCCCTGCTTCTTCCAGCCTGCCTCGGTGAGCAGGGAAGCCGCCTTGTCCTGGTCGAACTCGTACGGGTTGAGCTGGTCCTGCTCCTCCTGGCTCAGCCAGTCCGGCACCTGGATGTCGGAGAACCCCGCCATGTACTTGACGCCCTTGCCGGACTCGGCGAGCGAGACCGTGCCGTTCTGGTCGCGGTTGATGGCGTGCGCGAGCGCCTGCCGGACCTTGACGTCCTTGAATTCCTTGAGCTTGTCGAGGTTGATGAAGAGCGCGGGACCGGAGTAGACCGGTGGCCGGAGCACCCGGATGTCCTTGTTGATGAACTCCTTCTCCGTTGCCACCGGGAACCCGTGGGTCGCGTAGTCGACCTTCTTGCTCAGCACTAGCGGGGTGATCGTCGGGGTCTCGCCGTTGAAGAGGGTGACAACGTCGAACTTCACCGTGTCGGCCAGGTAACCCTTGTCATTCTTGACGAGCGTCAGCTGGGCGTTGGTGATGCTGTTGGTGTCGAAGGTGAACGGGCCGCTGGCGAGGAACTTGCCCGCCTCCGGCCGGAACGCCTGCAGGTCCTTGTTGAGCGTGCCGCCCTCGGGACTGTCGAGGTCCTTGCCGCCGTCGAACAGCTCCTGGGCACGGGTGGCGAACTCGCCGTAGACCGCGTCAGCGAAGATCGCCTGCCGAAGGACGTAACGTTCGAGCACCGTCGACGGGTTGTTCATCGTGAAGACGACCGTCTGGTCATCGGTCGCCTCGACCTTGGAGACGTAGTTCCAGACGACGTTACGCATGACCCGCAGACACCAGAAGGTCGTAACGACGTCCTTGCTGGTGATGGGCTTGCCGTCACTCCAGGTGAGCCCGGACCGCACGGTGTAGGTGAAGGTCTTGGCAGCGTCGTCGATGGCGAAGTTCTCGGCGAGCAGCAGCTCCCACTTCTTGTCCGCCCAGTAGTACATCCCACCGGGCAGGACCACCAGGTCCTGATAGGCACCACCGGCGATGATGCCGTCGGTGACACCGCTCATCAGGTTGAAGTGACCCTTCGGCGGCACTTGGTACGGCCACGCACCGGCGAACTCGGCACTGCCGCCTCCACCGCCACCGCCGCCGCCGGTGCCTGTCCCGCCCCCGCCGCCGCCACACGCGGCGAGGAGGGCCGCCCCCGCGGCACCGAAACCGAAGATCTCGAGCACGTGTCGACGGGACAACTCCCGCTCGACCGGGCCAGGTGTTGCATTCATTGGGTTCCTCCCCATCAAAGGGTTGTGCCGCATAAGGAGGTGATTCCTCAGCGATTCTTCATTCGTACGAGAACAGCGACCGCCCCAGCGAAGAACACGCTGAGACACAGCATGAACACGGTGATCACGAACTCGGCTGTCCCGGGTTGGACGACGAGCAGCAGGAACCCTGCGCACACGGCAAGGAAAGCCGCCCATCGAAATGCCGCCATTCCGGCTCCGGGACCGATCATGCCGCCGGAACTCCTTTGTCCTGGCCGGCTCGGCTGGCCGCGAGGCGGGCGGCGCGCTTGCGCCGCGCCAGGTCGGGGTCCGGTTCTGGGATAGCCTCCAGAAGTGCTTGGGTGTAGGGATCCTGCGGGTCCGCGATGACGTCGAGGGTCGGGCCGAACTCCACGATCCGGCCCACGTGCATGACGGCGATGTTGCCCTCACGTCCGAAGTACTTCGCCATCGCGAGGTCATGGGTGATGTAGAGGAAGCCGACCCCGAGTTCCTTGCGCAGCTTGGTCAGCATGCCGAGCAGGCCGATCCGGATCGACACGTCCAGCATCGAGGTGGCCTCGTCGGCGATGATCAGCCGCGGGTCGAGCGTGAGCGCCCTTGCCACCGCCACCCGCTGCCGCTGGCCGCCTGACATCTGGTGCGGGAACTTCGTCAGGAACGTCTCCGGAGGTGTGAGACCCACCTGGGTCAGGAGGTCCGACACCCGGCTGCGGGCCTCCGACCTGCTGCGCACCAGGCGGTGCCGGAACAGCGGCGCGGACAGGGTGGCCATGACGTCCTGGATCGGGTTGAGCGAGGCGTACGGATCCTGATGGACGTACTGAACGGCTCGTCGGAAGCTCTTGAACCGCTGCTTGTGCCCGTGGCCCTTGGCGTAGATGTCTCCCTTGTCGAACCGCACGGCACCCTCGGTGGGCTTGAGCAGACCGGACGCGATCTTGGCCGCGGTGCTCTTGCCCGAGCCGCTCTGGCCGACGAGACAGAGCACCTCGCCCTCGGCGAGCTTGAGGGACACATCATCCACGGCACGGACCTCGCCGCGACGGGTCTTGAACACGTGGGTGAGAGAGTCGAGTTCCAGTAGCTCACTCATCGGCCGGACCTCCGTTCGCGGGCGACTCCTGGCCGGTGGCACCGACGGGTGACTCGACGACGGTCGAACCGTCGGCAACCGTGGGCACGGCGTTGATGAGGCTCGTGGTGTAAGGGTGTTGCGGGCGATAGAAGATGTCCCTGACATCGCCCATCTCGACGATCTCGCCGTCGTACATCGTCGCGACCCGCGTCGCGAGCTCGGCCGCCACGGCGAGGTCGTGCGACACGAAGATCATCGCGAAGTCGAGCTTGTCATGCAGGTCGTGGATGAGGTCGACGATCGCCCGCTGGGTCAGGATGTCGAGTGCGGTCGTCGGCTCGTCGAGGATCAGCATCTGCGGGCGCAACAGCATGCTCATCGCGATCAGGACCCGCTGGCGCATCCCGCCGGACAGCTCGTGGGGGTAGGACCTGAGTACCCGGTCGGGTTCGAGGTCGACCTCCTTCAGCACCTCGACACCGCGGTCATGGGCGTCGTGGCGGGACATCGACGTGTCATGTGCCCGGATGGTGTCATAGATCTGGTCCCAGACCCGCAGGACGGGGTTGAAGGAGTTCATCGCGCCCTGGAAGACCATGGCGCACTCGCTCCACCGGAACTGACGCAGCTGCTCGTGGTTCAGGCTCAGGAGATCGACGACCGACCCGTCCCTGCGTCGATAGGTGACCGATCCGCTCGGTATCGAGCCGAGTCTGGGCAGGAGACGCAGAATCGCAAGCCCGAGCGTGGTCTTGCCGCACCCACTCTCGCCGATCAGCGCGATGCTCTCGCCCGGGTAGAGGTCGAAACTCACGCTGTTGACCGCACGCTGTGCGGGATCGTCGACACCCTGGCCGGTTTTGTACTCCACCGAGAGATCCCGCACGGACAGGATCGGCTCACCTGTCGCGGCGACGCCGGACGCCGATCCGGTCACCGTGGGACTCTCCTGCTCGCGATCCACTTGCGTACGTCCTCCTAGTTGTGCCGCAGCCGCGGGTTGAGGATCTCCTCGAACGAGCGGGCCATCGTCACGAGCGCGAGCTGGAGGATGCAGATCGCGAGCACCGGGCCCATGATGTAGAAGAAGCTGCCCTCGAAGAAGATCGCCCCCCGCGTCCACGCGAAGTTGATCATGATGCCCCAGTTGTCGCCCTCCATCGGCGCGAGGCCCAACAGATAAAGGCCGGCCAGCGCGTAGATGGCGTTCGTCATGCCGATGACGAAGTTCATCAGGATGAAGCTCGCCATGTTGGGCAGGATCTCGCGGATGACGATCCGGACGGTGCCGAGGTCGAGCAGCTTGGCCGCCTCGATGTACTCGCGTTCCTTCAACGAGAACACCTGCGCACGCACGGCGCGTAAGAGCCCCGGCCACCCCAGGATGCCGAGGATCACCGCCAGTGCCCAGGAGCTTCCGACCCGGTAGAACGCGGCGAGCACCGCCAGCAGGATGATGCCCGGAACGGTCAGGACGATGTCGGTGGCGGTGACGATGATGGAGTCGACCCGGCCACCGACGTACGCCGCGAGTGCCCCGAAGAGGACGGCGATGACGGTGGAGACGAGTGCCGCCATGAAGCCGACGAAGATGACCGTTCGCCCACCGTTGATGAGCTGCATCAGCACGTCGCGTCCCTCGGAGTCGAAGCCCAGGGGATGCGCGAGCGTCGGTGCGGCGTAGATCCTCGCGACGTCGGTCGGCAGGTCGTCGGGGGTGAACAGCGGACCGATCAGGCAGATGAGCACCATGCCCGCGAAGACGAGAAACCCGATGAAGCCAGTGCGACTGCGCATCAGCGCACGGACGAACGCCCTGAAGACACCGACGTCCTTCTCGTCCGGTGGTGGCGGAGCGTGGAAGTCCGTGGCGCTCGGCTCGAGAATCTGGGCCACGTTTCAGTTCCCTCCGCTCGCGATCCGGATCCGCGGATCGATCCGGCTGTAGAGAAGGTCGGCGACCAGGTTGGCGATCACGACGGAGATGGTGACGACCAGCAGAATCCCTTGGAGGACGGGATAGTCACGCCGGTTGACCGCCTCGAACAGCAGGAAGCCGATGCCTTGGTACTGCGTCACCTGCTCGACCAGGATCGAGCCGCCGACGACGAATCCCAAGGACAACGCGAAGCTGGTGAAGAGCGGCAGCATCGCGTTGCGCCCGACGTACTGGAACTGGATCCGCCGGTCGGTGAGCCCACGGGCTCGTGCGACGGTGACGTAGTCCTCGCCGAGCGTCTCGACGGTGGAGGACTTCATCACCAGCATCCAACCGCCGAGCGAGGTCAGCACATAGACCAGCATCGGTAACGCCGCATGGTAGAGCGCGTCCGCGATGAAGGCCGCACTGAACTCCGGAACCACGCCGGGTGAGTAGGCACCGCGCATGTCGGCGATCGGCAGCCACTCCAGCTGTACGCCGAAGAAGACGACGATCATCATCGCGAGCAGGAAGTTGGGGACCGAGTGGGTCACCGAGCCGGCGAAGGTCATCAGATGGTCGAAGATGCCGCCGCGCCGGTAGGCCATCATCATGCCGATCCCGATGCCGAGGATGAAGCTGACGACAAGGGCGATTCCGACGCTGAAGAGTGTCCAGGGAAGGTACGCACCGATCTGGCCGAGCACGGACGAGCCGGGTGAGAGCAGCGACTCGCCGAAGTCACCCCTCACGATGCCGGCGAGATAGTCGAGGTACTGCAGGAGAACCGGCTCGTTGGGATCGAACGAGAACAGTCCCGCGGCCTGGTTGGCGGCGTCCTGGTAGCTCATGCCGTACTGCGCGATCTGCTGGTTGATGTAGACGTCAACCGGGTTGCCAGGAAGGAGTCGCACGAGGAAGAACGTCGCCGTCGCGACGACGTAGATCGTGAACAGTGCCTTGACTATCCGACCGACCACATATCGCGCCGCGGACCTTCGTCCGGACTGTCGCGGAGTCTTGCTCTGCTCGACCGCGTGCTCCGTCTGGTCGGTCGCCGACACTTTCACCTCCCGGTCGTACGGCGCTTGCTGCCTCGGCAGCGCCGCCTGCTTTCCTACAACAACAGCCTTCGATAACTACACAGCGCAGTCGAACGGGAACTCTCCATGCAGGCTTGGGACATCAGGTCACAGGGACTCCGCCTCGCAGGTCCGCGAGACGGAGTTTGACTGCCCGGAAGCTATACCTTCGACCCGGCTGAACGGAACCACATCCAGCAAGATGTAACCCGAT
Organism: Actinopolymorpha sp. B17G11; assembly: GCF_040196095.1. Classification (NCBI taxonomy): domain Bacteria; kingdom Bacillati; phylum Actinomycetota; class Actinomycetes; order Propionibacteriales; family Actinopolymorphaceae; genus Actinopolymorpha; species Actinopolymorpha sp. B17G11. Next base: position 58,980 of record NZ_JBEFTW010000015.1, read on the forward strand.
TTTGTTGCTGAAATGTGCGCAGTCCTCGTTGGATGCAACCCGTTTCGCGCAATGAAAGACCTGAATTGGCAGCCATGTCACGAATGCCCGGTTCTGGCCGACCGGCTCAGACCAGGTCTGGTCGGGCCCATGGCTCGTCGTGGACGTGCCAGGCGAGGAACGCGTGCACCGTGTCGTACCACACCTTCGCGTGCTGCGGGCTGAGCACCCAGTGGTTCTCGTCAGGGAAGTACAGGAAGCGGTGCGGGAAGTCGTCCGGCTCCCCCTCGTGGCGGTACGACAGCTCCCACCACAGCCGCAACGCCTCGCCGATCGGAACGCGGTAGTCACGGTCGCCGTGGACGACCAGCATCGGCGTGCGGATCCGGTCGGCGAACATGTGCGGTGAGTTGGCGAGAGCGCGCTCCGGTGTGAGCTCGCGGTACCAGTACGCCGCGACGTCGGTCGTCGGCCCGAACTGGTCCAGGGCCCACAGGCTCGCGTGCGTCACGATCGCCTTGAACCGGTCGGTGTGCCCGGCGACCCAGTTGGCCATGTAGCCGCCGAACGACCCGCCCATCGCGGCCGTCGTCTGCTCGTCGATGTCGTCGCGGGCGCAGGCAGCGTCGGTGATGCTCATCAGGTCGGTGAAGGGCTCAGCACCCCAACGTCCCCAACCCCGCTTGACGAACTCGCGGCCGTAGCCGGTGGAGAGTGCGGGGTCGGGCAACAGCACGGCGTAGCCGCGAGCGGCCATCAGCCAGGGGTTCCACCGCCAGCTCCAGGTGTTCCACGAGCCGAGCGGGCCACCGTGGATCCACAACAGCAGCGGAGCGGGTGTGTCGCTCGACGCGCCGGAGGGCAGGACCAGCCAGGCCCGCAGCGGTGTGCCGTCGGCCGCCTCCGTTCTCACCTGGCTGACGTGACCGGGAACGGCCGGCGCCTCGTCCGGTCCGCGCAGGAATGTCGGAGTCTGGTCCTCACGGTCCACGGCCAGCCGGACGGGCGCGAGCGGCGCGTCGATGGACGTACGCAGGGCGTAGAGCGACCGGGCATCCGGCGCCGGTGACAGGTTGGTGTAGGCCGCGTCGGCGGCCAACCGGCGGATGTCACCGGTATCGACCTCGAGCGCGAACACCGGCGCTCGGCCGAGTTCGTCGGCGACGAAGTAGAGCACGCTCCCGTCAGGCGACCACCGCGGCCCGGTCGGCCACAGGTCCAGCTCCGGGGTGAGGTCGCGGCCCGGTCCGCCGGTGAGCGGCACGAGCCACAGGGTCTTGTCCGCCGGCGCTTCCGTCGTGCTGCGAAGGTGGCGTACGCATGCCACCCACTGGCCGTCGGGCGAGATCTGCGGCTCCCCGTATTCGTAGGCCTGGTCGCCGCCGAGCACCCGGCGCTCGCCCGTCGCCGTGTCGACCGCCACGAGCTCGGCGCGTACGTCACCGCGTGGGAGGCGAACGCCCCACGTCGTCACCAGGGTGTTGCCGTCGGGACTGACGTCGTAACTGGCCTCGTCGAGGGCACGGCCCGGCTCAGGGGTCAGGTCACGGAGGTCGACGGGTTCGTCCTCCTCCGCGTCGCCCGCGAGCGGCCGCTCCGCGGCGAACAGGCGCACCTCGTCGGGACCGAGGTCGTGGTCCCAGTGCCGAATCGGGTAACCCTCGTGCAGGATCGCCGCAACCGCGTGGTCCCTGCGGTCCTTCCGGCGTTCGGCGTCGTCGTCAGGCGTCTTCGCTCCCGGCAGCGCGGAGGCAGACACGATCAGGGTGCCGGCGGCGCGCGCGACCGCTACGCCGGCGATCCCGCCTGGCCTTGTCGCCACCGCACGCGCCTCGCCGCCGGCGGCGGGGAGCAGCCACAGGGCAGGCTTCTCGTCGTCGGACTCCTTGGATCCTTCGGATTCGGCGTGTGGTCGCTTGGACACGAACAGCAGTGACCCGTCGGGGAGGAACGCCGGGCTGGTCTCGCCACTGGCGCCACGCGTCAGGCGCCGGGCAGGCCTATCCCCGTAGGGGTCGATCCGCCACAGCGCGCTGAGGTAGCTCTTCCTGTCCGGGGCGAGCTGCTGGACGGCCGCCACCAGCTGGCCCCCGTCGGGAGCCAGCCACATGCCCGTCAGCCGCCGCAGCGCGACATAGTGGTCGAGGTCGTGGAACGGTGTCGCCGGATCGGCCACCGGATCCTGCCCGGCTTCCGCGCCTGGTCCGGGCGTCGTCTCCGCAGTCATGATCCAGAGCCTAATGTCCTGGATCGGAAGTTTCTTCCCGGCGGCTCGACGCTCTGGCGCATCCGGTCGCCACCGAGGACACCTCAGGCCAGCTCGGCGTTGACGGCCGCCCATGCCGCGATCTGTGCGCGGCAGTTGAACCCGAACTTGGTGAGGATGTTCTCGATGTGTGCCTCCGCCGTCCGGCGGGAGATGACCAGCCGGGAGGCGATCTCCTTGTTCGTCATCCCCTCCGCGACGAGTGCGGCCACCTCGCGTTCGCGTCTGGTCAGGGCTGCCGGGGCCGCGGGCCTCCGGGAAGCCGGAATTCGTACGGCTGTCGTGCCCCGCCCGGTCGACGGCACAGCGACGGTAGCGCTGCCCGCCACCGCCTGGAGATCCGCCTCGTCACTCAGCGCGAACGCGATCAGCTCCTGTTGCGGGACTGTGGCACCGATCCGCTCGGCCGCCGCGAACGCGTCCTCACCCAGGGCGACCTGGCTGCGCTGCCGGGCCTCCGCACTCCACTCGAGCAGGGTGGTGAAGCCGAAGAGCGGACGGCCGATCAGGTCCCACATCCTGCGTACGGCACCGAGGAGCACCGCGGCTCGGTGCGGGCGGGAGTCGGACGCGGCGACCCATGCCAGGACCTCGAGACAGAAGGGGATGCCGAACTGGTCGTCCAGCGCCGCCTTCTTCCGCAATGCGTCGCCGGCGTACTTCGCGGCCTCCCGCACGTTCCCCGCTGCCCACCAGGTGACGCTGAGGTTCCACTCCGTGCACGAGAGCGTCCAGCGTTCGTTCAGAGACACGCAGAGTTCCAGACCGTCGGTGAGCCGGGCGACAGCACGGTCGACATCGCCGCGAAGGAAGTCGGTTCTGGCGTGTTGACCGAAGATCAGCAGTCCCGGCGCCGTCCAGGCGTTCGCCTGCCGATGCCGAGACAACGCGTCGTCGAGCAACGGCATCGCGTGCTCGAGGTCGTTGACGAAGGTCTCCGCTTCACCGAGGAACTGGGTCGCATACGTCAGGTCGGTCTCGTCGCCGAGCTGCCTGGCGAGGCCCTGACACTCACGGAGCAGGCGCCGGCTCGCCGTGTTGTCACCCTGCAGACTGGCGATCCAACCGGCCATCCACAGCGCGCGGGCGCGTTCACCACTCGGCGCGGTGTCGAGGGCGAGCGCGCGGTCCAACCAGAGCCGACCATCGCGGACGACACCACACGCGACCCAGTAGAACCACAGCGCCGACGCCATCCGCAGCCCGGTCCGTGCCTCCCCTGGTTCGGTGAGGCAATAGTCGAGCGCGGCCCAGATGTTCGATCGCTCGTCCCGTAGCCGCGCCATCCACTCGGCCTGGCGTGGGCCGCACGAGTCGGCGTCGGACTGCTCGGCGATCCGCAGGTAGTAGTCGCGATGCCCGCGCCGGACGGTGGCCTCCTCGCCGCCGGCGACGAGCTGCTCCTGACCGTAGTGCCGGATCGTCTCCAGCATCCGGTATCTCGCCGCCCGCCCGGTGTGGTCGCAGCTGAGGATGGACTTGTCCACGAGTCCCGTCACGCCGGCGAAGACGTCCGCCTGGGAGAGGCCCTCGCCTGCGCAGACGCTCTCCACCGCGTCAAGGTCGAACCCGCCGGCGAACACCGAGCACCGTGCCCACAGCAACCGCTCGGTTTCGGTGCAGAGGTCGAAGCTCCACTCCACCGCCGCACGCAACGACCTGTGCCGGCCCTGCGCGTCATGCTGGCCGTCGGTCAGCAGCCGGAAGCGATCCTCCAACCGCGCGAGGATCTGCTCCGCCGACAACATCCGCATCCGGACCGCCGCGAGTTCGATGGCGAGAGGTACGCCGTCCAGACGCTGGCAGAGCCGGGCGACGGTCGCCTCGTTGTCGCCGTTGACGCAGAAGCCGGGCGACACGGCCGCGGCTCGGTCCTCGAAGAGCATCAGCGCCTCGTGCCGGCGGGCCGGTAACCGACCGGTCGCCTCCCCCGCGAGCCGAGAAACGCCCATGGTCCCCGCAGCGGTCTCGGTAGGAAATGCCAAAGGAGGGACGCGCCAACTGTGTTCACCGGAAATACCGAGTGATTCCCGACTGGTCGCCAGTATCCGTACCTTTGGTGCCGCCGACAAAAGGCGGGTCACGAGTTCGCCGCATCCGTCGAGAACATGTTCGCAGTTGTCCAGAATGAGCAACATTCGCTTGTCTGCGAGATAGCGCAACAATACCGACTCGATATTGCGGACCGACCGGTCGCGGACATCCAGTGCGGCCGCGACCGCCTGTCCGACGAGCAGCGGATCTCTGAGTTTCGCGAGCTCGATCAGACACGCACCGTCAGGGAAGGCTCGGCGGAGCTCACGACCGACCTGCATGGCCAACCGGGACTTGCCGACCCCTCCAAACCCGGTCAACGTCACCAGTCGCGCCGCTGACAAGAGGCGCTTGACGTCCGCCACCGCCTGGCGGCGACCGACGAATGTCGTCACCTCACAGGGAAGAGCACCGTGCCCTGAGGGAAATGTCTGCATCGCGTGTCTACTCAGCAGTGTCCGTGGTCACCCAAAGAAGGGAGCCGGGCATTTCCGCGGTTTGTTGCCCCGTCATGCGCCGGCCATATCCAGGTCATCGTAGCGACACATTTCCAGATCTCGATTTTCCCCGGTCGACTTCGTGGGGGAACCCTCGCGGCCGACTTCCTGCGGGCTTCCTGCGGGAAGGGAGCGTGTCAGTCGGCGCCACAGGCGGCGGGGCGCGGTCCACGGAGATTGGCGCAACAGCCCGCCGGACAGTCACCCCACGCCGGCCCGAGCAGACCTTCGACCGCGGCGGCCGGCGGTTCGGCGATCTCTCCGCGGGCCGTCGTGATCCGCTCGAGCACGAGTTCGCGCACCATCGCGACGAACCGCCGGTCGACGCCCGGCGTGGGAACGCGCGCGAACGCCAGCCCCAGCCGTTCGGCGGTCGCCCTCGCCTCGGTGTCGAGGTCGTACATCACTTCCATATGGTCGGAAACGAAACCGATGGGTACGACGGCGACGCCGGGCACGCCCTTGTCGGCGAGGGTGGCGAGGTGGTCGTTGATGTCGGGCTCGAGCCACGGCATGGCGGGCGGACCCGAGCGGCTGCAGTAGGCGAGGTCCCAGTCGAGGCGGGTGCCGATGCGCTCCGCCACCGTGGCGGCGACGACCGCGGACACGTCACGGTGCTCGGCGACGTAGCGACCGCCGTCCGGGCCGCTCGCGTCGTTCATCGCCTCGGGGATCGAGTGGGTCACGAACACGACGCGAGCGCCTACGGGCAGCCGAGCCAACGCCTCCTGCGTACCGTCGACGAACGGCGCGACGAAGCCCGGCCGGTTGAAGTAGTGCGGAAGTCGGGTCAACACCGGCGCCCCCTCACCGACCTCCGCGACGGCTGCCGCCAGGTCCTCGCGATACTGCCGGCAGCCCGAGTACGACGCGTAGGCGCTGGTCAGCAGGCACACCACCCGCCTGGCGCCAGCGTCACGGAGCTCGCGCACGGCGTCGACGAGGTAGGGGTCCCAGTTCCGGTTTCCCCAGAAGACGGGGAGGTCGAGCCCGCTCGCGGAGAACTCGTCGACGAGCGCCTGACGCAACGCCCGGCACTGGTCGTTGATCGGGCTCCGCCCCCCGAAGAGGTCGTAGTGTGCGCCGACCTCGGCGAGGCGTTCGCGCGGTATGCCCCGACCGCGTGTGACGTTCTCGAGGAACGGCAGGACGTCGGCCGGCTTCTCCGGACCCCCGAAGGACACCAGCAGGAGAGCATCGAACGGTTCGGCCGCCATGGGTCGATATTCCCAGGCGGTCTGTCGGTGCCCGTCGTTAGGGTGAACGAACTCGAGTCCAGTTCACCGTCGAGCATTTGCGAGCCGCTGGTCACATGTTCACGCCCTACCGCACGATCCTGAGCCTGCCCGGCAGTCTCGCGTTCTCGGCGATCGGGTGGTACGCCCGACTTCCGATATCGATGACCGGCATCGGCCTCGTGCTCCTGGTGTCGGCGGTGAGCGGCTCCTACGGCCTCGCCGGCTCCGTCGCGGCAGCGTTCATCGTCGCGCAGGCGGTCACGGCTCCGGTGCAGGCGCGGCTGGTCGACCGCTTCGGCCAGGGCCGCGTCATCCCGCCGCTCGCTCTCCTCAACGCGGTGTCGATGGGTGGCGTCATCGTCGCCGTCCAGGCCGGCACCGGCTCGCCGGTGCCGCAGCTCATCGCGGCCGTCTCGGGTGCCACCAGCCCGCTGATCGGTTCGTTCGTGCGGGCCCGCTGGACGCACGTCCTGGAGGGCCGGCCCGGGTTACACACCGCGTTCGCGCTCGAGGCGTTGATCGACGAACTGGTGTTCATGATCGGCCCACCCCTCATCACCCTGCTCGCCACCTCGATCAGCCCCGTCGCCGGACTTGCGGCGGCGGTGTTCGCCGGACTCTCCGGGGCACTGCTGCTCGCCGTCCAGCGACGCACGGAACCTCCGGTGCACCAGGTCCGGGCGGGGCAGGGCAGGAAACCTGCTCTGGGCTGGCCGAACCTCGGACCGCTCGTCGTCGCGAGCGCCGGTCTCGGCGTCCTCTTCGGCAGTGCCGAGGTGGTCGTCGTGGCCGTCGCGTCGGAGGGCGGCCAGCGCGCCCTGTCCGGCGTGCTGCTCGGGGTCTGGGCGACGGGAAGCATGCTCGCCGCGCTCGTCATCGGCACACTGCGGCTGCGTACCCCACCCCATGTCCGGCTCCGGGTGAGTGCGGCGGTGCTCGCCGTCACCCTGATCCCGATGCCGTTCATCGGTCACCTCGGCATCCTCGGGGTCGTCATGTTCCTCGCCGGGTTCGCCATCTCACCGACTCTGGTCGCCGTGATGGCGGTGATCGAGCGCACGGTGCCCGCGTCGCGACTGACCGAGGGCATGGCGTGGACGCACACCGGAGTGGCAGCGGGTGTCGCGGCGGGCGCGGCGATCGCCGGACTGGTCGTGGACGCCGCCGGCGGACGCGCGGGGTTCTTCGTCCCGCTCGTCGCGGCCGTCGCCACCGCCCTCGTCACACTCGCCGGCCGCGCGCCCGGCCCGCGGGTTTCCTCGCCCGAAGACGCTAGCCTTGCCCGATCCGCGGCCTGATTAATCCAAAGCCTGCCCAAGGACCTCCGATGTCCACGGCGCGCTGCCTGGCGTCGCCCTCCCGAGCCAGGAGAGACTAGACGGGCTCGAGAAGTGGGGAGGCGGAGACGATGCGCGACGTCAAGCTGGTACGTCTCAGCGATGACGGCACCCATCTGGTCCTGACTCACGAGCGCACTGGCGAGGAGTTCGCGCTACGCGTCGACGATCGACTACGGGGAGCAGTGGTGAGTGATCGGGCCCGGCAAGGTGCATTGCCGCTGGAGCGGCAGAGCCGGCTTCGTCCCAAGGAGATCCAGGCCCGCCTGCGGGCCGGTGAGTCCTCAGAGGACATCGCGGCGGCGGCTGACGTGCCGATCGAACGCATCCTGCGCTACGCCGGCCCGGTGCTCGCCGAGCGTGAATACATCGCCGAGCAGGCCCGCCGCTGTGCACTCCGCCGCAATGGACGCGACGGGCCCGGCCAGATTCTCGACGAAGCGGTCGGCAAGCGTCTCGACGAGCTGCAGGTGGGCCGTGACCACGCGAGCTGGGACGCCTGGCGGAGCAGCGAGGGGCGTTGGGTGGTGGCCGTGTCGTTCGGCCTCGGCGGCACCGACCACAAGGCGACGTTCCGCTACGACCCGCTCGGCCGGGTGGTCACGTCCGCGGATGACATCGCCAGGGCTCTCGTCGGCGAGGCCACCCAGCCGGTTCCGGGGCTGACGCCAGAGCTGGCACCAGGGTTCGGGCCTTCCCCTGACGACGCCGACGAACGACACCGCTCCGCCGCGGGTCGTTCCACCCGAGACGGTCACCGGCTGCGGCTCGCACCCGTTCCTTCGCCGGACCCGGGCGTCACCCCGGCCGAGCCGGCCCTTGAGCTTCCCGAGACCGAGGACACGATCGACCTGTCGCAGACCCTGGCCGCCCGTGGGTCTGGACCCAAGCCACAGCCGGGGCGGAGCACGTCCGGCGAGCACCGGCCCGACGCCGGTCCGCCAACCTCGGACTCCGGGGAGCTCGCCCCGGACGAGATGCCCGATCTTGATGATCCGCCCAGCACCGAGCGCGTTGAGGAACCTGCCGTCGCATCCCGGGCCGAGCCGGCTCCCCCGCCCGCCGCCGAGCGGTCCAACGGCAGCGAGCAGGCCACACCGCGTCGGGCCCGCTCGACCGCCGAGGCACGGCGCAAGCGGGCCCGCTCGAGCGGCCGTCGGGGTTCGGTTCCCAGCTGGGACGACATCCTCTTCGGCGGCGGTGGCCGCGAGGCCAAGGACTAGATCGGGCCCGCCTCCCCTGGGTAGAGGACCCCTGCCCAGGGGGTACGCGCATGCCGCTGGCACAATGGCCGCCATGCGTTCACGCGTCTCTTGTCGCTGTTGTTGTCGCTGAGCCACCCCAGGTTCCGCGGCTTTTGTGCCGGTATTCGCCGGCCTCGCGACCTGGTCCTCATCCAAGGGATCGATGCACCCGCGACCAGCAGCTTCAAGGACGTTCGTGATGAATTTCGCCGACTGGACCCGCGCACTTTCCGAGCGAGGGTTCACCATCGTCGCACCCACCCATCCCACGCCGATCCAGGTCTGCGCCCTGATCCCGGACGGCGGTCTGGTTCTGTTCCGGTGCCGCGGCACCCGGGTCACCATGGAGCGCCACCCGGAGTCGGCTCTCTTCGTCGCCGCCCCCGTCGCCAGCCGCGGATGCGACTGCGGCCGCAGCCATGACGACGGCCCTGTCAGTTCCTCGGACGCTCCGCGCTACATCGTCCCCGTCGATGCGCGGCCGGCGCAGATCGTGGCGTACGACGGAATGAGGGATCGCGGCTGGTGCGGCCACGAGGCAGGGCTCCTCGGGCCCGACGAGGCCGCACCGCTGTTCGACACGCTGTGGCGCCGACTGCTTCGCGGCCGTTCCCGCGACGGACTCGACGCCTGGGACGCGCGGGCGGCCGGCGGTCGTCTCGAGTTGACTCAGCGCGAGGTGGTCCGCATCCGCATGCAGGGCCTCGCGGGGTCGTCGTTGTAGACGACGCCGTCCGCCTCGTACGCCGGTCGCTCGGCGGCGAGGTAGAGCCGTTGGCCGGGGAGGTACCGCGCGTGGTAGCGGCGCTTCACCTGCGCGACGTCGCCGAACAGGTCCGCGTCACGCCGGGTCGCACGGCGCAGGATCTCGGCGAAACCGACCGAGACGAAGAGGCGGAGGTCCCACGCGGCTCGCAACTCCGGGCGGAGCAGGAATACGCCGTCGAAGACCAGGACTGAGTCCGGCACCGCCAGGACGGGCGGCGTCTCGACCGGGCGGTCGGCGCGGTAGTCGTAGACCGCGGAGCGATACCGCAGGTCACCGTCCGGTCCGAGCGGATCCAGCAGGAACGTACGAACGGCCGATGTGTCGAAGGAGTCCGCGTAGTAGCCGTACGGCGACAGCTCACCCCGCTGCCGGCGTAGCGCCCGAGGTCGGTGGAACCCGTCGATCGACCCGCGGATCACGTGCCGACGCCGCGCCCGGAGCACCTCGGCGACCTCGTTGGCCAGCGTGGTCTTGCCTGCCGCATCCACGCCATCGATCGCCACCCGTACCGGATGCGGTCGGCGGACTGCCTCGATGAGGTCGGCGAGCCTGGTCAGGAGTTCGGTCCGTGCGGCGCTCACCCCTGACGCTCGCCACCACGCGCGTGCTCCGCGAACCACCCGCCGGTCGGTGGGCTCTGCTGTGCCCCTGGTTGGGCACCGGGCGGATCCGGATGCGTGCCCGTCGCCACGGGACGGCTCGGGTCGGACACCCAGTCCGACCATGAGCCGACATACAGCGCGGCCGGGATTCCGGCCAGTTCGAGCGCGAGCACCTCGTGGGCCGCGCTCACGCCGGATCCGCAGTAGACGCCGACCGGGCTCTCGGGCTTCACACCCAGGCCGGCGAACCGCTTCCGCAGCTCCGCGGCGGCGCGAAAGCCGCCTGAGCCACTGGTGTTGGCGTCGGTGGGTGCGTTCAGGGCTCCTGGAATGTGGCCGGCAACCGGGTCGACCAGCTCGCTCTCGCCGCGGTACCGCTCCCCCGCCCGGGCGTCGAGCAGCACGCCCTCGCGTGCCATCCGTGCGGTACCGTCGGCGTCGAGCAGGGTCATCCCACCCGGTTGCGCTTCGAAGTCACCTGGCGCGACGTCCGGCGTCGTCGACTCGACCTGCAGGCCGGCCGCCATCCATGCGGGGAAGCCGCCGTCGAGAAACTGGACCGCGGTGTGGCCGAAGTACCGAAGGCACCACCATGCTCGGGCGGGACCGAAGCCGTCCTGCTCGCCATAGACCACGACCGCTCGGTCGGCCCACACCCCCGCCTGCCGCATGGCCTGGGAGAAGGCCTCCGCATCCGGCAGCGGATGCCGGCCCCCGCCATACCGTTGCCCGGACCCGCCGGGCGGAGCGGACAGGTCCTTGTCGAGGTCGACAAACCGGGCGCCAGGAATGTGGCCGACGTCGTACCGGCTCCGACCTGGTGGTCCGGTCAGCGCCCACCGGACGTCGAGCACGGCCGGCGGCCGGTCCGACCGCAGGGTTTCGGACAGCTCGGAGACTGAGATCAGCGCACTCACGGCACGCAGTCTTCCAAATCCGACCGCCATGCCACACACAACCCGCGGGCTCGGGAACCGCTGATCCTCGCCATGACCGATCGCTACCCTCGCGCGGACCACCGCCCTCGTGACGAGGCCGCATCTGACAGGCTGCTCCGAAGTGCTGTCGACGGGCGCTGCGAGAAGGAGTGGCATCGATGCCAGGACAACACGGGGGACGCCAGCACGACCGGTCCCGCCAGCACGACCGGTCCCGCCACAACGACCGGCCCCGCCACAACGACCGGCTCCGGCGACTTCGCGCCGGGGACCGGGTGAGCGTCGTGGCGCCCGCCGGACCAGTGGCGCCGGACCTGCTCGACAAGGGGGTGGCGATCCTGTCGGCCTGGGGGCTGGACGTACGCCTCGGCACGTACGTACACGCCCGGCATCCCCGGTTCGACTATCTCGCCGGTACGGACGGACAACGGGCCGAGGACCTGACGCGGGCCTGGTGCGATCCGGAGACGGTCGCGGTGTTCTGCGCCCGCGGCGGCTACGGTGCGATGCGGACTCTCGACCTTCTCGACTGGGACGCACTCGCCGCAGCACCGGCCAAGGTCTTCACCGGGTCCAGCGACATCACGGCACTCCACCAGGTGATCGGCTCGCGGCTGCGTATCCCTACCGTTTTCGGCGCGATGGTGGGCAGCGGCTCCTTCGTCGACGACCCGGTGGCCCAGGACAATCTGCGCCGCATGCTGTTCGCGCCCGATGCTGGCGTGCTGCTCGAGAGTCCGCGGGCCGCGCCACTGGTACCTGGTCGGGCACGCGGGATCGCGGTCGGCGGCAATTTGAGCCTGGTCGCGAGTGGTGCCGGGGTCCCGGAGATCGCACCGCCGCCTCCGGGGGCGATCGCGCTGCTCGAGGACGTCACCGAGGAGCCGTACCGCATCGACCGGTACCTCAGCCACCTCCGCCGGGCCGGGTGGTTTCGCAACGTGGCCGGCATCGCCCTCGGCTCGTGGGTCGACTGTGGTGAACTCGCCGACGTCCGGGAGGTCCTGTCCGACCGGCTGGGCGATCTCGGCGTACCCATCGTCTGGGAGCTCGGGTTCGGCCACTGCCGTGGGCAGCTCGCGGTCCCGCTCGGCAGCGAGGTCGAGCTGGAATCAGACGCCCAGACCGGTACCGCCAGGCTGAGACTGACCGAACCTGCCCTCGCCTAGCGTCCGGAGGAAGGGCCACGACCGCACACGTCCCCAGACCCCACACACCTCCCAGCCAGGAAGGACCGCTGTGAGCCCAGCCAGTACGCAGGATTCCGGGTCGTCCGGCCACCCCGACGATGGCGTCGAGGAGCTCTGCGCCGAGCTCATCCGGTTCGACACCACCAACCGCGGACCTGGCGACTCCGTGGGCGAGCGCGAGGCGGCTGCGTTCGTCGCCGACACGCTGGCGGCTGCGGGTTATGTACCGAAGACGCTCGAGTCCGCTCCCCGGAGGGCCAACGTCGTCACCCGGATCGCCGGCCGCGACCCCGAGGCCGACGCGCTGCTCGTCCATGCCCACCTCGACGTCGTACCCGCCGATCCGAGTGAGTGGTCCGTGCCGCCGTTCAGCGGAAGGATCCAGGACGGCTACGTGTGGGGCCGGGGTGCGATCGACATGAAGGACATGTGCGCGATGGTCCTGTCCGTGCTGCGGTCGTGGGCGGTCCGGGAGGTGGAGCCGAGGCGCGACATCGTGGTGGCGTTCGTCGCTGACGAGGAGGCACACGGCGATTACGGCGCGAACTGGCTGGTCGACAACCACCCCGACCTGTTCGCCGGGTGTACGGCGGCGATCAGCGAGTCCGGTGGGCATACGTTCCATGTCGACGGCGTACGCCTCTACCCGGTGGCGGCCGGCGAGCGCGGCACCATCCATCTGCGGCTCACCGCACGCGGGCGGGCGGGGCACGGGTCTCGGCCCAACCCCGACAACGCGGTCGTGAAGCTCGCGAAGGCGCTCGGCCGGATTGCGGACCACGAGTGGCCGGTACGCCTCACGCCGACGGTCCAGGCCTACCTCGAACACGCCGGCGCGGCCCTGAACGTCCCCGTCGACCTGACCGACATCGACGGCACCCTCGAACGCCTCGGCCGGGCGAGCCTGCTGGCTGCCGGCACGGTGCGCAACACGGCCACGCCGACCATGCTCGACGCCGGATACAAGATCAACGTGATCCCCGGCACCGCCCACGCCCTGCTCGACGGGCGCGCGTTGCCCGGCACGGAGGAGGAGTTCCTCGCCACCATCGACGAACTGCTCGGCCCCGACGTCAGCCGCGAAACGCTCGACTACACCGAGGCCGTCGCAGCGCCCGTGGACTCGCCGTGGTTCCGGGCCATGGGCGACGCGCTGCGGGCCGAGGATCCCGAGGCGGTCGTCGTGCCGTTCTGCATGGGGGGCGGCACCGACGCGAAGGCGTTCGCCCGGCTCGGCATCGCCGGCTACGGCTTCTCGCCGCTGCGCCTGCCGCCCGACTATGCGTTCCGGGGAATGGCGCACGGGGTCGACGAACGCGTGCCGGTCGACGGGCTGCGGTTCGGGGCGCGGGTGCTGGACCGGTTCCTGCAGGAGTGCTGAGCTGGCGCGGACGTTCCTGCGTACGGGGCCGTCGCGCGTTTCCCGGTCGTCGTTGGGTCAGCTGCTGGTGCCGAACGGAAGGACGTCGGGCGACAGCGATCCTGAGTTGCCGACGTGCGCAGTCACCTTCCGCCGGTGATGGCGCCGGCACAGCACTTCGTAGCCGAGGTCGAGCGCCCGCACCTCGTCGGTGTCGCCGATCACCACCTGCTCGCCCTCGGTGACCATGACGCCGCCGACGGTGCGCGCGTTGTGGGTGCCGGGCCGGCCGCACCAGCACAGCGACCTCACCTGCAGGGCCTCCACCCGGTCGGCCAGTTCCACCAGGCGCTGGCTGCCTTCGAACAGCCGGGTCCGGAAGTCGGTCAAGATCCCGAACGCGTAGACGTCGACGCTCAACTCGTCGACGATGCGGCCGAGCTGCTCGATCTGCTCACCCGAGTAGAACTGTGCCTCGTCGCAGATCAGGTAGTCGATCCGCGCGCCCGCGGTCATCTCCCCCACCACCAGACGCTGCAGGTTGAGATCAGCCTTGACCTCGATCGCCGGCACGGTCAGTCCGAGGCGGCTGGACAGCGTCGCCTGCCCGGCCCTGTCATGGCAGGTGAACAGACGCCCAGCAAGCCCACGCTGACGCGCGTTGTAGTCCAGCTGGAGGGCGAGTGTGGACTTGCCGCAGTCCATCGTTCCGGTGAAGAAGACGAGTTCGGCCACGGCGAGCCATCCTTGCAAACTCAGGTTGCGAGACACGCCGTGATCGACTCGTGGTCGAAAAGGGTGGGCTACCTCACACCCGTGCCACCGACGCGCCGGACGTGAACGATCACGCTTACCTGGCAAGTACCAACGATGCACGGCAAATTTGCCGTGTGTCGTGGGAAATGATCACGTATGCGTGATCATTCCCACGGATCAGGCGGCGACGAGGAGGGGTACCAGCATCTCGTCGGCGGTGAGTGAGCCGTGCCAGCCGAGCAGGCTCGCCTCCATGGGAAACTCGGCGGCACATTCCACGGCGACATCGCCGAGCGAAGCGATCACGACATCACCCAGGCGCGGCAGCACCCGTTCGTCCACGGGACCGAACCAGCCCTGGGTCACGGCCTCGTCCCGGGTGAGCACCATCGCGTCGGGCCCGAGCCGTTCGCGCCAGGCCGCCACCACGTCGTCGGTCGCCCCAGGCTCGGTGTAGAGGTAGCGCAACCGTGGATCACCGCCGACGAGGTAGACCCCCGCACGGAGTCGCGGGTCGCTGTCGACGTCGACCCGTCGGTCGAAGGGTACGTCGAGCATGCCGTGGTCGCCGGTGATGAGCAGGGTCGCGTCGGCGGGTAACGCCGCACGGAGTCGCGCGACGAAGGCGTCGGTCGCTGACAGCTGGTGCCTCCAGGCCGGCGAGTGGCAGCCGTCCCGATGGCCGGTCCAGTCAAGGCTTCCTTCGTACAGATAGACCAGGCTGCGCTGGCCGCGGGCGGACGCCTCCGCGGTGTACGCGATCCGCTGTCCGGCACTGTCGGCCGCCACGAACTCGCCACCGCGGAGCCCCGCCACGGTGAGGCCCGAGCCGCGAAACGCCTTGGGTGACACCGATGTCACCGCGACGCCGGCTCGTTCGGCCTGCTCGAAAAGGGTGGCGTGCGGCTGCCAGAGCAGTGGCTCGACGGTGGTGTTCCAGCGCAGCGTGTTGAGGAGGTGGTCGGTGCCCGGCACCAGCATCGTGTAGCCGACCACCCCGTGCTCACCGGGCGGGCGCCCGGTGCCGAAACTGACCAGGCTCGTCGAGGTCGTGGACGGCACCGGCGCGGTCAGCGGCCGCCCGCCCTGGTCGGCGAGCCCGGCGAGGTACGGCGCCTCGGTGGCGTAGGTCCGCAGCAGGTTCCAGCCGAGTCCGTCGATGAGGAGGACGACGTACCGCCTCGCCGGCGGCAGCCCGAGCAGGTTCCGCGCGCTGTCGACCTCCAGACCCGCCATCGCGGCCGCGACGAGATCAGAGAGGGCGGCCTCGCCGTACTTCGGGAGGACCAGCATTCACCGGACCGACGGGCGCCGGGACACGCTCGACAGTTCCTGCGCGAACCCGAGCAGGCGCCCGACGGCGTCGCCACCCTCGGCGGCCGAGCTGACCTGGACCGTCACGTCGTCGGAAGAGAACGTGCCGCTGTAGCCGTGGTCGGCCTCGCAGTTGGGGTCGGCGCAGGCGGCCGGCTCCAGCTCCAGACGTCCCATCGCTCCCCACCCGACAGTGAGGATCGCCGAGTGCACGGCCCCGCCTGGTTCGTACGCCGCCGGGTTGGCGACCACGCGGCTCACCACGACCGAGCTCACCCGGTCGATGGGTACCGCCTCGGTCGACGCCGTGGCGTAAGGCGTCGGCAGGCTGTCGTCGGCGGGGTGTTCGTCGGTGTGGCCCACGATGAGCCGCGTCGGGGTGAGGACCAGCACGGTGATGTGGCGGGTCACCTCGTCGCGGGTGAACGTCGGCTCGTGGTGGACGAAGTACGACAGCACCCGCTCACCGGCGAGGCAGGTCTCCAGCGCGTCGGCGACGACGTCCGGGTAGTAACCGCTCCGGTCGATCGCGGCGCGAAGCTCGACTGTCGTGCTCACGGACTCACTCATGGCTGTCATCCTTCCACGCCGAGCGTCCACTCGGTCGGCGACCGCGCTGTGGCGGCACCGAGTGACCAGCGCCGCAACAGGGGGCTCCTACATGCGGTCGGGAGCCGAGATGCCCAGGACGGAGAGCCCGGTGGCGAGGACCCGCCCGGTCACGTCGCAGAGGACGAGCCGGCTGGTCTTCGTCTTCTCGTCCTCGGCACGCAGAACCGGACAGTGTTCGTAGAACGCCGTGAACGCCGTGGCCAGGTCGAAGAGGTACCCACAGATCCGGTGCAGCTCGACGCCTTCAGCCGCCTTGTGCAGCACGCCCTCGAACTCGGCGAGCCGCAGCGCGAGCCGGTGCTCCTCCGGGGCGGTGAGCACGACCTCGGAGCCCTTGATGCTCGCCGGGTCGATCTCCCCACGCCGGAACACCGACAGGATCCGCGCACGGGCGTACTGGAGATACGGCGCCGTGTTGCCGTCGAAGGAGACCATCTGGTCGAGGTCGAACAGGTAGTCCTTGATCCGGTCGTTGGACAGGTCGCCGTACTTGATCGCCCCGATCCCGACCGCTCTCGCGACGGCTGACCGCTCGTCGGCGTCGAGGTCAGGTGCCTTCTCGCTGACCACGGCCTCCGCGCGCTGTACCGCCGCGTCGAGCAGATCCGCGAGCTTCGGCAGGTCTCCGGACCGGGTCCGGAGCCGCTTGCGGTCGGTGCCGAGCACCATCCCCATGGTGATGTGCTCCGCGGTGGCTGGAGGCTTGAGCCAGCCGGCGTCCCGGGCCGCTACGAACAGCATCGCGAGCCGCAACCGCTGCTCGTTGGCGACGACGTAGTAGATCCGGTCCGCATGCAGGTCGAGCAGGCGCCGGCGGATCGCCACCAGATCGGTGGCTTCGTAGTTGTAGCCGCCGTCGCGCTTGCGGACGATGATCGGGAACGGCTTGCCGTCGCGGCCGGTGAAACCCTCGGGGAAGAGGCAGATGGCGCCGTCACTCTCCCGCAGCAGGCCAAGCCGGTCGAGTTCCTCCACGATGCCGGGCAGACCATCGTTGTACGCGGACTCGCCGACGTTGTGCTCAGGGGTCAAGGTGATGTCGAGCGCGTCGTAGACGCCCTGGAAGTGCTTCTCCGACTCCTCGATGAACAGTTTCCACAGCGCGTGGGTCGCGGCGTCACCGCTCTGCAGGAGGACCACCCGACGGCGGGCCCGGTCGGCGAAGTCCTCGTCGGCGTCGAACTTCCGCCTGGCCGCCTGATAGAAGTCCGTGAGGTCGCCGAGCGCGAAGTCGTCGGAGGTCGGGTCGGCGCCCGAATCGGCGAAGTGCTCGATGAGCATGCCGAACGTCGTCCCCCAGTCGCCCAGGTGATTCTGCCGGACCACGTCGTGGCCGAGGAACTCCAGCAGCCTGGCGAGTGCGTCACCGATCACTGTCGAGCGCAGGTGCCCGACGTGCAGCTCCTTGCCGACGTTCGGCCCGGAGTAGTCGACGAGGATCTTCTGCGGCTCGGCTACGGTCGCAACTCCGACGCGCTCGTCGGCGGCCATCTCCTCGACGATTCGTGTCAGCGCGGAGTCGGCGACCGTGAGGTTGAGGAACCCCGGACCCGCGATCTCAGCCTTTGCCACGAGGTCCTCGATCTTGGCGACGTTGAGGATCGCGGCCGCGATCTCGCGCGGGGGGCGGCGGAGCTTCTTCGCCAGCGGGAGTGCGCCGTCTGCCTGGTAGTCGGCGTGGTCGGAACGCCGGACCGCGGGGTCGGCGTGATCGCCGGCAACCTCGGAGAAGGCACGGGCCAGTCGGTCTGTCAGCAGCTGGGGAAGGTCCGTCACAACACATAAGGATCTCACGTCCAGTCCACCGAATTGCCGCGGCCGGCCCAGGTGTCGTCGAGCGACACCTGGGCACAGGGCTACCGCGGAGTCGGGTGTCCGGTGCGCTAGCGTGACGAGTTGTGGCGTACGACGGAAAAGTAACGGTTGGCGGACCACCTGCGGTACGGGAGCTCACCGGCCTCGTCCTCACCAAGGTCGCGGTCGGTCCGATGGACAACAACGCTTATCTTCTCCGATGCCGCGAGACCGGCGAGAGGCTCCTCATCGACGCCGCCAACGAAGCGGCAACGCTGCTCGGCCTGCTCGACGCCGACGGTCCGCTGGCGCGTGTGGTCACCACCCACCGGCACGGCGACCACTGGCAGGCGCTCGCCGACGTCGTGGCACACACCGGCGCCCGGACCGCGGCGCACGTCGACGACGCCGAGGGGATCCCGGTACCGACCGACGAGGTCCTACGCGACGGAGACCAGGTGTCGGTGGGCTCGTGCACACTCGAGGTGATCCATCTGGTCGGCCACACGCCGGGTTCGATCACCCTGCTGTACGACGAGCCGGGCGGCCGGCCGCACATCTTCACCGGTGACAGCCTCTTCCCCGGCGGGGTCGGCAACACGCACGGGTCGAAGAAGGACTTCGAGATCCTCCTGGGCGATGTGGAGCGCAAGCTGTTCGACCGCTTGCCGGACGAGACGTGGGTCTATCCGGGTCACGGTGCCGACACCACCCTCGGCGCGGAACGCCCCCACCTCGGCGAATGGCGTTCCCGCGGCTGGTGAGATCCCTCGGGCGAGGCTTCGCCCACTTCGCCAGAAGTTGATCAGCGCATGACGGCTCGGACGGTCCTGGCGACCTGTCCGAGTGGTCCCACCGTCGATCGACGACTACCTCGCCTTCAGAGGTGGGCGGGATTCAGAGGTGGGCGGGATGGGAAGGGACGCGGGGGTGGCGACCGGCGGACAGCATGTCGCGCATGAGCTGATAGCCGTGCGTACGCGAAACAAGGTCGCCCGCGATCGCCTCGCTGATCAGACCGGCGGTGTCGCAGGTGGGTATGCCGGCCAGCCGGGCGTACCGTAACGCCTCCCGGTCGTCACTCACCCAGTGCGAGCCGGCGAACTCGGGCCAAGACTGGATCACGTAACAGGTCTGGGCTTCGCCGAGGTGGCGCAGCGCCTGCCGCGGTGGCCCGCCGAAGACCGCGCGGCGGAGGCGTTCGATCTGGTGGATGTCGTGGGCTTCGGTGATCTCGACGGGCTTGCCGAGCCAACCGTCGCGCCCGATCGTCGCGAGGCACGGGTAGGTCCTTGCCGATCGGTCCGCCTCGAAGGCGATCGCCTCCACCCAGCGACCGCGCCCGGCGAGAGTCTCCTCGAGTAGCGCCAGGCTGTCGACCGCCGCGAAGTTGCAGAGGACGGTGTTGTCGGGGAACCAGTAGGCGGTCACGGAACGAACTCGGGCTCCGGATCGCCGGCGCCCGGTTCAGCCGGCGTCTCGAGGGCCCGCCGCAGGATGTCGACATCGACACCGACGAGGTTGGCGAACGGTCGCAGGGTGGCCTTGCCATCGAGATAGGCCGTGAAGGTGTCCCGGACGAGCGCTGCGGGGAGCCGCGACCGGCGACTCGACTCGATCCAGTCAGCGAACTCACCGCTCCGCCCCACCCGGAACGCGCATGCGGCGGTCGTCAGCGTACGGAACTCTTCCCGAAGCGGGGTCGCGATGAGGCCGAGGGCGTGAAGGCGGTAGGCGAGGGTGCTGGGCGAGACGGAGAGGCGCATGACCAGCGCGGCGAAGTCATCGACCGACAACCCGCCGTCGCTCGGTACAGCGTCGCGCAACGCGTCCTCCGGAAGCAGGAACGCGGCGGCGAAGGCGTTGGCGGTGGCCTCGGACGGATGGCGCCGGCGTTCCGGATCCATCACGTCCTTGTCGATCGAGAGGCCCTGGTCGTCGCCGGCCAGCAGGTGGCCCAGCTCGTGAGCGACCGTGAAGCGTTGCCGGGTCGGATACTCGCTCGTCGCCACCAGGATGAGCCGGGTGTGCTGGTCGTGCCAGGCCAGGCCGTCACACCCGGCCGGAATCATGCTCACGGCGACGCCGATGCCGAAGTAGTGCTCGACGACGGACGCGAGATCCCGGGCAAGCGGATCGCCTCCTGCGTCGCGGAGTTGGTCGACGACCCGGGCGGCGAGGCGGGCGCCATTGTCCGCCGGCCGGTCGCGAGCGTCGACCGAACGCACCGTGCCCGATGCCTGCGCATAGCCGAGGAACGCGAGATCCTCCCGCGCCTGCGCCAGGCGGGTCGCCTCGCGAACGCCCGCATCCACTCCACCGTCATGGGAGCTCTCCGCGCGGGCAGCCACCGCGGGCGGGCCGGCCCTCCCGCCGAGAAGCCAGTCGACGGTCACGTCGCCGAGCTCAGCGATGTGAGCGAGGTCCAACGAGGTGAACCGCCGCACGCCCGACAGTGACTTGGACATCTTCGACGCGTCCAGCCCCGCTCTGGCGGCGAACGCCGACTGCGTGAGCCCGCTGGACTCGATCAGTGCGCGCACCCGTGTCGCGGTGGAGTCGGCCATGAGATCGAGCCTATGCGTACGTTGCGAAAATCGCAACACGGTCCGCGTGCCCGAGGACGCGTGCGAAACCGGGTCATACTCGACCAATGGCTGGCGACTCCGCGCGGATCGAGCGACTGACCGGACTGGCGCGTGTGTGGGGCGAGCTGTACTTCTACCATCCGAGCCTGACCGTTCCAGATGAGCGGTGGGAGGACCTGCTGGTGGCCGCCATCCCGCGCGTGGAGGCGGCTCAGACCGGCGAGGCGTACGCCGCCGCCCTCAACCTCCTGATCCGCCACCTCGACGATCGGTGGACCCGGGCGGTCGCGAGCAACACTTCCCCTACCGGCCGCCTCCGAGATGACCGCGCAGGCGAGACGGTCGAAACTGTCCGGCTGCCCTCCGCTCGCCGGCTTTCGGGCGGTCTCGGATACCTGGACGCGGGCAACGCCGGCCTCACCGAGCAACCCGACCTGCTGACCAGGTGGGGAGAAGCGGTCGACAGCCTCGCCGACGGCACCGGGATCGTCCTCGACCTGCGGCGTGCGTACCCCGTGGGCTCCGCTACCTGGGCACAAAGCCCGCTGCCGGACGCGTTCGGCTTCTTCGTCGACTCCCCGCTCCCGACGCCCGGCCGGCTCGAACGCGTCCACCATGGTTGGAACGAGGGCTCCGCGGTCGGAAGGAGGTCGGTCTACGGCTCGACCTGGGAACACCGATCCGCCGGTTTCCTCACTCCGATGCGCTCGGCCGGTCCACCCGTACGCGCAAGGTACGCGTCGACCGACTTCGACGCACTGCCCTCCTACACCGGTCCGCTCGCGGTCATCGTCGACGACGAGTCCTTCGCTCGATGTGAGGTGGCGCTGGCCGGACTCCAGTCCGCGGGGCGACCGTTCGTCGTCCACGAGACCGCGGACGGCCCTCATGTTCCGGCGGCCCGGGCGACCGGCGAGTCGCTCCTGCTGTGGGGAGACGTCGAGGTCTGCCAACGCCACCATCGGCTGGCCACCGGCCACAGTCTGGTCGACGTCACACCTGACCGCATCGTGTCGCCCAGCGATCCGGACGCCGCGGTCGCCGCCGCCGCAGGCCTGCTTCACGACGGGACGCCGGAACGCCTGACCGGGCGCCCGCTCGTCCTGCCCGATTCACCGGCGTACGAGCGGGTCACCACCTCACCGGACCTGCCCTCTCGTGAGGCGCGGCTCCTGGGACTATTCAAACTCTGGTGCGTCCTCGGTGAGTTCTCTCCACATCTGGAGTACGCCGACCTCGACTGGCCGCGCCTTCTCGACGAGTGGGTCCCACGGGTCGAGGCGGCTGGCACCATCGCCACTTGGGGCGAGGTCCTGCTCGAGCTGACCGCACTCCTCAACGACAGTCACGTGAGTGTCAACCACGCCTTGCGCGAGCAGGTGTTCGTCGCGCGGTCGGCCACGCATGCGCCACCGATCCGCCTGCTGGCGTTGGGCGATCGCTTTGTCGTCGGCGAACCGCCCGACGCGACGGCGCGCGGGAGCGAGGACGGTCAGGAGCTCGTCCCGGGAATGGACGTGACGCAGGTCGACGGCCGGACACTCACCGACGTCGCCGCCGAGTACGCGCCCCTCATCTCCGCCTCGACGCCCCAGGCACGGATGGCGAGGCTGTCGCGGGTCGTCCTCCTCGGGCCGGCGAACTCACCTGCCGAACTGACCGTCAACTCCGGCGGACACGACCGGAAGGTCACGGTGACGCGGAGCCGTCCAGCGTCTCAACTGAGTCCGCCGGCACACAACCAGGACGCAGCACGCTGGGTCGAGGAGTTCGGCTACCTCGACCTCGCGACGGCCGAGAGTCCAGCGGTCGTCGACGAGGCGTTCGCCCGTTTCGTCGACGCGCCCGGGCTCCTCCTCGACATGCGTGGGTACCCGCGGTGCTATCCGCGCGGCACCGTCGTACCCCGGCTGATCGACCGTCCGTGCCACAGCCCGCACTACCACTTTCCCTTGCGTTCGGGTTCGCGGCGAGGTGGCGGGGCAGGAACGACACCGGGGCGCGACCACGTGGCCGAGTACTGGACGCAGGAGCACTACCTCATCCATCCCGACCTGGACCTGCACTATGGCGGCGAGGTCGCGGTGCTGATCGACGATCGGGCGATCAGCCAGTCCGAGGACTTCTGCATCTGCCTCCGCAACGCCGGCCGCGGGATCTTCGTCGGTACGCCGACCGCCGGCACGAACGGCAACGTCACCTGGGTGGACCTTCCTGGAGGGGCTTCTGTGAGCTTCACCGGGATGCGGGTCACCTACGCCGACGGGGCCCGGTTCCAGAACCTCGGCATCCACCCCGACATCCTCGTCGCGCCAACGCCAGAGGGAATCGCCGCCGGCCGGGACGACGTGCTGGAGGCCGCCATCGCCGCCTTGCGGCAGTCACGATTGGACGTGCGGCCATGACACGCTTCGCCGACCTCGTCTCCACCGCACGAGCCTGTCTCGTTGCCGATGACGGTGACCTGTGGGGCATCTCGCTCGCGGACGTCTCGTGGATGGGCATCGAGGACGACCGCATCCTGCTCACCGCCGATCCGTGCCGACCGGGCTACGCACCTGACGGTCAAGGCCTGTGGTCGGGCCCACGGCCGCCGGACTTCGCACTCGGAAGTACCTCGCTCGAGTGGGCGGGTAGGCGATGGGCGGCCAGCGAGTTCTCCTTCCACGACACCGATAAGGCGGCCGTGCGCGAGTTGCTCCACGAAGCGTGGCACGTAGTGGTGCAACCGCAACTCTTCTCCGACATCACCTCGATCGAGACCACCGGCGTCCCTGGAGCCGACCTGCTCGACACCGCGAACGGGCGGACCTGGTTACGACTCGAAAGCGTCGCCCTCTCCCGTGCTCTCGCGCTCGTGGGGACGGACGACGAGTGGCGATCCGCGGCGGCCGATGCTCTGCTGTTCCGCCGTCGTCGAGGTCTGCATGCGACGGCGGCAGAGGCGATGCGCGAACAGAACCTCGACATCGCCGAAGGAATGGCGGAGTACACCGGCTGGCGGCTCTCGGGCGCTTCACCGCAGGCGTTGGCCGAGCATGTGCAGGACCTTCCTGACGGTGACGAGGTGTCGTGGGTACGCAGCTTTCCGTACCACACCGGACCTGCGTACGGATATCTTCTCGACGCGACCGGCAGCGAATGGCGACGTCGGCTGCAGGTCGTCAAGGACCTCCAGGCGCTGCTGTCCGAGACGGTTGAGAACCACGACCTGGCCGCCGCCGAAACGCGTGGAGAAGCGTACGGACTCGAGGGTGTACGACGACTCGAAACCGCCCGCGAGAAGCGGCAGCAAGCCAAGGTCGACGTGCTCAGGAAGCGGTTCGCGGCATCGAGAGTGCTACGAATCCGCTGGCAGCGCAACGGGCTGACGTTCCGTCCGGGCCAGGTCACACCCCTCGACATCGGCACCGTCTATCGCCACCTCGCCTGGCGCTCACCGGATGGTTGCGAACTCGTCGCACCAGGCGGCGCGCTCCTCACGCCCGACTGGTCCGAGATCTGGGTGCCGCTCGATGCCTCGACCCTTCCGGACGGATCCCCGCCGTCCCTTCCCACCACGTTGAACGGCGACGGCTGGACCCTCCGGGTGACAGATGTCTGGCGGCTCCGGCCGGACGGCGACGCGTGGCACGTCGAGCCCATGCCGTGAGCCGATCGGGAGATGTCCGGTTTGGGCATTTACTTCGAAAAGGGACGTCCGTACGGTTACCGCCATGCATGAAGGGCCCAGATACCTGCCCGTGCTCGCCCGCAAGCCCGACGTCGACCAGGCTGCTCTTGACGCCGTCGTCGACAGGGCGTTCGGCACCACGGTGCCTGTCTCCTGTCAGCGCACACCTGACGGCCTCCGTACCCAGGTCTACCGTCTGCGCCGCGACCGCGAGACGTTCTATCTCCGGCTCGCGGAGGAGGCCGATGAGAATCTCGAGGCGGAGGCGGAACTCTTCCGCCAGCTCCGCCAGCTGGGTGTCCGGGTTCCCGAGCCGGTCCACGTCGAGCCGTTCGACCCCGCGCTCGGGCGCTCTGTCCTCATCACCACCGAGATCCACGGCGTCCCCCTCGAACAGGTCTCGGTCCGGTCGGGTGCGACCACGGCACTCCAGGAGGCGGGCGCCGACCTTGCCCGGCTCAACCAGCATCCGGTGAAGGGCTTCGGCTGGATCCAGCGGCGCGGACCTGGGCCGCTACAGGCGCAGCTCGACACCTACGGCAGTTTCGTCATCGACGGCCTTCCGCCACGCCACACATGGCCGGGTCCACTCGCCACCGCCTTCAGCACCGAGACTCTCGACGCCATCGAACGGCTGGTCGAGCAGGAGATCGCCCGCCCCGTGCCGGCCGCCACCCTCGCGCACGGTGACCTCACGCTGGCCCACATCTTCGTCCAGCGTGGTGCGTACACCGGACTCATCGACTTCGGCGAGATCCGAGGTACTGATTCCCTGTTCGACCTCGGGTTCTTCCATCTCAACGCCCCGGAGGTGTTGGGCGTCCCGCTGTTGCCGGTGCTGCTCGAGGGCTACCAGCGGGTCCAGCCGTTGCCGCCCGACCACCTGGAGTCGATCAGGCGGTCGGCGGTGGTACACGGTCTTCCTGAACTGTGTGGCTGGCTCGCTCCCGAACGCGGTATCCCCCGCGACCACCCGGTGGTCGCCGCGCGGGTCAGCCGGATCGCCGAACTGGCTGCCCAGCCCGGTTGAGGACCGGCGCGTGTCCGAAGGCGCCGGCGGCCACCAGCCATTCCGGGCCAGGTCGGGGCCCAGGGCCGGCGCCAGCGGGACCTGACCGTCCGGGCTAGAAGGCGGCGATCGTCGAGGGCGCGCGTTCGGCCCTGGACAGAGCCCGGATCACCGCCGTCGCACCGTGCCGTCGTACCGCGATCCCGCTCAGCAGATCCACGACCGTCCGCGCCGCCGACTCGGGCACGGGAGGCGTCGGAACTCCCACGCTCACCGCGAGGTCGTCGGAATGGACGACGAGCTCCATCAGCCGGGTCGTCAGGAAGTCGTCGAATGTCAGGTCCCAACCTGCCCGTTCGATGTGGACGACAAGGTCCTCGGGTGCTTCGGCGATCAACGCCCTGACCTCGGCGAGCGCGGCCTCGACCTGGCTGATCAATGTCGAAACGCCTTCTGTGGCGTCGTTCTCGCTGCGCTGGCGGATCCCGACGTTCACCTCGTGCGACGCGTCCTTGCCGACCCAGGCGGCCCGGGCGTAGTTCTCCGCGAGCGAGATCGCCGGACCGGAGGACGGTGTCGTCTGCGGGACATGGAAGATCTGGTTGGCCAGATGGAACGCGAGCCCTCCGACGCTGAAGTCCTCGAGCGCACTCGGTCCGTCCCACTTCGACGCGACCGCCAAATCCTTCAGCAACGCCACGGCCGAGTCGGCAACGGCCAGATAGTCGCTACGTACTCCCATCACACCCGCCTTTTTCGTCGCACGGCAGCTTCCCATGGTGCCGTACGCCCGAACCGTGCCGGACACGAGGAGGCGGCGGGAGTCTCACTGCGTTGAGGCGATCTGATGGAGGCGGAGCGCGACCCGCTGGAGCTCGACGTTCGTGTCGAGGACCTCGACGTCCACGTCCTGGCCGACCTGAAGGACCTCGCCCGGATGGTCGACCGACCGCCCCAGCTCCGACACGTGCACCAGTCCATGCAGGCCACCGATGTCCACGAACGCACCGAACGGTACGAGCGAGTGCACCCGTCCCGACCGCAGCTCGCCGGGCCGAATCCCGGCCACGAGCCGGTGGCGTCGGGCGTACTCCTCCTCCTCGTCCACACCACTCATCACCCGCGCCACGACCATGCGTTCGCGGTCCAGGTCGACTTCGGCGACCACGCAGTCGACGTCCTCGCCCACGAGCGCGGACAGGTCGTCGTCGCCAATCGGCCTTTGGCGTCGTCCGCGCATGACAAGGACGGCGGGGATTCCGACGTCGACGCTCCACCCCCACTCGCCGGGCAGTACCCCGGTCACGTGCGCTTCGAGCACGGTGTCGGTGCCCTGCAGCTCCACTGCTTCCTGCAACGAACTGATCTTCATGCGTCCTCCTTCGACGAGTTCCGTGATCCCTGCTATCGCCGGCTGCAACTCGGCCAGGTGGGTCCGAAGGCCGGCGAGACCGCGATGGACATGTCTCGCCACGGTTCCCGTGCTGACGCCGAGCGCCTGGGCGGTCTCGACCTGGCTGAGGCCGGCGAGATACCGCAGGGTGATCGCCTCCTGCTGGCGGCGTGGCAACCCGCGCATCGCGTCGATGAGGACCAGTCGGGTGGTGGCGGCGTCCTGCTCGTCCACCTGGCGCGGTGACGATCCGAGGGTCTCGAGCTCGAAGGGCGACGCCTCGGTCACCCTCTCCAGGTTCGCCCGCCGGCGTACGACGTCGATGGCCAGGTTGGTGGTGACCCTCAGGACCCATGCGGTGCGGTGGCCGGCGGAGGTGTTGATCCGGTCCCAGGCCGCGTACGCACGAGTCAGGGCCTCCGCCGCCACATCCTCGGCCGATGCCTGGTCGGTGAGGATCCGGCGGGCCAGGCGTACCGCCCGCGGGAACAGGTCCGGAAAGGCTCCCGTAAAACTCCGAATGTGCCCTTCGTCGTAGTCGTCGCTCGGCATGTCCATCACGTTGTACACGTACGAAGGACCCGGAGCGATGACCATCCCGGGACGGTTGTTGTCCGGGTTTCTCCGACCCAAGCGGGTCCGCGTTTCTAGGACCCGAGCGCCAGCGGTGCGGTGACCCGGACGTCGGCGGCGTTTCTGCCGACCTCCACCCGGTAGGTTCCGGGCACGAGTGTCCAGCCGTCGTCCCAGACCTCGGCGGCCCGGCGAGGCACGGTGACGGTCACCTCGGCGGCTTCTCCCGGCGCCGCGCTGACGCTCGCGAAACCGGTGAGCCAGCGGGCGGGCCGCTCGGGTTCGGGCGCCTCGGCCGCGAGGTAGACCTGGACGACCTCCCGGCCGGCCCGGGTGCCGGTGTTGCGGACGCCGACTGTCACCTCGGCGAGATCCGGATCGCTCGCCGGTCGTACGTCGATGGTGTCGTACGACCAGTCGGTGTAACCGAGACCGTGCCCGAACCAGTACGCCGGGGCGGGGCCCTCCCGGCGTTGCCATGCGCGGTATCCGATGAAGATCCCTTCGTCGTACGCCAGCACACCGTCGACCGGCTCGACGTCGAGGATGGGGCAATCGGCCGCGGCCACCGGCCAGGTGGTCGGCAGCCGCCCGCCGGGCTCGGCGACTCCCGTGAGTACGTCGGCCAGGGCCGCGCCGGCCTCCTGGCCCGGGAACCAGACCAGCAGGACGGCCGCCACCTCGTCGCGCCACGGCATCTCCACCGGCGAGCCGGCGTTGACGACGACCACCGTGCGTGCGTTGGCGGCCGCGACCTTCCGGACCAGCTCGTCCTGACGTCCGGGGAGCGCGAGGCTCGACCGGTCGAAACCCTCCGACTCGACCTCCTCGGTCGTTCCCACCACGACGATCGCGACGTCCGCGGTTCCGGCAGCCGCAGCGGCCTGCTCGATCAGCGCGTCCGCCGGAGGCGTCGGAGTGGCATGGCCGAGCCGGAACGTGATGAACGCACCCTCGTCGCGGTCCTCGGCACGGGCGACCCGGTGGGTCAGCGACACCTGGACCGGACGTCCGGACGAGAGGTCGACGTCGAAGCGCAGCTCCGGCGGGTTCAGTAGCGCCGCGCCAGGATCGTCGCTGTCGGCCTCCAGCCGGCCGGCGAACCGCTCCACACCGTCGACGACGAGCCGGTAGTCCCCCACACCGGCGATCCCGAACCGGTGGGTGCCAGCGATGGCTGGTGTGAACTCGCCCGCGACCTCGACGCTGTCCAGGGCCGCGAGGTCTACTCCGTCCGGCAGGTCGCCCAGCCAGCGGGCAGAGCCGTCCTGGAGCGGTTGCGTACCGAGGACCGTGCCGTCGGCGGCCCGGAACACCGCGTGCAGCCCGAAGTCGCCGGCCGCGGGAGCGAGCTTGGTCCGCGGATCCGCGCCGACGGCGTACGTCACCTCGGGCAGGACCGCCCGGAGACCGTCGAGCGGCGAGACGACCCGCTCCGGGAACACCTGTGCCGAACCACCGCCGAGGACGCGCGCCTCGGCCGCGGCCGCACCGATGACCGCCACTCGCGTGAGCCGGCCCGGGTCCAGCGGGAGCAGGCCGTCGTTACGGAGCAGGACGAACGACCGGCTCGCCGCCTCACGCGCGAGGCCCTCGCCGTCGACCGGTTCCGGGAGCGCTTCGGGCGCCACGACAGGTCCCGCGCCCGCGAGCAGACCCACCCGCGCCGCCAGCCGCAGCACCCGGCGGCAGGCCTCGTCGACGACGGTCAGGGGCACCCTGCCCTCCTCGACGGCGCGCGCCAGTGCCTCGCCGAAGACGGTCCGCGGCCCGGGCATCGCGACGTCCAAACCACCGAGCGCCGCACCCACGGTGTCGCGGGCCGCGGTCCAGTCGGAGACATTCACCCCGTCGAAGCCCCATTCGCCCTTCAGCACGCCGTTCACCAGCCCGTCGTGCTCGGTCATCGTCGTGCCGTCGACCTTGTTGTATGCCGTCATCACACCCCAGGCGCCGGCCTCGCGCACGATCGCCTCGAACGGCGCGAGGTAGAGCTCGCGCAGCGCCCGGTCCGACGCGCGCACGTCGACGGTGAACCGGTCGGTCTCGGAGTCGTTCGCCACATAGTGCTTGACGGTCACACCGACGCCGCCGTCCTGCACACCCGCGACGTAGCCCACCCCGATCCGGCCGGTGAGGAACGGATCCTCGGAGTACGCCTCGAAATGCCGTCCACCGCGCGGGCTCCGGTGCAGGTTGACCGTCGGCGCCAGCAGCAGGTGCACGCCCTTGCGGCGCGCCTCCTGGGCGAGCAGCCGCCCGACACGCCGGGCCAGCTCCGGATCCCAGGTCGCCGCGAGCGCGGTGGGGCTGGGCAGCGCGATCGACGGGTCGTCGGGCGTCCACCGGGTTCCGCGTACGCCGATCGGCCCGTCGGACATCACCAGCGACTTCAACCCGATCTCGGGCACAGCCGGGAGCGACCAGACGTCCTTGCCGGCAAGCAGGCTCGCCTTCGTCGCGAGGTCCAGGCGCGCGAGCGCCTTGTCAACGGCGGACTCGATCTCCATGGCCTCGATCTGCATGACGTGGACTCCTTCTGGGACGCGGGCCTTCGAGTATGGCCGGCCCTGGGGTCACGTCACCAGGGGCGCCGGACGTAGGACAGTCCAACCGGGTAAGGGATCGACGGGTTCGAACGGGTTGTCGCCAATGCCTGATCCGATGCCGTCCCGAGGCCAACGTTCTGAATGTCAGCCGGACGACGACCGCGCTTCCAGGTGTTTCTCCCAAACAGGAGGAACCCAGCTCCGTCCACGTCAGGGACTGCTCAGCTGCCAGGCAGGTCTCCGCCGAAGGTGAGAACCCGACCGTCGCAGTCCCTGAGCTGGAACTCGCGCAGGCCGTAGTACCGGTCGTGCAGGTCCTGCAGGAAGGTCACGCGGGCCGCCTTCGCATAGGCGTACAACGCCTCGACGTCCTCGACCCAGAAGTACGCGTCGCAGGACATCTTCTTGAAGTCCTGGTTGGAGTGCACGCCCCTGCCGCGCTCCGTCGTCCGCCCCAGCATCACCCGCTGGCCGTCGCGGTGCAGGATCGCGAAGACGGGCTCACCGAGGCTCTCGTGCATTCGGCCATGCGCGTGGTCCTCGCGGAGGTAGTCGCCGATGTCGAAACCCAGGTGGTCGCGGTACCACTCGGCGGTCCTCGCCACGTCGTCGACGAGGAACATCGGTGCGATCCCGGTGAGCGTGCCTGGTGCGGTCGTGGTGGCCATCTTCTGTCTCCTCTCGGCCCGGGCGAGGTCGATCCCGGGCCCTGGCTCGTCCCCGAGTGGTCGGCCGGACCAGCGCTGCAGGGCTGCCCGGTCGGTGAGCTGCAGCTTCCCGACGATGTTCGCGACGTGGTACTTCACGGTGTCGACGCGACATCCGCGGATCTGGGCGATCTCGGCGTTACCTAGCCCTTCCCGGACCTTCAGCAGGACCGCCCACTCGGTGGGCGTCAGCACGTCAGGGTGCGGCGGGCGGCCACGTGGCCGGGGCTCC
Organism: Actinopolymorpha sp. B17G11; assembly: GCF_040196095.1. Lineage (NCBI taxonomy): Bacteria > Bacillati > Actinomycetota > Actinomycetes > Propionibacteriales > Actinopolymorphaceae > Actinopolymorpha > Actinopolymorpha sp. B17G11. The sequence goes on from NZ_JBEFTW010000015.1 coordinate 89,634, forward strand.
CGACGGTTGTCGCGCGCTGCCATGCCCGGAGCCTAGGTGGCCCGCCCGGGCAATTACCTCCCCCTCGACGCCCGGGGCATCCGAGGGCGCCTCCGCGGGTCGTCGACCACGTCGGACCTACGACAACCCAGAATGGTCGTCGTGGAGAGATCTGAGGTGCAGGACGGTGACGGCCCGGCTGAACCGCGACCCATGCCGGCGTTCGAGGCCCCGGTTTTCGAGGCCCTGGTGTTCGACTTCGACGGGCTCATCCTCGACACCGAGGTACCGGAGTTCCAGGCGTGGCAGGAGATCTTCGCCGCCCATGACGCCGTACTGGAGATCGAGATCTGGGCGCAGTGCATCGGCAGCTCCGATCACGGCTGGGATCCGTACGCCCATCTCGCCGACCTGAGCGGCCGAAGCGTCGACCGGACAGCCATCCGTACCGCCAAGCGGGCCCGCGTCCACGAGCTGATCGCGGCCAACCCGATCCTGCCCGGCGTGGAGGCGTATCTCCGGGACGCGCGAGAACACGGCCTCAAGATCGGGTTGGCGTCCAGCTCCCCGCTGAGCTGGGTCGACGGGCACCTGCGCCGGCTCGGCCTGACCGAGCACTTCGACACCGTCAAGACGTCCGAGGACGTACGCAGGACCAAGCCGGACCCGGCGCTCTACCAGGTCGCCGTCGAGGCACTCGGCGTCGCGCCGGAGCGGGCGATCGCCCTGGAAGACTCCCCCAACGGACTGGCGGCGGCGAGGGCGGCCGGACTGTCCTGCGTCGTCGTCCCCAACGCGATGACAAGGCAGCTCCCCCTCCACGACGCCGACATGGTGCTGACCTCCATGGCCGACATGCCGCTGGTCGAGCTGCTCCGCGGCGTTGATTCGTCGTCCCGGCGCGGGTTCTGAGCTGTCGCCCGTCGACGAGCCAGCGTTCGGGTGAACGAGGGTGGCAGTGTCCAAGCGTTCCGACAGCGGAGCGTTGCGATGGCTCACAATGCTCACCCCATCGCGTTGGGTCGAGGGCATGCTTGCCGTGCGTCACGCCCGCTTCAAGTTCTTGGAGCACGGCCGGGCCGTCGCTGAGGGGATGAATGTGTGGAGTGCCGGGGATATACACGCCTTGCTCAATGAGCGTTTCGATCTCATCGAGCAGACGTCGGTAGATGGAAGGCGCCGCGGTCGCCAATGCGCCTATGTGCGGTCCCTTGACCTGTACCTGGTGGGCGAAGACCAGGTCGTGGGTCGTGAGGCTGGCCTCTCCGGATGCCGAACCGAAGACGACGACGCGTCCGGTGAAGGGCTTGGTCACGGACAGGCTGGTCGCGAAGGTGACCGCTGAGTTCCAGTCCCAGTCCTCCTCGGCTTCGGCCGGATCCCACGGCAGGTCGGGTTTACGACCTTGAGCGTCCGCGGTCCAGCACTCCTCGACTGAGGCCATGTGCTTGATCAAGCCGGCCAGGGTCGTCTTCGACGGTGGATGCCGTCGGCGCAGCATGCCGGTTCGTTTGACAGTCGGCTCGCTCCGATGCCGGCCCTTCAGCCGCTGAACGTCACGTCCTTTGTTTCCGTGACTCCGGCAGTGCGGCCGGGCGCCGAGTGGTTCTGCCAATAGAGGTTCGTATGCGAGATGACCTTGTCCGGCGGTGGAGCACCCCACGGGCTCAGATCCTCCGTTGTGTGCGCGTCGCCGACGAGAGTCACGTCGTAGCCACGTACAAAGGCGCCGTGGATCGTAGACCGGATGCACTCGTCCGTCTGCGCTCCTGTCACGACCAGGCGTCCGACACCAGCCTTGGCCAGTACGTCCTCGAGGTCGGTGTCTTCGAAGGAATCGGCGAATGTCTTGTGCACCAACGGTTCTGACTCCTGACGTCTCAGTTCCGCGACGTAGGCCCAGGATTCACTCCCTGTTGTCATCTGCTCGGAGGAGTGCTGAACCCACACGATGGCGACGCCCTCTTCGCGAGCCCGGTCGACGAGTGTGCCGATGTTGGCGACGACGCTGTCGCGCTCGTACGCATCGGCCACCACGCCGTTCTGGACGTCGATCACCATCAAAGCGGTGTTGGGTCGATCTGACAGGGTGGTCATAGCGATCTCCTTGCTCGTCGAACGGGCTCTGGCCAGATGGATAACTGTGGGCGGATCCGGATGCTCGGGCCGGGGCCTGGTGTGACCTCGACGGAGGTCAGGCGGGGTCGAGGACGCGGGTGACGATCCATGCGTGCTTGCCGACCTGGCGTACGCGCTGGAATCCGTTCTGCTCGAACAGCTCGACCGTCGCGTTGAACAGGAACCGGCCATGCGCCGTGCGCCCGGTGGTCACCTCAGGGATCGCCTCGACGAGCCCTCCGCCTGCCCGCGCGATCTGGTCGAGCGCCCCTTCGAGGGCGGCCCGGGCGACGCCCTGCTGGCGGTGACGCTTGTCGACGTAGAAACAGCTGATGCGCCAGTCTGGCCGCGGTGGTGGATCCTGCTCATACGCGCGCCGGTGACTGATTCCCGGCAGCTCTTCGAGGCTGCCGTAACGCGCCCAACCTTGGGCAACGCCTTCGGCATCGAATACCAGCGCGGCATGGGCTCGGCCCGTGCGTACGCGCTCTTCCTTCGCGGCGCGTTTGTCCAGGCCTTCCTGCGCGGCCTCGGGGTGACCGCCCATGCACCAGCATCCGCCGAATACCCCACCGTTACGCTCGACCAACTCCGCGAAGGCATCCCATGTCGACGCATCGAGCGGGCGGACGGTGTATGGCTTGGCCGCCGTCCTGTCAGGCATTCGGCACCTCATCCGAGGTCAGGCAGCGTTTCGCCGGGTGCGGCCGACGTCCGGCGCACTCGATCCTCGACGCCGCCGGTTCCCAGGAAGACCCTCCAACGTGTTCCACATCCACGACAACCATGTCCAGCCTCGATTCCCATCCGCCCTCGCCGGTCACGAGATCCCTCGCCTGGCGCTTATCGCGTGTAGTTGATCGTTTCGTGCCGCGACGCGTAGCCTGGCCGCGAAACTAATCCAGATATTTCGAGCAGTCACAGTAGCGGAGTAATCGAGAAATGTCGATCAGTCAGCAGGTGCCGGACTACGAGCTCGACGACGTGCGCATCGTCACGTCCACCCAGGAGCTCAAGGCGATGTTCGACTCCTTCCGCGGCACCCTGCTCGAACTACTGCTCGAGAGGGCGGCCTCGGTGCAAGAACTAGCCTCTGCGGTAAAGCGCCCAAAGAGCACGGTCGCCTATCACGTCGATCTCCTGACCGACGCCGGGATGCTCAAGGTCGTACGAACGCGCACCATCCGGGGACAAGAGGAACGCTTCTACGGGAGAACCGCACGAGTCTTCTACGTCGGCCAGATCACGCCTGAACAGACCGAGCTGATCCCTAACCGAATGGCCGAGTGGGCAGCCGAGGCCGCTCCCGCTCACATCGACGACAATCTCCGCGCGATCAAGCGCTACGCCTGGATCGACGACGCAGACGCCGAGGAGTTCTACCGCCGCGTCCTGGACCTGGTCAACGAGTTCGCGCAGTTGCCCAGACGAAATCCAGGCAAGGCCCACGCATTCATGGTTGCGCTCTACCCGACCGAGCATCCCCGACTCCCGGAGCCCCAGAACTAACCTGGGCTGTGCGTATGGGATCGGCTCCGGTCGAAACGCTGCTCCTGCACAGTACGGAAGTCGCTTGTTCTGATGCTGCCAGCGGTGTGGACGACAAGCTCGGCACGATTCCACGGCGGGCAGTTCGTCTGCCACTCGCAATCGCTCGGTTGACGTGCTCGCCGTCGTAGAAGGTCTCACTGGCTGCCTTGAGCGGCTGTAGGTGTTCGGTGGCGATCCTCGTACGGACAGATCGAGTCAAGGATCTTCGCTACGCCGATCCTTTCTTGCAAGGGACTGCACCAGCATGACGAGGTCGTCCACGTTTTGGTCCAGCTCGTCGTGCCAGCGTTCGGGGGCTCCCCCGGCCGACCGGACGTCAGGAACTCTCAATTCACGGGACGCGAGTGTGGGGTCCACGGCCCAGAAGGCATCAGTCGAGGCGGCTACGGCGTAACCGATCAAGGCCGTGCTGACCATGCGTTCGACGCGCGGCACGGCATCCGGCGGTACCTCAGCCTCGGCCAGCACCTCATACATCGACCGCATCACAGCAATCGCCTCATCGGCCTGGTAGGTGCGGGTGAGCACCATCGGGAAGACGGTCGGGTTGGCTTGGGCGGCATCGAGCAACCCGTGTCCGATCACCCGGAGGCGTTCTGGCCACGGTTTCTCCGGTCCAGGCAGTGCGACGGAGGCGAGGACGCGGCCCACCATGGCGTCGAGGAGTGCCTCCCGGCTAGGGACGTGCCGGTAGATCGCCATGGCCGAGGTACCCATCCGCTTGCCGATCAGCCGCATCGACAGGTTGTCAACGCCGACCTCTTCGGAGATGGCGATCGCAGCGTCGACGATCTCGTCGCGGCGGCTCACTGGCACTCCGCCTGACGGCGCATTCCACGGCTCGGCTTCGCGCGACTCCCGCACGTTTACACCGTACACGTTTACGCCGTAAACTTCCTACGTGACGGTAACGCGACCTCGCCGACGTGCTCCCCTGGCCGCCCTTATGGGCGCCAATCTTGTCTCCACCGTCGGCGGAGCGATGAGTCTGGTCGCCCTCCCATGGTTTGTCTTCCAGACCACCGGTGACACGGCGCTCACCGGCATCGCGGCCACGTGCGAGTTTCTCGCGGTCGCGGCAGCGTCACTGTTCGCCGGGTCGGTCATCCGGCATCTCGGCCCGCGCGGTACCCGCGTCATCTCCGACGTTGTCGCAGGCCTCGCAGTCCTCGCCGTTCCCGTGTTGCACGTGACCACCGGGATCGCCTACCCCCTCCTCCTGGTCCTGGTCGCGGTCAACGGCCTCCTTCGCACCCCCGCCGTCGCCGCCAGCATGGTCATGCTCGCGCAGACGGCACGCCTGGCAGAGACGACGACCGAGACTGTCAGCGGACCGTATCTCGCCTCCCTCGAGCTCGCGAAGGTGATCGGGGTACCCCTCGCCGGCGCCACCATCGCCCTGGTGGGCGCTCCGTGGGCTCTCGTCGTCGATGCCGCGACCTTCCTCGTCTCCGGTCTGGCCATCCAGCTGTTCCTGCCAGCCGAACGCCAACCCCGCCAGGACCACCGACCGTCACTGCTATCAGCAGCCCAGGTGTTGCGGGCAGACCGCGTTCTCGTGCGGCTGATCACGATCATGCTCGCGCTCGCTGTCGCCATGTCCGGTTGGAATAGCGTCCTCGCCCCCGTCTATGGGCAGACAGTTCTCCACAGCGCGCCCCAGCTCGCGGCCATCCTCACCGCGAGCGGGATCGGCGCGATCGCCGGTTCCTCACTCGCAGGCATCCTGGGGCCCCGCCTCGACCGACGGTTGCTGATGGCGACCGCTGTCCTGCTCGCACTCGTGCCACCGTTCATCCTCATCGCGTCCCAGGCACCGGTGCCCGCCGTGGTCGGCGCGATGCTCACGGCCGGCTTCGGCTCCGGACTCTTCTCGGCCACCTTCACCACCATCGAGTACGAGCGCATCCCGCCCGCCGACCAAGGCCACGTGTTCGGCCTCGTTGGCGGGATCGGAACTGCCGGAATTGCCGTCGGCCCACTGCTGGCCGGCGCCCTCCTCACAGTGGCACCACTGAGCGTCGGCGCGGTAGCAATCGCCACAGTCGGCGCAACCGCGGCGGCCGCACTCGCCCTGACCCCAGGTCTGCGCAGGTCACCACCGCTCCAATGACAGATCCGCACTCCGTTTCGGCGAGGAAGTCAGCGACCAGTCGCCACCCCTTATCAACCAGCGTCCACGACCACCAGCACGGCCCTCACCGCCCAGGTGCTGCCCGGAATCGGCGACAGCTCAGTGCTCCGGCGCGGACGTTTAGGGTGCGGAGGCTACGAAAACCCCAAGTCGAGTCAACCAAACGGGACCGCCTCCAGCCACAGGTCGAGCAGCTGGCTGTCGCCGACGATCGCTATTCCGTTGCGACGAACAGGTAGGCGTCGGTAGCAGACAAGGAGGATCGGCCACAGGTCCCCGCACCGAGACCACAGCCGCCTTCGCACGACCACGATGCCATGTGATGACGTCGCCGGTGAGATCGATCGTCCACTCCGCGGACTTCTCTGGTGTGGTGTCGGTGGCATGGAAGTGCAGGTTGCGGCCGGGCCCGAGCAGCTTGCGCCTGCCGGGGTCGATCTCGAAAATCACCGGCATCGCGGTGAGGCGCATCCACTCGTCGATAGCGTCGATCGCCAGGTCGGGGTCGACCGTGTAGGTCATACCGAGCGCAAAGGGCGGCGTCGGCGCGGTGGATGAGCGCCTGTGCCTCGGCCGAGCGATGGGCGCCACCAAGATGCCGAACTAACTGGCCGACATTCCAGTCTGCGCAGCTGGGCGCCTGGACGGTCATGTCGGCGCCTTTGATGTCGGACCGCACTAGGCCGGTCTGCGCAACGATCTCGGCGCAGAGACGCTCATAGCCGAGGGGTAATTCCTGCACGGTGCTCCTTGTCTGTCACGTGGTCGTCTGTGCCAACGTGGTACGAGTTCTGAGAGGAAGTCGGAGCCGATCCGGCAGTTTCTACCCGACCGTTGAGGTCATGTTGTCGTTCAGGTGACGGTCCTGAGCACGAGCCTTGGCGAGCCTGCTACCACTCCGATGAGGTCACCACCGACGGTCCAACGCCCGACGGCGGCGGCGAGATCGTGTCCTCTGCGCACACCGACGACATGGCGTCCTTGCCGGTCAGCTCTGCGCGTCGAGGGTCTGGCGCAGGCTCGCCGCCATCCCGGCTGAATCGTGGTCCCGTCCGACACCTTCGACGAAGATGACGTCACCGTCGAGGTGGCGGGTCCGCAGCGGCTTGATCTCCTCATAGGCGGAGGATTCGTACCAGCTGCGCACGACCGTCATGTCGGGGAACTCGATGATGATCACATCACCGGCCCAACGGCCCTCCCGAACGTCCACCGGCCCTCCGTGCACGATGAACCGCCCACCGAACGGATCCAGAGTCCCCTGGATTCGTTCGAGATAGGTCAACACCTCCACATGCACCGGTGCCTTGCGGAGGTGGGCGACCGCGTAGGCCGTCATGGTTTCTTCCTTCCGTCGAATACTTGTGAACGATGCTCAGCGCCGAGCGGGCGTGACCTTGCGAGACGAGCTTCGGCGACTCGGGTCGTCGTGTCGATTACCTCCCAGGTAGTCGCCGGGCGAATGGGCGACGGCCTATGGTCGGTGCGGTGAGGAGCCCACCGACCGTGACCCCGCTGGCCCCCGCCGACAACCCGCAGGTCGGTGATCTGCTGCGGGAGTGGCGGCGCCTACGCGGCCGGAGCCAGCTCGACCTCGCCCTGGACACCGGCGTTTCCGCCCGACATCTGAGCTTCGTGGAGACCGGCCGGTCCCAGCCCAGCCGGAGGCTGCTGCTCGCTCTGGCCGACCAACTCGACGTACCGCTGCGCGAACGGAACGCTCTCCTGCTCGCAGCGGGCTACGCCCCCGCCTACACCGAGACCGGCCTGGACAGCGCACAGTCCCGCGCGATCAGCGATGCGCTCGAACGCCTGCTCGCCGGCCACGAGCCCTATCCGGCACTCGTCCTGGACCGCTGCGGTGATGTCGTACGCACCAACAATGCGATCGCACCGCTCCTGGTCGATGTCGATGCGGCGCTTCTCGCGCAGCCGATCAACGTGTACCGGCTCAGCCTGCGCCCCGACGGCCTGGCGCCGCGGATCCGCAACCGGGACGACTGGACCGCCCACCTCGGTCACCGCCTCACCCGTCTCGCACGGCTCACGGGCGACCCGAAGCTGGCCGACCTCCTCGCCGAGATCCGCAGATATCCCGGCGTCGCCGCAGCCCTGGACCGGCCATACGAAGCCTCCTCCCGAGAGCTTCTGCTGACCCTGAAGCTCGCGCACCCGGCTGGGGAGCTTCACCTGCACAGCACGGTCACCAGCTTCGGGAGCCCGAACGATGTCACCGTCGCGGAGTTGGCCGTCGAGTCGTTCTTCCCCGCCGACCAGCAGACCCGGCAGATCCTTCACCGTCTGACGCCAACCGGCTGAGTCCGCCCGGTCGGCCATCCGACTGCGAGAGGATGGGCGGATGCTGGTCGATGTTCCGCGCCTGGAAGGCGCCCGCGTGACGGTGATGGGTCTCGGCCTGTTCGACGCGGGTGTCGGGGTGACGAAGTACCTCTGCCGGTCGGGCGCCAGGGTGACCGTCACCGATCTCAAGTCCGCTGAGGATCTGCACGCATCCGTTGCCGAGCTGGCCGGCTGGCCGGTCGAGTTCCATCTGGGCGAGCACCGGGAGAAGGACTTTCGCCAGGCAGATCTCGTGGTCGCGAGCCCAGGCGTACCGCTTGACTCTCCCTGGCTGTCGCTCGCGCACGCCGTCGATACCGAGTTGAACCTCTTCGTCAAGCTGTGTCGCGCCCGGACGGTCTACGGCATCACCGGCTCCAACGGCAAGACGACCACGACCACGCTCATCGCCAGGATCCTCGAGCAAGGGCCGCGGCGCACCTGGCTCGGCGGCAACATCGGAGTCTCGCTGCTTCCGGTCGTGGACGAGATCGCGCCAGAGGACGTCGTCGTCCTCGAACTGTCGAGCTTCCAGCTGGAGAACCTCGACGCGATCCGGCGCAGCCCGCAGGTCGCGGTCGTGCTCAACGTCACGCCCAACCATCTGGACCGGCACGGCTCGATGGACCGCTACGTCGCCGCCAAGCGCGCCATCGTGGCCCACCAACGCGACGGTGACCTCCGGGTGCTCAACGCCGATGATCCGGTCGTACGAAACTTCGCCGGCGGCACGACCCGGTGGTTCGGCGAGAGCGGCGACGCCACGAGCGGCACGTGGATCCAGGGTGAGTCGATCCACCACGGTGGGCGGGTGTTGGACGTGTCGGCGAGACGGTTGGCCGGCCGGTTCCACCTGCACAACATGGCCGCCGCCGTCGCCGCGACGGCGGGGGCGTTCGACGGCTGGGGCGACGCCGCGGAGCAGGTGTTCGGGTCGTCCGCCGGTGTCGAGCACCGGATGGAGTACGTCGTCGAACGCGACGGTGTGACCTACTACGACGACTCGATCGCCACCACCCCCGAACGCACTCTCGCTGCTCTCGACACGCTCACCGGACCGCTCGTGATCCTGCTCGGCGGCTACGACAAGAAGCTGCCCTTCGCAGACCTCGGACGTCGGGTACGGGAGCGCTGCCGCGCCGCCGTCGTGTTCGGCCAGACCGCCGACGCGATCGCGGAGTCCCTTCGTCCGCGGGAAACTGTCGCCGAATCCGTTCGTATGCGGGAGTCCCCGGGGGAGCCGGACGGGTTCGAGCTGCACCGCGCGGCGAGCTTCGACGACGCCGTGGCGGCAGCGCGCAGCGTGGCCCGGCCAGGAGACACGGTGCTCTTGTCGCCGGCCTGTGCGAGCTACGGGATGTTCGGCAACTTCGTCGAACGTGGCCGGCGGTTCAAGGAGTTGGTGCGCGGCTGACGCGAGTGTCGTCACGTGCCCTGGTGGCCCGCCACTCCGTCTCCACCATCGCGTAGACAACCTCGTCGGTCCATTCGCCCTTGACGTACTCGTTCTCCACGAAGTGCGCCTCGCGTCGCATCCCGAGCCGTTCGAGGAGCCGGGCGGAGCGGACGTTGCGGGCGTCGAGGCGCCCGATCATCCGGTGCAGGCCGAGTCCCTCGAAGCCGAGCCGTAGGGCGACCTCCGCCGCCTCGGTGGCGAATCCCTGCCCGCCATGGTCGGGGTGGAAGACGTACCCGATCTCGCCCAGCCGGTGTTCGCGGCTCACCCAGAACACCAGGAGGTCGCCCACCAGTGCGCCGGTGTCACGGCGTACGACGGCAAGCGCGAGGCCGTCGCCCTCGGACCTGATGCAGCTCCGGCTGATCCGCTTTGCCAGGACGTCGGGCATCTCCTCCGCACGGCGCGGCTCCCAGTACAGGTAGCGGGCCACGTCGGCACGACGCTGGATGTCGAACAGGGCGTCGTGGTCATCCGGGGTGAACGGCCGTAGCAGGAGCCGGTCGGTCTCGATCGGACAGTCAGGTGTCAGCACCCGGCCGATGCTATGCGGTAGGTCGGACAGCCCGGTGCTGAGTGCTCGGAGCCGAAACCTGTTGGCCCTCACGGGCGTCGCGGGTAGCGTGCCCGACCGATGCAGACGACGCCGGAGAAACCAGTCGAGGTGGAGTTCTGCCTGCAGTGCGGGCCCGGAACGGGCTTGCGTCCACGCGGCGACGGCTCCCAACTGCGATGTCCCCGCTGTGGATGGGTACGCCTGGTGCCGCTCCGTCCGCTCTTTGTGGTCATCGGCGCCAGCGGTGCGGGAAAAACGACGATTGTGCCGGCGCTGGCGCGAAAACTCGTCGGCTGTGAGGTCTTCGACGTCGACCTCACCCTGCACATCGCCGCCCTCGGCTGGGATGCCTGGCGAGCCACGTGGCTGCAGATCGCGCACGGGATCGCCCAGAACGGCCGCTCGACCGTGCTGTGCGGCACGATCACCCCTGACCAGCTCGAGACGCTGCCGACCCGCCAGCTCGTCGGACCGATCCACTCCTGCCTGCTCGACTGCCCGGACGACGTACTCGTCGAACGCCTGCGTGCGCGACCGCCGTGGCGGGGAACCGACGAGGACTTCGTCGCCCGGCAACTGGGGTTCGCCGCATGGTTGCGTGACCACATCGAGCCGTCGTTCAGTTCCTACGCCTGTGAGCCGGCCACCGTGGTGGATCAGGTCGCCGCCTGGGTCACGTCAGGCTGGATTGACGGGTCAGCCGCGCGGCTCATCCGGTCTCCGCGTCGCGCGACAGGACGGGAATCGGCCAGCCATCCGTTCGCACGGATGGGCCCAACAGTGAGATCCTGGGCGCGTAAAGCGCTTTCCCGCCAGACTGTCTTTCCCTGACCTGCAGGTCTTCCCAGACATGACTGTGGAGTGGAGTGATCCATGCGCGACCCCCTCGTGCTTGTCACCAGCGTCACCGACGACCAGTTCGGCCAGATCTGCGCAGCCGTCCCCGAGGCCACCGTCGAGCGGTACGCCGGCGACGAACTGGCGGACAAGATCGGGTCAGCGCATGTGGTGGCCGGCCACGTCGACGCGACCAACCTCGCCAAGGCATCACACCTGGCGTGGGTGCACAGCTGGGCCGCGGGACCCAACAACCAGGTCTTTCCCGAGATGGTCGCGAGCCCGGTGACGGTCACCTGCTCGAAGGGCAACGGCGCCGTACCCCTGGCCGAGCACGCGATCATGCTCATGCTGATGCTCAACCGCGACGCGATGCGGTGGGTACGCGCGCAGAACGAACAACGCTGGGAACGGCACACCCACGGTGAGCTCAACGGTCTCACGGTCGGCATCCTCGGCCTCGGCTACTCCGGTGTCGACCTCGCGCTGAAGGCGAAGGCGTTCCACATGCAGGTGTTGGGTATCCGCCGCAACCCGCAGCCCACCCCGAACGTCGATGAGGTCTACGGGCCGGACCAGCTGCACAAGATCCTTCCCCGGGTGGACTTCCTCGTCCTGACCGCGCCGATCACACCGGAGACGCGGGGAATGCTCGGCGAGGCGGAGTTCCAGGCGATGAAGCCGACCGCCTACTACGTCAACTTCTCCCGCGGCGGTATCGCCGACGACGACGCTCTTCTCGCCGCCCTGCAGAACGGCTGGATCGCCGGCGCCGGCATCGACGCACACGGGCAGGAGCCGCTGCCGGCCGACAGCCCGTTCTGGACCGCGCCCCACACGATCATCACGCCCCACAACGGAGCAACCACACCACAGACGCGACAGCGCGCGGTGGACATCTTCATCGCGAACCTCCGCCGCTTCGTCGACGGCGAGTCGCTGACCCACGTCGTCGACAAGGCCGCCGGCTACTGACGCGGCCGGTTGGGCGAGGGGTCGTCGTTGGTGGCGCCCGTGGCGCTGGCCGATGCTGGCAAACCCGCTGCCACCATGCCGGTCGCCTTCGTACCGTTGAGGTGCGGCGGTCCGACGCCGCCCCACTGGAACAGCCGAGGAGTGCATCGTGACCGCCGTGGTCGACACACCAAAGGTCCTGACCTACACCGAGATCGAACAGTTCTGGGAGCAGGGCTACGTGGTGGTCCGCGGTGCCATCTCGAGGGAGGAGGCCGCGTACTACCGCGACCTCATCCTCGACATGATCCCCCGCGACCTGAACATCCCCGAGCACTGGCACACCGCCGACGGGCGGATCAAGCCGATGGCGACGCCCGGCGACCACACCTACGACACACCCGAACTCCTGCCGCTCTGGGCCAACGAACGCCTGTACCACGTGGCCGCGCAACTTCTGGAGTCCCACCGGCTCCGGGTCTTCGACGGCTCGCTCGGCGTCACCATGCGCAATGACATGCACCGCGACACTCCACGCAGCCAGACGCTGCACATCGACGCCTCCGTACCGAAGGACGTCGACAACTTCCTCTTCACGCTGGAGGAGGTCCAGGTCGGCGGCTGCTACTACTTCACCGACGTTCTTCCCGACGGCGGCGGCATCCACATCGTGCCCGGCGGCCACAAGATCGTCGAGGAGGAGTCGCGCGCGCATCCACAGGGCCGGCACCTGCACGACGACTGGAAGCGGATCACCCACCTGGAGAGCGTGGAGGTCACTGGCGAGGCGGGCGACTTCGCCCTGCTGCACCACCTGATGCCGCACGGCGCGTCGCACAACCGCCAGCCGGTGGCGCGGGTGGCGCAGTTCATGCGGTACGCCCGGGAGGACCACCCGCACGGCGCGGGCAAGGCTCCCGCACCTGGGCGCTTCAACGAGCGCCAACTCGCCGCCGCCGGACCACTTGGCCGCAAGCTACTCGGCGTCGACGCCTGGTGACCTGACGCCGTTCAGCCGTCCCACTCCGGGGCGCCCGCGGGCGTCGACCTACGTGGGGATGTCCGGGGCGGACCGGCCTTCCGCGAGCGGAGGAAGGTGGAACTCCCACTTCTGTGCCAGCGAACTCCACAGCCGGATGCCGAGTTCCCACGCCGCGACGAAGGCGTCAGCCAGGTCGTCGCCACGCCCGGTTCCTGTGCCGATCCCTTGGAGGGCGTCCAGCGTCTCGCGCGACAGGTCCCGCTCCGCCAACCTCGACGGCGTGAGCCACCGATCGGTCGCACCTTCGGCCAGGCGCGCCATCCACAGCAGGTGCCGGCGTATGTGGGCGAGGGCGTCGACAGCGCGTTCGTACTCTCCTCGCGCGAGGACGTTGCGGCCGAGGAGCCACCAGTTCGCGAATCTGCCGCACAGCTCCGCGACCTCGAGGGACGTGGAGGGCGCGGGAGCATGCACGGGAAGCTCCGCCAGTGCTGGCGCGAGCCGACCGTCCCGGTCGACGACGAGCATCGCCTCGACCGGCGCTCCCCTGCCCGGCCAGCTGCGTACGACCTCGGTCTCGGACGCCGGCCACACGTGCAGCTCCACCCGGATGTGCCGGTCGACCACGGCGACCCAGCCACCGGACTCGTTGCGTACAACGAGATCCGGTTCCGCAACCTGGCCGATCCAGTCCATGACCGACCATGAGCCGAGCTCGGCATCGTCGAGGAAGACCCAGAACTCCACATCCGAGAAGGCGTCGCCGAGCCCGGCCGGGCGCGAGCCGTAGGTCAGCGCAGCCCGGACCCGGTGATCCGCCACGAGCAGCTGGCGGAAGGCGCGCTCCAGCCGGTCCTGCGCAGGCTCGCCCTGCGCCGGACCTTCCTCCTCAGCCCCTGGTGAGTGTGACGACGGTGAAGCCGCCCGCGGGGAGCCGGATGTCGGCGGGGTTGCCGACGACCCTGGGCGGCCGCTGGCCGGGTGACTCCTCGAACTCGACACGGGTCACATCCTGCCCGAACGTCAGCGTCGCCCGAGCCTCGCCCGCGTGGCTGTAGTTGGCGATGATCAACGTCCGGCTCGACGCGTCACCGGCTGCCGCGAAGGCGCCGATCACGACCGGGGCCCCGGTCGCGTCGACGATCCATTCGTCGGCCTCGAACACCGGAAGGCCGGCGGGCGGTGCGTCCACACCCGTCACGCTGACGGCGTGGCTCGTCAGCGGCAGGATCCGCGTACCGGCCGCCTGCAGCATCGGGTTGATCTTCTTCGCGGCATGCCAGAGGTCCGTGCGCTTCCCGTCGACCGTGATGAGAGCCGGCTCGAACGCCTCACCCCGCGCCGGATCAGGCGTCCAGTAGGTGAAGTACTGGATCCCCTTGTAGCCGTAGGCGAGCGCGATCCCGATCTGCCACGACAGCTCGGCCGCCGTCGGCATCCGGTGGTTGGCGTACTTGATGCTCTGGATGAACACCCAGTACGGGATGCCGGCCTCGAGCCCGACCGTCCGCACGATCTGCAGGTTGTCCCACCAGCCCTGGTCGTCGCCGCCGAGCAGCAGCGGGTAGCGGTCGAACGACACGAACGGCGGTCGTACAGTCTCGACGAACCCGCGCACGTAGGCGATGTCGTTGGACGGGAAGAGATTGATGTACGGAAGGGCCTCCGGGGCGAGCGCCTGGACCGCGGCGACGTACTTCGCCAGCGTCGCGAACTTCGGTGGTGACGGTTCGTCGTAGAGGTTGATCCCGGCGAACGCCTGACCGGGATACCGCCCCAGCGCCTGGCGTACACCCTCCACGACCTCCTCGTCACTCAGCACGAAGGGCCGGTCGTCCGGAACCCCCGCGTCGAACGAGTGCGTCAGCGTGCCGAGGTCGGGATCGACGGGTACGAAGTCGAGTCCGGCGCGTTCGGCGGCGGCCAGGGCCCAGCGGGTGATCCACTGGTCGTTGAGGTAGTTGCCGCCGATTGCGAACGTGAAGCCCGCCTCGGCCATCTCGGCGTACCGCTCGTCGTTCGTCGCGAAGGGATGCGGCGGCCACCACATGCCGATCGGGTACCGGGCACCGTTCAACAGGCGAGGCACAACCGCCGCCTCGGACGCGCCGAGAGACGAGGGAGCCGCCTGCGCGGCATCAGCCGGAACCGCGTCAGCCGGCACTGCCACGGCGTCGTCACCAAGCGCGCCGAGCGCGACACCGGCGCCGGCCAGCGTGATCACACCCCGACGGGAGAGCTGCGCGTGGCTGAGGAGCGGATCGGATGCGGGAGTCTCCACGGTGACCTCCAGGGACGACGGTCGGGACCACCGCCTGGAAGCTAGTCGCGATCATGACCCGTTTCCGCCCGCTGGCCGGCAACGGCCCGCACGTCCGCGAGCAGCACGGCCGCGGAGTCCAGCCGGGCAAGGAGATCCGCCGGGTCCGTGCCACCGGCGCACAGGCCGTGCGCCCGTTCCGCGAAGTCGGTCGGTGCCGAGGGCAGCCGACCGGCGCCGTCGACGAGGCCCTTCTCGTTCACGACCCACCGACCGTCGTGGGCATGGAGAGCGTGCGCCATGATGCCGACCGCGTGGGCAAGGCACATTCCGACGTACGCCGCGTCGCCGCGGCCGGCCGGTTTGTGCGCGATGTCGAGGCTGAACCCGGCCTCCCACAGCCAGTTCGCGAATGCCACGCGGAGCGGACTCGGATAGTGTCCCGCGGCGGCTTTCAGTCGTTCCAGCTCGCCACTGGGATCGGCGACGACGATGCCGAACGCCACCTCGCCCACGTACGTCGTCGAGACGAATCCGAACGGGTGCCCCGGCTGGTGATGCAGCCCGAACTCCCCTCGCTGCGCGCGCTCCCACTCGCGGTGCACCCGGTCGAGGTCGCGCAGAATCCAGTCCACCCGGCCGCTCGGCAGGTCGAGCCAGGCACCACCGTTGACCCACGGACCCCAACCACCGGGCCCGGCGACCTCCGTGGGCCGACCGACCGTCTCGCTCGCGAGGGCGCGGAGGGTGTCGAGGTCCAGCGGTTCGCGGTAGTAGACGCCGAGGTCGAGGTCGGAGCTCCCGTCGGCGGTCCCGCGCGCATGGCTCCCACCCACCATGACGCCGACGACGCCGTCGACGTCGACGAGTGCGCGGGCGTGCTCCCGGGCGAGTACGAGGACGTCCGCCTGTCCCATCGTCGGCTGCTCAGTCATGGGCCGCTCAGTCATGGGCCGCTCAGTCATGGGCCGCTCAGTCATGTGCTGCCGGGACCGTGTCGTGTCCGCCGGCGTGTCCCGTCTCGTCGGCAGCGTCGGGTGCACCAGCACCGCCATCCTGCGTACGTGCGTCCATCACGATCCGGTGCTCGGCGAAGAACGCGGCGAACGGCACGGTCCCCGCGACCAGCACCACGAGGGTCCGCCAGAGAGACCACCGCCGCGCGTAGCCGAGCAGCAGGACGACCACCACGTACACCGCATAGAGGAAGCCGTGCAGCGGCCCGATCACCGCGCTCGGTCCCGGATTGTCCGCGAGGTGGTTAAGCGGGACGGCGACGAACAGCAGAGCGATCAGAACAATCCCGGTGACGTAGGCCATCACGCGGTAGGCGGTCAGCAGTCGCGGCATGTCGACGGTCCTCGTAGGTGGGCAGCGATCGAACCCCACCTGCCTATCACGCACCACCTGGCCGAAGTCCATCGAGGGGAAGACCCGCGGACAGGGGCCTTCCCATCGCGGCCGGACAGCCGATAAGCTGACCGGTCCTGACAAATGCCCTGACGAGCGACAGCAGGGCCACAGCCCAGAATTCTCCACCTGACGAACCCCCGGTCCGCGTTGGCTCGGGGGACATTCGGCGTGCTCGGCTCGCCTGCACCCTTCGGCGCCAAGCACCCGACTCGCACCCGGCCAATGACCACATGGCCGGGCGATTCCCCCTGCCCGAACCCGAATGCCCGGTGCCCAAAGCCCGACCACTGATGCCGACGACTGATGCCCGACGACCGATGCCCGACGACCGATGCCCGACGACCGATGCCCGACGACCGATGCCCGACGACCGATGCCCGACCACTGATGCCCGACCACTGATGCCCGGATGCCTTTCCACGAAGGGAGCCCGAACCCCGATGAGGGTCTATGCGGCCATCGCGCTGCGTACCTTCCGTCGCTTCGCGACCTACCGCGCGGCCACTGTCGCCGGTGTCTTCACCAACACCGTTTTCGGATTCATCATGGCGTTCACCTACATCGCCCTGTGGGAGGCCCGGCCCGGGCTCGGCGGCTACGACGTGAGTGACGCGGTCACCTACGTCTGGCTCGGCCAGTCGCTCGGCATGATCGGTGGCCTCTGGGGCGGCGGGTTCCGCGACGAGCTCGCCGAGCGCATCCGTACCGGCGACATCGCCGTCGACCTCACCCGGCCGGTCAGCTTCCAGGCCTGGTGGCTCGCCGGCGATCTCGGCAGGGCGGCGTTCCACCTGCTCGCCCGTGGCGTCCCGCCCACCTTCATCGGCGCGCTCGTCTTCACCCTCACCCTCCCCCGCGATCCACTGACCTGGCTCGCCTTCCTCCTGGCCGTCCTCCTCGGCGCGATCGTGTGCTTCTCGATCAACTACCTCTTCGCCCTCACCGGCTTCTGGCTCCTCGACTCCCGCGGGGTGCACCAGGTCGCCGGAGTGCTGGCGATGTTCTTCTCCGGCATGCTCCTCCCGCTGAACATCTTTCCCGGCTGGTTCGGCGACCTCGCCCGTATCCTGCCCTGGTCCTCGGCGCTACAGATCCCCGCGGACGTCTTCCTTGGCACCTACCAAGGCCTCGACCTCCTGCCGGTGTTCGGTTTCCAGGCGGCGTGGGCCCTGGTGCTGTGGGTGGCCGGCTACTTCCTGACCTCGCTCGCCACGCGAAAGGTCGTGGTCCAGGGTGGCTGACGCGCTGCGTGCGTACGGCTGGATCGTCACGATGTGGATCCGGTCGACGATGGTCTACCGGGCATCGTTTCTCATGCTGACGGCCGGGCAATTCGTGGTCACCGCGCTCGACTTCGTGGCCATCTTCATCATGTTCGCCCACACCCGCGAACTGGGTGGTTTCACCCTGCCGGAGGTGGCGTTCCTC
Organism: Actinopolymorpha sp. B17G11; assembly: GCF_040196095.1. Lineage (NCBI taxonomy): Bacteria > Bacillati > Actinomycetota > Actinomycetes > Propionibacteriales > Actinopolymorphaceae > Actinopolymorpha > Actinopolymorpha sp. B17G11. The sequence goes on from NZ_JBEFTW010000015.1 coordinate 107,642, forward strand.
TACGGGACATCGAGCTTCGCGCTCGGTGTGGCCGACCTGCTCATCGGCAGCACCGAGCGGCTCGGACGCCGGATCCGGATGGGATCGCTGGACGTGATGCTGGTGCGACCGGTGCCGGCGTTCATCCAGGTGGCGGGCGACGAGTTCGCACTGCGCCGACTCGGCCGGATCACGCAGGCGACCGTGGTGCTCGTCTGGTCGCTGTTCGCACTCGACCTCGACTGGACCTGGGACCGGGTGCTGTTGATGCCGGTGATGCTCGTCAGCGGCAGTGTGATCTTCGGGGCGATCTTCGTGCTCGGCGCCTCGTTCCAGTTCGCGGCGAGCGATGCGGCGGAGGTCACCAACGCGTTCACCTACGGCGGGACGTTCCTCACGCAGTATCCGCCGACGATCTTCGCCAAGGAGCTGGTCAGGGCGGCGACGTTCGTGATCCCGCTGGCGTTCGTCAACTGGATGCCGGCCCTGCACATCCTCGGCCACGCCGACCCGCTCGGGCTGCCGAAGGCGTTCCAGTTCGGCTCGCCCGTCGCAGCCCTCGCCATTGCCCTCGTCGCCGCGCTCGCCTGGCGCGCGGGAATCCGTAGCTATCGCAGTACAGGGAGCTGACATGTCGCCGTCCGTACCTTCACAGCCCGCCGGGCCTGGCGCGCTGATCGAGTTGTCCGGGGTGGGAAAGACCTTCGTCGTACGCCGGCGGGTCGGTCGGATCCGTCGTACGAAGGCGGAGGTGCACGCCGTCGCCGACCTGTCCTTCACCGTCGACCGGGGTGAGATGGTCGGCTACATCGGCCCCAACGGCGCAGGGAAGTCGACGACGATCAAGATGCTCACCGGCATCCTCGTGCCGAGCGCGGGCACGCTGCGCGTGGCCGGGATCGAGCCGTCGAAGGAGCGCCTCTCCCTCGCCCGCCGGATCGGCGTCGTCTTCGGCCAGCGCACCACGCTCTGGTGGGATCTCCCGCTGCGCGACAGCTTCGGGCTGCTGCGCAGGATCTACAAGATCCCGGACGGGAGGTACGCCGAGAACCTCGACCGGTTCGTCGACCTGCTCGAGCTGGGCCCACTCCTCGACGTACCGGTCCGCCAGCTCTCCCTCGGCCAGCGCATGCGCGGCGACATCGCGGCCGCCCTGCTCCACGACCCCGAGGTGCTCTACCTCGACGAGCCAACCATCGGACTCGACATCGTGAGCAAGGCGAAAGTCCGGGAGTTCCTCCGCGACCTGAACGCCGAACAGGGCACCACGGTCCTGCTCACCACCCACGACCTCACCGACATCGAGCAGCTGTGCACCCGGGTCATGGTGATCGACCACGGCACCCTCATGTACGACGGCGACCTCGACGGTCTGCACCAGCTCGGTGACAGCGAACGCACCCTCGTCGTCGACCTGGCCGAGCCCCTGCCCGCGATCGAGGTCCCGGGCGCGCGGGTCGTCCGGAGGGACGGACCACGGCAGTGGCTCGCGTTCCCCACCGCCGCCAGCGCGGCACCGCTCGTGTCCGCGATCGCCGAGCGGTACCCACTGGCCGACCTGTCCATCCAGGAGCCGGCGATCGAAACGGTGATCGCCAAGATGTACGCCGAGGGCGTCGCGGCCGACCGGTCATAGGGTCAGCCGCGGGGAACACAGCCGGCCGGACCGCGACGCCACCGCGGACGATCTCGTCTCAGGGACCGTAGACGCGGACGTGGTCGAACCTGGCCGTCGCTCCTTCGCCACCCATCGAGACGAGCCCGATCCGCGGTGGCGCCGCGTCGCCCGGGAGAGGCCAGATGGCGCCCCAGTTCCAGTGCGTTCCGTCGCGACTGGTCGCCGCCTGGAACAGGTGCTCACCCGTACCAGGGTGGGTCGTGTGCCGCAGCCGGAGCCAGAGCGTGTCCGCTGACGGGCCGAGCTGCACCGCGTCCGGCCACGGACTGGCGTCCGGGCCCACCCACAGGAACGCCTGTCGGGTCGCGCCCGTCGACGTGGGAGCCACGTGCACGGAGTCGACCCGGTCGATCCACGCGACGAGCCCAGCCCGTTCGTACCCCCGCGGACCCGTGCCGAGTGGCAGGGTGAGCTTCGTCTCCACGGTGTACGTGCCCTCCGGTGCCTCCCGCAGGAGGACCGACGCGTGGTCGTCCTGGCTGAAGTCGGCGTCCTGGGTGTCCCAGACATACGCACCATCGGCCAGATCGCCGCTGGGCGCCCCCTCCCACGTCCAGCCCTGGCCGAGGGTGGTGCCGTCGAACTCGTCGCCGTACTCCGGGAGGGGCGTGCCGACCTCGGGGTCGGGCACCTTCTCGGTCACCGGTTCGTAGAGCGTGGTGGTCCCCACGTTGTCGGCCTGCCCACCGCCACCGCGGGACACCACGCCGACCGGTGCCTGCCCGGCGAGCTCGTCGGGCAGGTCCAGGTGCAGTCTCGCCAGCGGACTGCCCTCCATCGCCGCACTCACCTCGAACGTCGCCCGCGTACCGCGCACCTCCGCCGTGACCGCGTGCCACGCGTCGAAGGCGAAGCCGTCGTGGAGAGGCCTGGTCGCCGCCTGCACGGTCTCACCGTCCACCACGACGTCGACGACCAGCGCCCGCCGATCCGGGTCGAGCCAGGCGGTGGCGTGGGTGCCCGCGTTCTGGTAGCCGACCACCAGGCCGACCGCACCGTCGCCTCTCACCCGAAGATCCGCCTCGGCGCGGTAGTCGGCGGCACCTGCCTCCTTGCTGCGCAGCAGCACCGGTTGCGGGCCGCGCGATCGGGCGGAAGCGAAGGCGCCGGAGTCGGCGTCCTCGTCGAGGCGCCACGCCTCTTCGGGGCTCTGCCGCCACCCCCGTAGCGACCCGTCGGCGAAGGTACCGCCCACGTCCCATGTCCCCGCGGGCGCCGGCAGCGGTATGTCCGACGTCCATGCGCCGGCCCGGACGGTCGGCCAGCCAGCGATCCAGTCGAGCCGGTCCATCACCGTCGGGCGTCCACCCCATGCGTCGAACCGGCTGTTGGCGTTGGAGAAGTACCAGTCCTGTCCTGACCTGTCCACGGCGACCGCGTTGTGCCCGGTACCGACCAGGCTGTTGCCGTTGGGTGAGTTGACGATCGTCCCGCCCGGTGCGGTGGCCGTCAGCGAAACACCTTCGGCGTCCACGAACGGACCGGTCGGCGACATCGAACGCCCGGCGAAGACCGGGTAGCCACCGGTGTCGACCGCGCAGCATCCGTACGCGGAGTAGAAGAGGTAGTAGTAGCCGTCCCGCTTGACGACCCAGGGCGCCTCCCCACGGTCGCCGGCGACCACCTGGGTCGACTCCCCCACGGCCCGCGTGCCGTCAGCGGAGAGCCGCACCACATGCATGCCGCCACGCCGGAACGAACCGTAGTAGAGGTACTTCGTCCCGTCGGTGTCGACGAACAGCGCCGGGTCGATCTCCATGATCTCGCCGTCGGGTACGAAGTCGACGACGGGTCCACCCGAGTCGGTCCACGGCCCGGCCGGGGTCGGCGCCGTGGCGAGGCCGATGGCGGCGTTCCCCCCGCCGGCGAGCGAGTAGTACAGGTAGTACCTACCGTCGACGTAGCGGACGTCCGGCGCCCAGTACCCCGTTCCCGGGAAGGGCTTCCACGTCGGGTGGTTCTCCTCGCTGAACACCGTCCCGACGTACTCCCAGTTCACCAGATCGGCGGTCCTGCCGATCGGCATGTAGTACGGCGGACCGCCCGCGTCCTGGTTCTCGTGCGTCATCACGGTCGCCGTGGCGAAGGCGTACCAGTAGCCGTCCTTGCCGCGAATCACTCCCGGATCGGAGAACGCGTCGGCGAAGTTCGACATCAGTGGGTTGGTGAACCTCCCCTGTGTGTTCGCGCCCTGAGCGTCCACGCCCGGGGCGTCAACGGCCTGGGCGTCAACGGCCTGGGCGGCGACCAGTGGCGTGGTGCCCGTAGCAACGAGTGCGAACACCGCGAACACCGCGAGCAGCAGTCGTCGAAGCCGAGTGTGCATGAGCCGATCTCCCTTGCCGACGTGGTGATGGGTTGGTGCTACTCCCCCTGCATGACCAGTGCTGCCACCCGCCAGTAGCCGTCCCGTAGCGACCCGACGAGGCGCAGATCGGCGAGACGTCCCGGCGTCCCGCCGTCCAGCACGAACGAGAACCACCGGAACTCGGCCTGCGGGATGATCTCCGGTCCGGAACTCCCGAGTTCGGTGTCGCCCTCGTAGACCGTCGTCGTCCCGGACGGTGCGAAGGCGTCTCCGGTGAGGATGTGGACCCGGTGCGGGCCGGCGGGTACCGCGACCCGCAGCACGTAGTCCTGGTCCCGGCCCAGGACGATGTCGCGGCGAAGGACGTCCATCCGGGCGCGGTCGCGGAAGTCGGGTGGCTCCCCGACCCAGCCGAATCCCCGACCGGCGTCCCAGGTCTCCGCAGGTGACAGCCGGGTGTAGCCGTCGAGCACGGGACTCGTCGGACTCCCGGCGTCGAGGGCGAGCACGGCTTCGTCGGCGGCAGGCACGCTCACGACGTCGAGGGGCCACTTCTCCGCCTCGGCGTCGCCCTCGATCCGGACTGCGACGGTCGCGAGTGCGGGTGGCGACGGCGGGGTGACGACCGCGACGAAGGTCCGTTCGTCGCCGGGAGGCACCTGGCCTGGCGCGGGCTCCACCGACCAGCCGTCGGGAACGTCGACGGTGATGGTGACGTCCGCCGGCGCGTCCGGCGTCGTACCCGCCACCGTCACCGTCACCTCGTTCGGTCGGCCGCCGAACCACACGCCGTCCGCACGTACATCGGTCACGACCGCGGGTGGCACCACCGAGTCGTGGTCGATGATGACCAGCGCGCACAGCCGCCAGAACCGTCCGGGGACGCTGGAGAACGCGAGGTCCACCTCCCGCCCGGACCCTCCACCGTCGAGGTCGGCATGCAGCCATTCGAAGGTGCCACCGCGGATCCGGCCACCCTCGGCGATGCGTACGCCGTCGACGTCGACGAACGTCGGCCACACGTCGGGACCTCCGTCACCGACCAGGATCGACACCTCGTGGACGCCTGCCGGGATCGCCAGCCGCAGTGTCGCTGGAGCCGTGTCACCGCAGAAGTCCCGGCGTGCGGCGTCCCATGCCCCGCCCCGGTCACGCTCCTGCGGGCTCCTGCCGACCCATCCGTACGCCCGCGTGGGGTCCCATGACGTCTGTGGTGTCAGACGTTGGTAGCCGGGGACGAGCGGGCTCGACCCGGAGCCCGCGTCGAGGGCCACGTGGCACCGGCGGCCGGCCGGCACCACGACCGCCGGCTGACCGGCGTTGCCGAGCAGCTCGACGTCGGGCGTCACCGTGAGCCCGAGCGGGACCTGGTCGGCCACCAGCGGCGGCTGCACCGGGGCCCTCATCTCCACCGTTGCGGCGGCCGCGAGCTCCGCCGAGACGGTGCCAGATGTCCATCCGCCGCTCGGGACGTCCACCCGCGCGGTGACGGCGTGCGTCGCGACGGTTCCGTTGGTCACGCTCAACGCGAGCCGGTTCGGCCAGCCACCGAGCAGGAGTGGGGCGCCGCCAGTGGCTTCGTACGCCAGCCAGCCTCGCCGCTCGTCCAGCGTCCGGGAGTAGCCGAAGAAGTACGCGACGATCGCGTCCCGCCACCGTCGCGCATGGAACACGTGGTCGTCGAAGGTCGCCAGGATGTCGGCATGGCGACGGGCGTCGACCTGTCCCGCGAGCCCGCGCCAGGTCTCGCGCATCTGCAGGACCCGTTGGTAGCCGGCGAAGTGACTGTCGTAGATGTGCTGGATGACCGTCGTACCCGAGTGGAGTCGGTGGGTGTAGGGCACCCAGTGCAGGAAGAGCAGCAGGTCGTCCGGGACCGTCTCCAGTGACTCGTAGCGCTCGGACCAGTGCGCCGCGTACAACCCGGCGAATCCGGAACCCGTCGCCACGCTCCGGTCGAAGCCCGTGCCCTCGGTTGTCGTGTGGTGGGACTGGTTCAGCGTCGACCGGGGATCCGGGTCGAAGTGTGACCCGGTGGGGAACGTCAGATATCCCATGCCCAGCGGGGACGTGTAGGCCTCGTACGTACGCCAGGAGTCGAGCATGACCCGGCGCAGCTTCTCGACGAAGGGCGCAGCAGGGGTGAACGTCATCCGGATCCACTCGGTCACGATCTTCTCGGCGGACAGGTCGGGGTTCCACGCCAGCCGGGCGAAGCCATGGGTGTTCGCCGCGCCCAACTGGTACCCGGTCCAGTCGCGGTCGTCGCCGAAGTTGACCACCCCGATGAGACCGACGTTCGACTGCCCGTAGGCGGCTCCGCCGACGATGGCCTTGACGGTGGTGCCCTCCCCCTGGGCGAGCGTGTCGAAGTCGAGGACCTCCTTCCACTGCGGCACCAGGTAGCAGAGATGGACCTCGTGGCCGGTGTACTCCTGGGTGATCTGCAGCTCGATCGCCTGGTTGGTCCGCGGCATCGCCCCGAACAACGGGTGGACCGGTTCGCGGACCTGGAAGTCGATCGGGCCGTTCTTCGTCTGCACGACCGCGTTGTCGGCGAAGTCGCCGTCGAGCGGGGCGAAGGTCTCGTACTGGTACTCCGCCCAGTCGGAGAAGCCTTCGTGGACGAAGCTCCGCCACACGAGCAGACCGTCGTACGGGCGGAGCCGGTCGGCCAGCATGTTGGCGCCTTCGGCGTGGGTACGCCCGTAGTCCAGCGGACCGGGCTGACCCTCGGAGTTGGCCTTCACCAGGAAGCCGCCGAAGTCGGGGATCAGGTCGTAGATCTCGGCGATCTTGTCCTGCCACCACTGCTGGACCCGCGCGTCGAACGGGTCGGCGGTCGTGATCGGATCCGCGCCCCCGGCGGTCAGCACGATCGGGCTTGCGTAGTTGGCGGAGACGAACATCCGCACACCCCAGGCCCGTAGCACGCCTGCCAGCGCGGCGAGACCGGGCAGGCGTTCGGAGGCGAGGAACTGTGCGTTCGCGTTGACGCTGTTGACGACCGTCGCGTTGAGGCCGACGGAGGCGAGGATCCGTGCGTAGTCGCTGTAGCGCGGGTCGAGCTCGGGCAGCGCGTCCCAACGGAAGATCGACAGGCCGGCGTAGCCGCGTTCGACGTTGCGGTCCAGGTCGTCCCAGTGGTTCAGTATCCGAAGCGGATTGGCCGGCCGCTCCCGCACATCGAGTGTGTCGAGCCGCTGGTATGTCTGCAGCAGCCGGAGCAGGTGGAACGCACCGTAGAGCACACCACGCTGGTGCGAGGCACCGATCACGATCCCGGAACGCCCGGTCGTCCGGATGACGTAACCCTCGTCGCCGAGCGCGTCCATCTCGTTCCGGCTGACGTGGGCGCGGACCGCCGGCGACTCGTCGTACGTACCGAGGACGACAGCGCCGCCGTCCGGATCGACCAGCGGAACGTCCCGGTCGAGCAGCCCGCCGAAGCCGCGCCGCAGCTCTGCGACGGCGGAGGCCAGCAGCTCCCCCGAACCCTCCGGCGCGATCCCCTCGATGGCGCGGCGGTACTCGTCCAGGCGCCCGGCATGGGCGACCCGGCGATAGCGCAGCCACAGCTCGTGGCCGTCCTCGTCGGGTGGGCGGCCAGGCGCACCTACGGCTGGCGCTAACGCTGGTGCTGCCACCGCCGTACCGGCGTTGCCGACGCAGAGGTAGCCGGCCGCCGCTGCCGTGGCGCCAGATTTGAGAATCGTTCGACGGGAAAGGTCCGGCATGGTTCGAACTCCGTGACTGTCGTCGCCAATGTCGTGGTCGGGGTGGGGCGCGGACCTACCCTGCTCGATGGAGCTCGCGCCGTCGGCCGGGTCGACGACCAGCGGCTTCGCCGGCGGGCGATCGGCGAGTGCCGGGCGTCGCCATGCCTACTCCTCGTAGCCCGCGTTGCGGTAGTGGGGATCGGCGTCAGGGCCGTAGCCGAGCGCCGACCGTCGTGCCCGGAAGGTTTCCATCGCCGACGCGTACGCCGGGTCGGCCACGAAGTCCTTCGTCTCCGTCGGATCACGATCGAGGTCGAACAACACCTCGGGCATGCTCTCCCCGTAGTACTGGTACTTCAGGTCACCACGCTTGATCATCAGGTTCGTCTGTCCGAAGTGGGAGACGGACTCGTCGCGCCATCCGGTCGTGTCGCCGTGCAGGAGTGGCACAAGGCTTCGGCTGTCGAGCCCTTGCGGCGGTTCAAGCCCGGCCAGCGCGCACAAGGTGGCGAACACATCGCACAGGTTGACGTTCACATCGACCCGGCCGGGCCCGAACGCCGCCGGCCAACGGACCACCAACGGAACCCTGGCGCTCGCCTCGTAGAACTTCTGCTTCTCCCACACGCCGTGCTGGCCGAGCATCTCCCCGTGGTCGGTCGTGTAGACGACGATCCAGTCGTCGAGGGACTGGCCCACGTGGTCGAGTGCTCGGAGCACCTGGCCGAACATCGCGTCGGCCTTCTCCACCATCGCGTAGTACGCCGCCGTCGCCCGCCGGATCTCGACGTCTGTCGCGTCGACGCCGGGACACACCTGGCGGGTCGACAGGAACGGATGCGGTGACACCGCCTCGTCGAGGAACGGCTCGACCCGATTGAGGTAGTAGGTGAAGAGATCCTTCGGAGCCAGGTAGGGATAGTGCGGCTGGTTGAGGCTGACCTTCAACAGCAGCGGCCGATCCGGAGTCGAACGGTCGTAGTAGGGGTCGCAGAAGTACTCCTCGATGAAGTCCAGCGCACCGCTCAGGGCCAGGTCGTCCTTGGCCGTCCACGGGCTGCGCCCGATCCCCGCCCGTCTGACCTCCTTGGCGTCCGACCACTTCAACCCCTTGAGGGTGTACGCACGGGAAGCGAACTCCGGTGCGGGATCCCTCACGAACTCCGGCGCCAGCACCGTGTCGGCACCGATCCGATGCGTCCAGCCCTGCATCTGGTCGGTGCCCTGATGGTGCAGTTTGCCGGCGCACACGGCCGCGTATCCGTGCCGCGCGAACGTCCGCGCGAACGTCGGATGACCCGGCGGCAGGTCCTGGCCGAACCGCAGGCAGCCCGTCGTACGTGGCAACTGCCCCGCCATCAGGCTCTGCCGGCCTGGTACGCAGATGGGCGCCGGCGTGTAGGCGTTGTCGAACACCATGCCTCCCGCTGCGAGCCGGTCGAGATTCGGCGTGCGGACGACCAGGTTGCCGGCGTACCCGGCCACGTCGTACCGGTGCTCGTCAGTCATCAGGAACAACACGTTCGGGCTTCTCGCCATCAGCGGTTCGCCTCCCGACCGGGAAGGGGCTCCTCGCGGACGAGGTTGGTGAGGACGAGCGCGGCCGCGCCGAGTGGACCGGCATGAACGCCCAGTTGGCCGACGCGAAGCCGCGGAAGCGCGAAGGGATACCAGCTCTCCAACGCGTCGCGTAGCGGCTGGACGATGAGCGGTCCCGCCCGCATTGTCTGCCCGCAGAGCAGCACCAGGTCCGAGTCGGTGACACAGAGCGTGGTCGCGACGACCGCTCCGAGGATGCGTCCCACGTCGGCGAGGACCTCGGTCATGAGGGCGTCTCCGTCGACCGCCGCGTCGATCACGTGGTCGATGTCGAGTTCTGTGACCGGGACACCCCGATGCGTTTCCCGGCCGGTCGCACGGAGGCGGTCGGCCGCCGTACCCGCGATGCCGTCCGCACCGACCCGCCCCCCGACCGTGGGCGCGGACCGTGCATCGCCACGGCCCGGAGCCTCGAGCAGCAACCGCCCGAGTGCCCCGGCACCCCCGTCGCCGCCGGTGAACAGCTCACCGCCCGCGAGGATGGCAGCGCCGAGGCCGGACCCGAGCATCAGGCAGAGCAGGTCGGGAGTTCCCCGGCCGGCGCCGAAGAGATACTCCCCGACCCCGACGGCGTGGGCACGGTTCTCCGTCACGATCGGCAGCCCGTACCGCTCGCCGAGGACCGCGAGGAGGTCGACGTCCTTCCAGTGCGGATGGCCGAGCGGCGTGAAGCGCCCCTTCTGTGAGCGGCGCATCATCGTGGGCACGGCGATCCCGATGCCGGCCAGGCGTTCAGTGGCGTCGGCTGTGAGCACGTGGTCGACGACGCTTGCCAGAGCGTCGACGAATGCCCGGTCGCCGTCGGCGAGGTCGATGGCGCGTGCCGCCTCGGTCGAGATCTCCCCCGACAGGTCTGAGACGACCGCCGTGATTCGGTCCGGGTCGACGCTCACGCCGACCGCCCGTAGAGCGTGCGTACGGAGTCCGTACAGCATCGGCCGCCGCCCGCCGGACGAAGGACCTTGGCCGACGGCCGTGACCACCCCGTCGGCCTCGAACTCACCGAGGATCTCCGTGATGGTCGGCACACTCAGCCCCAGCCGGCGGCCGATCTCCGCCTTCGACAGCGGCGCACCGGTACGCAGGGTCCCGAGTACCAGAGCGCGGTTCCGCTTGCGGACATGGAGGTCGGCCACTTCTTAAACCATCCTTCAGAAGTTCGACTCAGCCTCGTGTGCACGCACCGGACCGTCAACATCACGCGCCGCTTCCGGCCGTCCGAAGCAGGTGGGATCAGCCGCGACGCGGTCGGCGCGGGACGCAGGACAGGAGATCGGGCGCCGGAGGTGTGCGCAGGACGTCGAACTCAGGACGTCCCGGTCAGCACCAGGCCGATCAGTACGGCGTTCAGGAGCACGATGGCGGCGGTCGCGCCGCTGGCGAGGACTGTTGTCAACCTGCCATTGACATCAAGGCCCATCACCTTCCGCCTCGCCGTCAACACGACGAGCGGGACCAGCGCGAACGGCACACCGAACGACAGGACCACCTGGGACAGGACCAGCGCCCACGTCGGCTCGACACCCGCCGCCAGCAGGCCGAGCGCCGGCACCAGTGTCACGAGGCGGCGCACCAGGAGCGGAATCCGGATCCGCAGCAGCCCCTGCATGATCACGGCACCGGCGTAGCACCCGACCGACGTCGACGCCAGGCCGGACGCGAGCAGCCCGACCGCGAAGAACATCGCCACGGTGGGGCCCAGCACCTGGCCGAGCCCGGCGTGTGCTCCTTCCAGGGTGTCGACACCGGCCATGCCGCCGAGTGCACTGGCCGCGCCGAGGAGCATGGCGAGGTTGACGCTCCCAGCCAGCAGCATCGCCAGCCCCACGTCGACCCGTGTGGCGACGAGGATGGGGCGTTTCCGGTCGCCGGTCGGCCGGCCGTGCCGGTCGCGCGCCAGAGCCGAGTGGAGGTAGATCGCGTGCGGCATCACCGTCGCGCCGAGCATCGCGGCCGCGAGCAGGACACTGTCCGTACCGTCGAACCGCGGGACGAGGCCCGACACCGCACCGCTCGCCGACGGGGGCGCCACGACCAGGCTGGCGAAGAACCCGACCGCGATCACCAGCAACAGCCCGACGACGACCCGTTCGAACGGCGCCTGACCACGGCGGTCCTGGACGGCGAGCAGCAACATCGACACGCACCCGGTGATCAGCCCACCCATCACGAGCGGCAGGTCGAACAGCAGTCGGAGCGCCACCGCACCACCGATGACCTCCGCGAGGTCCGTCGCGATCGCCACCGCCTCAGCCTGCAGCCAGTAGCCCAGGCGTACCGGTCGAGGCATCTGGTCACGCACGGCTTCCGGCAGTGACTTTCCGGTGACGAGCCCGAGCTTGGCCGAGAGGTACTGCACGAGACCGGCCATCAGGTTGGCCGCGACGATCACCCACACCAACAGGTAGCCGTGCTCGGCTCCCGCGGTCACGTTCGTGGCGACGTTGCCCGGATCGACGTAGGCGATGGCGGCCACGAACGCTGGTCCGAGGAGCACCAGATCGGCCCGCGCGCGGAGGGCGGCGAACCCTTGGGCGGCACGCATCAGCATCACGGGCGCTTCCCTTCGACGGTGATCTCCGCGACCGCGCCCACTTCCACGGCGGGCACCTGGACAGCGCGGACACGTGACCAGCGGACACCTGACCAGGGGGAGCGTATTTCAGGTAGTCTCCGCTGGGAGCTGGGGTGGGAGGGGTGATTCATGCCCGGACGCCATGCCGCCGCGAGCCAGCCGCGCCGAAGCCGTGGCCTCCTCGTCCTCGTGGTGGTGCTCGCCCTCCTGATCCCCATCGCTGCGTTCGTCGTCGTGCGGGAGCTCCGGATCGCCACGATCGGCCACCCTGATCCCTGCAGTGGCACTCTCCGAGTTCACCTCGCCGCGCCGCCGGAGATCGCGGGACCGTTGAAGCGGATCGCCATGCGGGTCGAGAACGACCGGGTTCCGGTGGACGGCGCCTGCGTGACCTACTCCGTGACCCCCGCGGCCTCGCGCGACGTCTACGCCCGACTCTCCGGGGACAGCGCGACGAAGACGCCTGACCTGTGGATTCCCGACACCTGGGAATGGGTGGCGCGCACCGGCATCCCGAAGGACCGGCTGCTCTCCCTCAGCCCGTCCGTCGCCACGTCACCGCTGGTCCTCGCCACCAGCCAGACCCAGGCCGACGACCTGCAGGACGACGCGGGGAGCTGGGCCACCCTGGCGACCGCCGGCCGGATGGCCCTCGGCGACGCGGAGGAGTCAGGGGTCGCGCTCAGCGCCCTGCTCGCCCTCCGGCGATCGTTCACCGACGAGCCAGCGACGGCCCGGACCAACCTCGGCACCAGCATCCTCGCGCTGACCAAGGAACGCGTCGACGATCTCGACGTCGAGCTCGACCGTGCCACCGGTTACGGCCTGATCCGTGGGGTCCCCGCCACCGAGCAGCAGGTACTCAATGTGCGGCGCCAGAACCCGAAGGCCGACATCGTCCCGGTCGTACCCGCTGGTGGAACCGTCCACCTGGACTATCCCCTGGTGGCCGTCCTGCACGAGAAACGGAACGGTGCGCGGTTGATCGAGGCCGGCGCCACCCTGATGCGGTACGCCGACGCCAGGAGCGGCCGGGCGGAGTTCCGCAAGGCCGGCTTCCGCGACTACCGCGACCAGGCACCTCCCCCAGACGCCGACGCCGCGGGCGAGGTCACCGTCCTGCCGCCCAGCACCCTGGACGACGCCGACGAGGTGCTCAGAAGCTGGGCCGCCATGAGCCTCGAGTCGCGCCTCCTCACCGTGGTCGACGTGTCCCACTCGATGGTGGTCGAGGCTGGCGAGCGCACCCGGATCGAGCTGGCCCGCGATGCCGCCAAGACGGCGTTCACCTACCTGCCGAACACCGCGGCAGTCGGCCTGTGGCAGTTCTCCGAGAACCGCGACGGTGCCCGGCCCTACCTCCAGCTGTCGCCCACCGAACCGCTCACCCCGCAGCACCGCGCCGACCTCAACGCCGACCTCGACGCGTTGCCTGGACAGACCGGAGGGAGCGGCGCGCTCTACGACACGGTCCTCGCCGCCTACCGGACCGTCCAGGCCGGCTACGACCCGACCCGCGTCAACTCTCTCGTACTCCTCACCGACGCCTGCCCGGGTGCCTCGGCAGAGACCGAGGCCTGCCGGAACGAAGCGGCCACCGGCATGACGATCACGCAGCTGCTCAGCACCCTGGACGCCGAGGCAGACCCTGACCGGCCGGTCGCCCTCACCCTGGTCGGCATCGGAGCGCAGGCCGACCTCGCCGCACTCGACCAGATCGCCGAGGTGACGAACGGCAGGGCCCACCGCGCCAAGAACGCCGGCGAGGTGGAAGGGATCATCATCGACTTGCTCCTACGCCGGCAGTGCGGTCCAGCCTGCGGCTGACGTGAACGGACGTGGCGGACGTCACCAGCCAGCTCGGCGGGCACGCGCCTCGAAGAGCAGGATCGCCGCGGATGCGGCGACATTGAGCGAGTCAGCGGCGCCGAGCATCGGAATCGACACCGCGGTGACGTTCGGCTCCGACCACTCGTGGGACGGGCCCCGACCCTCCGACCCCACGACCACGGCCGTCCGCGGGGTTCGATACCCGCAGTCGCGATAGGTCCGGGCCGCGCGCGGGTCGGCAAGGATGATCTCGAAACCCTGCCGGCCGAGCCATTCCGCCACCTCCCATCCGTCGGCGAACTCCAGGACCGGCATCGACAGAACCGTCCCGCGACTCGCTCCGAACACCCGCCGGTGCGTGAGCCGGACGCGGCGGTTCACCAGGACAAGGCAGTCGGCCCGGCACGCGTCGGCCGTACGGATCAGGGTGCCCAGGTTCCCCGCGTACTCGATGCCGTCAGCCACCAGGACGAGTGCGGACTCGCCGAACTCCCAGGTCCCGGCGTCCCAGTGCGGGAGCTGCGCGAGTGACACCAGGCCGTCCGGCTTCTCGCGGTCGCTCAGGCGGGCGAGGACCTTCTCCGAGATCTCGTACGCAGTGCTGGCCGTCGCGCACATCCGGTCGGCGCAGACGCGGGCCCGGGTGGTCCGCGTGGCGCCGGGGCACCACAGGAATGTGTCGGCCTTCGTACCGGAGGCGAGCAACATCTCGTGCGCCCAGGCTCCCTCCACGACGATGGAGCGAGGCGGGGCGGCGGTGGAGTTCTTCGCTGTCGCCAGGGTGAGGCGCACCTGGGGATGGTGGAGACCGACGCGTTGCAGCGTCATCGTCGTACTCCGGACGTGGGGCGGCGGCGCGCCAAGATCCGCGCGGCCGCGGGGAGACGGGGACACAGCTGGACGCCTGAGGGCCAGCACGACGAACCTGGCCCGCGTGATCCTTCGTCGTCGAGGAACCGGCAGGCCGACAGTCAGGCAGAGGCGCTAGGTCCCCCACATCTCCATGGGCGTGATGCTAGGACCGCGGTCCTACGTTCGGCACCTGATTTTTCCCCGCGGGGAAGGGAGGATGGGGTCATGCAGGAGGAGGGCAGGGACGCGTCCAGGCGACGGCCCGGCAGCACGGTGCGGGTCCGCGTGCGCGACCTCGACGGCGGCTCGACCCGTGACCGCGACGACCGGCTCGCCACCGAGGAACCCCTGGAGATCCGGGTCGCCTGGCCGGGTGCCCCACCCCGGCCGATCGTCGTGACCATGCGGACGCCCGGCGCCGACTTCGAGCTCGCGGCCGGGTTCCTCCGCTCGGAAGGTCTCGTCACCAGGGCCGACGATGTGGTCCGGCTCGCGTACTGCACCGATGCCAGCCTCACCGCCGAGCAGCTGTACAACGTCGTGACGGTGGACCTCGCACGGGCGCCGGCCGAACCGCCGTCGGCGAGGTACGGCGCCGCCACGGCCGCATGCGGGGTGTGCGGCAAGGAAAGCCTTGCCGAGCTGGAGATCCGCGGCTGTCAACCTGTCCTTGCGGGACCCGTGGTCGAGGCGTCGACGCTGTGTGCCCTGCCGGATCGGCTCCGTGCGGCGCAGGATGTCTTCAGCCGGACCGGCGGACTCCATGCGGCGGGCCTCTTCTCGCCCGATGGCGAGCTTCTCTGCGCCCGCGAGGACATCGGCCGCCACAACGCGGTCGACAAGGTGGTTGGCTGGGCGTTTCTGCAGGATCTCCTCCCGCTGTCTGGCCAGCTGCTCGTCGTCAGCGGACGAGCGGGATACGAGATCTGCCAGAAGGCCCTCGCGGCCGGGCTACCGTTCGTCGCCGCCGTCGGCGCACCGTCCAGCCTTGCCGTCGACCTGGCCGAACGCTTCGAGATGACCGTGGTGGGATTCCTGCGCGGCGAGCGCTTCGTGGTCTACAGCCATCCCGAACGCACGACCGGCCTGCCCGCCGATGCCGATGACCGCCGTGAGGCCGGTGGCGAAGGCGGGACCCGGCCGGTCTAGCCGTCCGCTGAGATCGCCCCGTCAGAGGTCGTGAAGGTGAGTTGAGTGCAGGGATGGTCCACCTCGGGTGGTCCGAGATCGCGGCTACCCATCGGACCGTCCGCCACCTCGGCCACCACCGCGGGCCAGAACTGACCGGCCGCGGCGTTCGCCTGGTCGAACTCCAGGCACCATCGGCCGGGGAACCGCCGGAGCAGTGCGCGGGCGGCCGCCCGGCCGACACCGTGCCGGCGATGCGCCCTCAGGACGAAGAACTCCGCCACCTGGTTGGTCCCGTCGTCCAGTCGCCGCATCAGGGTGAAGCCCGCGATCCGGTCGCCTGCCACGATGAACGACGCATGCCGCCCGGCCTCGACGAAGTAGTGGTCGAGATAGCGGTACGGGTACGTGCCGTGCGGAGTCAGCTCCAACGTCCGGATCTCGGAGAAGTCGTAGAGGTACAGCTGCAGCAACCTGTCGAGGACCGGCTTGTGGCCCTCCCTGACCGCGACCAGCCGAACTTCGGGCGGTGCCGGTGTGCCCGAGGTTCGGCCGCCCGGTGCCTCGACCGCGTCCTCACTCATGGGGCGGAAGCCTGCCACGCGACTCCCGCTCAGGTGTCGTCCACCCGGACGATGCGGGCGCCGGCGACCGTTCCGGCGTAGCGATCGGGTACGCAGGTGAGAAGGATGACCTGGTTGCTCTCCCCCGCCCTGGCCAGCAGCGACCCCATCGCCTCGAGCCGGGTCGGGTCCGACCAGCCGAGCGCGTCGTCGAGCACGACGGGGACGCCGCTCCCGTCCGTGGCGGTGAGCCCGGCGATCGCCAGGCGTACGACGGTCGCGAGCTGCTCCCGTGCGCCGGTCGACAACGACGACACGGGCACGGTCACCCCGTCACGGGTCCGGGTCCGCACCTCGAGGTCATCGCCCAGCGCGATCCCGAACGACGGGCCGTAGACGACCCGGCCCAGAGTCTCGATCCGCTCGCGCAGTGGGGCGGAGTAACGCCGGCGGGCTTCGGTACGGTGCCGCACGAGCGTCTCGCGGAGTCGACGGGCCGCCAACGCACGGCGTTCGACGGCCTCGGCGCGGGTCTCGGCGTGGGCGAGTTCGGCGTGCGCGCGCTCGACTGCGGACGCCAGCCCTTGGACACCTGCCATCTCGAGCCGACCCTCGACCCGCCGCAGTTGGCCGGCGAGATCGTCGACCTGGCTGGCGAGCTGCCCACGTAGGGCGGCCGCCTCGACCAGGCGCTCCTCCAGCCGGTCGACGCCGCTCGCGGCCAGCGCGTCCTCAGCCTGGGCGAGCTGGCCGGCGAGGACGGCGAACTCCGACTCGACCTCCGCTACCGCCGCACTCAGGTCGTCGTCGGAAGCCGTCTCGCGGGCGGCCGCTACCGCCGCGTGGAGATCGTCGCGACGTTCCAGCTCCTGTTCGGCGCGGACCCGGGCGGCGGTCGCCTCGCCACTCGCCGTTTCGTACTGCTTGCGGGCCTGCGCCTCGCGCTCCTCCACCTCGGCGAGGTCCCGGGCGCCTGCCGCCTCAGCCTCCTGTGCCCTGACCAGAGCGGCACGCAGCTCGTCGGAGGACTCCGCCGCCGACCCGTCCGCGTCGGGCGCGGCCCCACCGTCGTCCTGGCCCGCCACCGCGGCGTCCAACCGCGCGCGGAGCAGGTCGCGGTCCGCGATCAGGTCGTCGGCCGATGCACCGTCGAGCCGGCGGGCCAACGCGTCGCGGGCCGCGGCCAGGGCCTGTGCAGACTCCGCACGGGCGCGTGCCGCCCGGCGGACGTCGGTGATGTCGGACACACCGAGATCGGCGAGCAGGTCCCGCTCGTGATGTTCGGCGTCGGCGCACGCGGCGGCCAGCTCGGCGGCACCAGCCCCGGGCCGTACCGTCACCTCCACGATGCCGCGCACCGCGACCGTCGTGTCTCGCTCGACGACGACGTCGACCGTCGGATCGGTGAACGGGTCGCCCCCGACCTCGACCTCGCCGGCGCCCAGCCGCTCCACGACGAGCTTCGGCGAGCCCGCGTGCAGGGCCGCCCGGGCGGTGAGAACGTCGCGATGCGCGGCCTCGGCCGCTTCGAGGACGCCGTCGTCGATCGTGGCCTGGGCCAGCTGGGAGGCCAGCCGACGCTCGTCGGCGCGGGCCGCCTCGACCTCGGCCAACCGCCCTTCCAGAGCTGCGAGGTCGGCCCGGTCGCGTAGCCGGGCCAGGTCCACTTCGAACCGGCGTACGGTCGCGCGGCGGTTCGCCAGGTCCTCCCGGGCCGTGCGCAACGCCGCGGTCCGCTGGTCGAGCTCGTTCTCGGCCGTACGCAGGACACCGCCGGCCTGGCGGGCGACCTCCACGGCTGCCGCCGCAGTCTCCTCGCGCTTCGCCGCGTCGTGACGGAGCTGGTGACGGCGCGACAGCTCGCCACGGGCCGCGATACGACGCTCCCTCGCGAGATCGGCGTCCCGGCGCAGCCGTTCGACCCGTCCGATCAGCTCCGAGGCGGAATGCCGGCGGGACTCGAGCTCGCCGACCCGTGCCGCCTGCTCGGTCAGCCGAGACGCGAGGACCTCCCGGTCGCGGCCGAGACGCTCGGCCCGTTCCACGTCCTGCTCGACCTCGCCGAGCTTTGCTTCCGCGTCCGCCACCGCCACGCGAGCCCTGTCGCGGTCGTCGAGCACGTGGGCGTATTCGCCGGTCGGGCGGCCGGTCGGGGTGAAGTAGCGCAGGAACTCTGCCTCGACGGCACCGACCAGAGGGACCGCGGCGCCGTGGTCGACCTCGCCTCCGGCCACGTCGTCCAACGCGGTGAGCACGGCCGTGACCCAACCGGCGACCGGAACGGCGAGGCTGTCCTCCTGCCCGACGGACAGTGCGGCCCAGAGCGTCCGGTCGACGTGCTCGCCGAACAACCGGGCCGCCTCGTCGTGGGCCTCCCGACCGGTCAACGCCCGGTCGTCCGGCTCGACCCTGAGCTCGGTCGCGCGTTGCCGGAACCATTGTTTGCGATAGTGCAGGCGGACATCGCCGAAGCTGACCTCGGCGGCGACCTCAGTGCCGACGTCCCGCCCCACCGGCTGCACGGCGCGTACCTTCGCCGCCTTCGAATCGTCCGGCAGCTCGAACAGCAACGCGAGCGCTTCCAGCAGGCTCGACTTCCCGGTCTCGTTGTCGCCCACGATGACCGTGACCCCGGAGGTGTCGAAGGCGAGCTCGCGTTCGGTGACGCCCCGGAAGTGCCGCAACGAGATCCGGTGCAGTCTCACCCGGCGCCTCCTGTCGTGCGTCCTGCCCGTGCGGGCCGATGCGTCCGCCCAGAGCCGTGGCTCATGCGACACCACCCGCGAGCCGGTGGAGCAACGCGAGCGCGTCGGCCGCCTGGGTGTCCCCGCCACCTGTCGCGATCCGAAGCTCCTCCAGGGCCGCCCGCGCGGGGCCCGTCACCGGTAGCTCGTCCAGGTCGCCGTCGTCGGGGAGAACCGTCACCGCCCAGTGCCGGTTCCAGCGCTGGATGGCAGCGTAGACCTCCTCCTGCGCCTCGAGCAGCATCTCCAACCTGGTGAGACCGCCGACCGTCAGGCTGCCCTGGACACCAAGGCGTACGACGGTGCGGGACTTGTCCGGCTGTGCTCCCAGCCACGCGGCGAGCTCGTCGAGACCGTCGTCGACGTCGACGTCCACCACGTGGGACCGAAGCCGCCAGGTGCCGACTGACACGGGCGTGACGGTGCACGCGTCGCGAGGACCGACCTCGACCACGAGGACCTCGCCTGGCCGTTCCTCTTCCGGCCGGGTCGGCTCCGGGGTGCCGGAGTACCAGATCCGCCCCGTCTCCCCGACCGACGTGAGCGAGTGCCGGTCCCCGAGCGCGACGTAGTGCAGCCGACTCTCCTCGATCGCCTGCTGCAGCGGTTCCAGCCGGATCAGGGCCGGGTCACCCGAGCTGGCCGCGAGCGACTCGACCTGGCCGTGACCGACGAGAATCCGCACGGCGCCGGCGTCCGGAACCTCCGCCCACCCCTCCACCGCGCCCAGCGGATCGCTCACCGACCGGCGCGTACGCCAGGGAACACCGACCACCTCGACACCGGCGACCGGCCGGCGGGGTGTGGAGTCGGTGAGGATCTCGACCTGGCTGGGAAGGTGCGCCGCCAGCATCGGGCTGGACCAGACCGTGCCGGGCTCGAGGGAGTCATGGTTGCCCGGCACCATCAGCACCGGACACGCGATGGCGCGAAGGGCGTCACAGGCGCGCGAGACCACCTGCCGGTCGACCTGGTTGGCGTCGAAGACGTCACCGGCCACCACCACGAATGCGGCCTTGTGCTCGCGCGCCACGGCACCGATCCGCTCGATGGCGTCGATGCGGGCCTGGCTGTAGCGCGCGCCGGCCTCGGGACCGAGAAACCGCCGCATCATGCCGAGCTGCCAGTCGCTGGTGTGCACGAAGGTGACAGGCGTGCCCTGCGGGCCGGGACGAGTCATCGCAGAGGTGATCGCCATGATGTACCGCACGCTAGCGGGGACCGCCGACGATGCGCGCGCCGCCACGCCCGCAACCGGCGGCACGAGCGGCTCCGAACTCCCGAGCGCCAGCCCAAGGGGTCAGCGCGGGTACGAAGCGGCTGGCCGACCTGGAAGGCTTCTCCGCATGCCGGACCAGCAGCCCACTCCGCCGGACGTGCCTCCCGCCTCCGGACGTGCGTACGCCGTCGTCGACATCGACGGTGTCCTGGCCGATGTCCGACATCGGCTACGGCATGTGGAACGACGGCCGAAAGACTGGGACGCGTTCTTCGCTGCCGCGGCCGGCGACCCGCCGTTCGCCGAGGGTCTTGCCGTCGCCCGGAGGCTCGCCTCCGAGCACGAGGTGGTCTACCTGTCCGGCCGTCCCGAACGGCTCCGGCATACGACCGAACGGTGGCTGGCCAGGCACGACGCACCGTCGGGGCCCCTCCACCTGCGCCGTGACGGGGACCGCCGCCCGGCCCGACAGGTCAAGCTCGGAGTGGTCCGCCGGCTCGCCGCGGCCGCTCCCGTGGCTGTCGTCGTCGACGACGACCCGGAGGTGTGCGCCGCGGTGAAGGCCGCAGGATTCTCCGTCTTCCAGGCGAGCTGGGCATTTGTCGACGGAACGGATGACAACGGTGCGAAACGGACTTTGCGTGAGGCCCAGGAGGGCGACGGACGAACCTGACGCACAGCCCGGATCGCCCGATTTTCCATGGGTTTCGGTGGTAATGACCGCGCCAATAGTCCGCGATCGGTGATTGTTAACGAATTGGCCACACCGTTAGAGTCTGTCCGGTCGCGCCGCGCCAGGCGCGATTACGACCCGCTTCGCCGAGCTCCGCCCAGCGGTGTCGTAAGGCCGATTTCCATCGAGAGGGCGGAGTCGGAGGAACCAACGACGGACCCGCGCAGGCTACGAGGGTCCTTGGGGTGAAGCCGCTTTCGTGCGGCCGGGCATTCCTCTCGCCCGAACCCGACAGCTCACTCCGCAGGCGACGAGAGGGAGCACTCCAGCATGCCCAAGAACGCACGACATCGCGGCGCGAGCCGACCCAGCAGGACCGCAAAGAAGGTGACGAAGACCGCCGCGCTCACCGGTGTGGCGGCCGCCGTGCCCGTCGTCGGATTCACCGGCCTGGCTCAGGCCGCGACGACCGACACCTGGGATCGTCTCGCTCAGTGCGAGAGCAGCGGTGACTGGCAGATCAACACCGGCAACGGCTACTACGGCGGCCTGCAGTTCGCCCAGACGACCTGGGAGGAGTTCGGCGGTACGACCTACGCCGAACGTGCGGACCTCGCCACCAAGGCGGAGCAGATCGAGATCGCGGAGAAGGTGCTGGACGTTCAGGGGTGGAACGCCTGGCCCGCCTGCTCGGCCGAACTCGGTCTCGATGAGAGCGACAAGGCCGGCGACTCGACCACCTCGACGGACACCAGCGAGGACACCGCCAGCCAGGACACCACCAGCGACGACTCCGCTGACCAGGATGCCGCTCGCGACGAGGCGGCTGACCGGACAACCCGCAGCGGGGAGCGCACCGCGGTCTCGGAGGGCACGACCGCGACCAAGCCTTCCGAGCGGGAGACCTACACGATCCGTACCGGCGACACGCTCTGGGACATCGCGATCTCCCACGACGTCGACGGCGGATGGCCGTCGCTGTGGTCGCTCAACCGGGACTCCCTCTCGAGCGGCGACCCGGACCTCATCTTCCCCGAGGAGAAGGTTCGGCTGCGTTGATCCGGCGCCGCTAGCGGCCCCACAGACCGAGCGCCCCGCCTGTCCCCCCGCAGGTGGGGCGCTCGCCTTTCCTGGCCAAGGTTCCCGGCCCCGGGACGGGCACAGGTCGGTCGAGGTCCACCCCGGCCGGCCAGCAGCCAGCTCCCCCTCGACAACTGACCCTTCGCCGACGACAGACGCACGCCCTTGACAACTGGTTCCTGAACCGGTTTAGATCTGAACCGGTTCAGTGAACGACAGATGTCCGGATCCTCACCTCGGGATGTGTGATGGCCAAGCGGCGCCCCACGATCGCGGACGTGGCGCGCCGTGCCGGCGTCTCCAAGGGGGCCGTGTCGTTCGCTCTCAACGACCGGCCCGGCGTCGCCGAAGCCACCCGCGTACGTATTCTCGAAGCAGCTGACGCGCTGGGGTGGCGGCCGAGCCAGCGGGCGCGGTCGCTCTCGGTCTCCCGGGCGTTCGCTCTGGGGTTGGTCATCGCACGGGAGCCGGCACTTCTCGGGTCCGACCCGTTCTTCCCCGCGTTCATCGCCGGCGTCGAGACGGTGCTCGCCGGTCAGGGCCAGGCGCTCGTCCTGCAGGTGGTCGGTGCCGGCCCACCGGAGGAGGAGGGCTACCGGCGCCTCGCGCAGGACGCCCGGGTGGACGGCGTGTTCCTCATCGACCTCCGTCGGGGTGATCCGCGGATCGCGCTGGTGGAGGACCTCGGTCTGCCCGCCGTGACGCTCAACCGCCCGGACACCCCGTCCTCGTTTCCAGCAGTGTGTCTCGACGACCGGCCGGGCATCACCGCGGTGGTCGACCACCTCGCCGGGCTCGGTCACACCAGGATCGCGCACGTCGCCGGTCCGGATGACTTCCTGCATGGGCACGGACGCCGGCAGGCGTTCGTCGACGCGCTCGAGACCCACGGTCTGCCGGAGGCTCCGATCGAGGTCGGCGACTTCACCGCCGCCGGCGGTACCGCCGCCACCCGCCGCCTGCTGGAACTCCCAGACCCACCTACGGCGATCGTGTACGCCAACGACCTGATGGCCATCGCCGGCATCAGCGCGGCCCAGGGCCTCGGCCGCACCGTGCCGGACGACCTGTCGGTCACGGGCTACGACGACACCGAGTTGTCCGCCCACATCCACCCGTCCCTCACGACCGTACGTACGGACGTCTTCGGCTGGGGCCAGGTCGCGGCCCGCACCCTGCTCGCCCTCGTCGACGGCGAGCCCGCGAGCGACGTCGCGCTCGACCCGGCCGAACTCGTCGTACGGAACTCGACCGCACAGTGCCGATCAGCAGGCAGACCATCAACGGGCAGCCGATCAACGGGCAGACCATCAACGGGGAATCCACCAGCGGAGCACAGCTCTACTCCGGAGGACTCATGAAGCGCACCACCCTCGCCACGACATCCGCCGCAGCGCTCGCCGCGACCCTGCTGGCGGCCACCGCCTGCGGTGGCGGCGACACGACGAACTCGGACGCGGCCACCGCCCGCGGACCGATAAAGGTCTGGTACTCCAACAACGAACAGGAAGTCGCCTGGGGCAAGCAGATGGTTGCGGCCTGGAACTCCGCCCATCCGAAGGAGAAGGTCACCGCGCAGCAGATCCCGGAGGGCAAGAGCTCGGAAGAAGTGATCGGTGCCGCGATCACCGCGGGCAACGCACCCTGCCTGATCTTCAACACCGCGCCCGCCGCCGTGCCGCAGTTCCAGAAGCAGGGCGGCCTGGTGCCGCTCGACGACTTCGACGGGGCGACGGACTACATCGAGGAGCGCACCGGCGACCGTGCCGAGCAGTACCGCTCCCCCGACGGCAAGTACTACCAGCTGCCCTGGAAGTCCAACCCCGTGATGATCTTCTACAACAAGGAGATCTTCGCCAAGGCCGGGATCGACGCCGACGACCCGCCGCTCCAGACCTACGACGAGTTCCTCCAGACCGCCAGGACCATTGTGAAGAGCGGCGCGGCCGACTACGCCATCTGGCCCTCACCGACGGCGGAGTTCTTCCAACCCTGGTTCGACTTCTACCCGCTGTTCGCGGCCGAGACCGGAGGCGAGCAGTTGGTCGAGGACGGCGAGGCGACGTTCGCCTCCGACGAGGGCAAACAGGTCGCGGCCTTCTGGAAGAGCCTCTACGACGAGAAGCTCGCCTCGCAGGAGACCTACAACGGCGACTCGTTCGGCGAGGGCAAGGCGGCGATGGCGATCGTCGGGCCGTGGGCGATCGCGTCGTACAAGGACTCGATCGACTGGGGCGTCGCCCCGGTGCCGACCTCCGGGGGCACCTCGCCCGAGGACACCTACACGTTCGCCGACGCGAAGAACGTCGCGATGTACTCCGCCTGCAAGAACCGCGGCACCGCCTGGGACCTGCTGAAGTTCGCCACAGCGGAGGAACAGGACGGCAAGCTGCTCGAGATGACGGGGCAGATGCCGATGCGTTCGGACCTCTCGGAGGTGTACCCGGACTACTTCGCCGCGCACGAGGAGTACGCCACCTTCGCCGCACAGGCCGACCGCACGGTCGAGGTGCCCAACGTCGCGAACTCCATCGAGATCTGGCAGGCGTTCCGCGACGCGTACTCGCGTTCGGTGATCTTCGGCAAGCAGCCGGTGGACGCCGAACTCGACCAGGTGGCAACGAAGATCGACGGCCTCGCCGGCCAGTCCTGATTCAGGACCGGGGCAGGGTCGGACAGGATCGGGCCGTCATGATGATCGGTAAGCCCAGTGGGCGAGCGTCGTTGGGGGCGGTGTTCGTCGCGCCCTACGTCGTGTTCCTCGCGGCGGTCTTCGCCTACCCGCTGGGCTTCGCGGTCTACATGTCGTTCCACGACTACTTCTTCGCCGCACCCGGTGCGATCGTGGAGCGGCCGTTCGTCGGGTTGGCCAACTACGCCACGGTGCTGGGCGATCCGGCGGTGTGGCGGTCGTTCCGGAACGTCGGGGTCTTCCTGGTGATCAACGTCCCGCTCACGGCGGCGCTCTCGCTGGTGCTGGCGACCGCGCTCAACGCCAGCATGCGGTTGCGGGCGTTCTTCCGGGTGAGCTACTACGTCCCCTACATCACCGCGAGCGTCGCCGTGGTCGGCGTGTGGCTGTTCCTGTTCAATTCCGGCGGGCTGGTCAACAAGGTGCTCGGCCCGCTCGCACCCGACCCGTCGTGGCTCGTCAACGAACGGTTGGCGATGCCGACGATCGCGTTGTACGTCACGTGGAAGGGGCTCGGCTTCTTCATTCTTCTCTACCTCGCGGCCCTGCAGAACGTGCCGACCGAGTTGTACGAATCGGCCGCAGTCGACGGTGCGGGTCGGTGGCGGTCGTTCTGGGCGGTGACGGTGCCGGGAGTTCGGCCGGCCACGACGCTGGTGGTGCTGCTGGCGACCATCACCGGGGCGAACCTCTTCACCGAGCCGTACCTCCTCACCGGGGGCGGCGGACCCGACGGAGCCTCGGCCTCACCGGTGCTGCTGATGTACCAGCGCGGCATCGAACAGGGCAATCCTGACATCGCCTCGGCGATCGGCGTCATCCTCGTCGTCGCCGTCCTGCTCGTCGCGCTGCTGCAGCGCCGGCTGCTGGACGAGAGGTGAGAGCATGACCGTCAAGGACACCTTGACGCCCGGTCGGCATCGTACGGCCAGTGCCATGCGGGACCGTCGCACGAGGTCCCGCCGGCCAGCGGTGCTGCGGTTCGTCCTCCTGCTGGTCGGGGCGTTCGTATTCCTGTTTCCCTTCTACTACATGCTGATCGGCAGTCTGCAGGACGAGCCCGACACCTCTCCCGCGGGCGCGTTCCCGGCGCCGGGCAACCTCACCCTCGCCAACTACCGCGAGATCGACGGGGCCATCGACCTGCTCCGCTCGCTCGTGAACTCCGGCCTCTTCACCGGCGGAGTCATTCTTGCCACGGTGGTGTTCGGCGTCCTGGCCGGCTATGCCCTGGCCCAGTTGGAGTTCCGCGGCTGCGGTGTCGTCTTCCACGCGATGCTGCTCGTCCAGGTCGTGCCGTTCCAGCTGCTGATCATCCCGCTCTACGTCCTGATCGCCCGCAACTACGGGCTGGCCGACAACTACCTGGGAATGATCCTTCCGTTCGCGATCAACTCGACGGCGGTCTTCATCTTCCGGCAGTACTTCCTGCAGCTCCCCGCCGAACTCTTCGACGCGGCACGCATCGACGGGGCCGGCGAGTTGGCGATCCTCGTCCGGATCGCTGTTCCCCTTGTCAAGCCCGCCTTGCTCACCGCGGTGCTCCTGACCTTCATCGGTCCGTGGAACGAGTTCCTGTGGCCGTTCCTCATCACCAAGGAAGCGGACATGCAGCCGCTCGCGGTCTCCTTGGCCAGCTACATGGACAGCGTCGCGGCCCGGGCGGCCAACCCGTTCGGCGCGATCCTGGCTGGTGCGTGCGTGCTGGCCGCTCCGGCCGTGGCGCTGTTCCTCGCGTTCCAGCGCCACTTCGTCTCCACCAACCTCGGCAGCAGCGTGAAAGGTTGAGCAGTTTGACACAGCAGGACACCTCCCCCGTTTCCACGAACGGCCCCGCCCTTTCGGCGACATCGGTTCCGTACACCCTCACCCGCCTGGGCGTGGTGATGGCGCCCGAACCTGGCAACGACCTCGAAGCCGCCGGCGTACTCAACCCCGCCAGCGGTCGTACGCCGGACGGCCGGCTGCACCTGCTCCCCCGGCTGGTCGCGTCCGGCAACGTGTCGCGGGTGGGGCTCGCCGAGGTGGTGCTCGAGGACGGCGTACCGGTCGGCGTCGAGCGCCGCGGCGTCGTACTCGCCCCCGACGAGGGATGGGAACGCGGCCTCGCCAACGCCGGCGTCGAGGATCCCCGCACGACGTGGATTCCACGGCTCGGCGTGCACCTGATGACCTACGTCGCCTACGGCCCTCTCGGCCCGAAGCTCGCGCTGGCCGTGTCGGAGGACCTGTGCCAGTGGCGGCGGCTCGGGCCGCTGCACTTCTCCTATCAACCTGACCTTGACACCGACCTGAACCTGTTTCCGAACAAGGACGCGGTCTTCTTTCCCGAGCCCGTACCAGGTCCTGACGGCGAGCCGGCGTACGCGATGTTGCACCGCCCGATGTGGGACCTCGGCTGGTTCCGCCCGGGCGAGGGCGTCCACCTGCCGGCAGGGGTCACCGACGAGCGTCCCGGGATCTGGGTGTCGTACGTCCCGGCAGCGGCGGTGGAGCGCGACCTCGGCGCCCTGGTGCACCTGCGCGACCACCGGCTCGTCGCGCTGTCGGAGTACGCGTACGAGGAACTCAAGATCGGCGCGGGTCCGCCGCCGATCCGGGTCGAGGAGGGCTGGCTGCTCCTCCACCACGGCGTCGCCGGACACATTCCGCCCGGCTGGGACCCGACCACCCAGCAGGTGCGCTACGGCGCGGGCGCGATGCTGCTGGACCCGTCCGACGTCACGAAGGTCCTCGCCCGCACACCCACGCCGATCCTCGAACCCGAGACGGCGGACGAACTGACCGGCACCGTCGCGAACGTCGTCTTCCCCACCGCCGTCGAGGAAGTCGACGGCGTGCGTTACGTCTTCTACGGCATGGCGGACGCCAAGATCGGCGTCGCCCGGTTGGAGCGGATCCCATGAACCTACGCACGGCCCCGCGCGTACGCACGGCCCAGCAGGTACGAAGGAAGCTCCTTGCCGGCATCGCCGTCGCCGGAGTCCTGGCGGTCGGAGCGGTCGGAGCGATCGCCGGCGCACCCGCCACCGCACCTGCCCGTGCGGCCGAGCCGCTGACCAACCTCGCGCATCTGGACTGGCTCCGCGATGAGGTGGCCCCGCCACGGCAGGCGCGGCACACCACCTACCGGCTCGGCGAGGAACCCGACCTCGGAGTGCTGTGGACCTACGCCGACCGCCAGGCGGACGGTACGTACAAATGGATCGGCGGCGGCACCTACGACCCGGCGACCGACACCTACGGGCAGGGTGCGTACAACGCCGACGACATCAGCCGCGCCGCCGTCGTCTACCTGCGGCACTGGCGGCAGACCGGGGCGACGTCCAGCCGAGACGCGGCGTACGACCTCCTGCGCAGGCTCACCTACCTGCAGACCGAGACCGGGCCCGACGCCGGCAACGTCGTGCTGTGGATGCAGCCCGACGGCACCCTCAACCCGAGTGCCGAGCCCAAGGAGGAGCCGGACCCGTCCGACAGTGCCGATTCGTACTGGCTTGCCCGGACCCTCTGGGCGCTGGGCGAGGGATACGCGGCGTTCGAAGGCTCGGACGATCAGGAAGACTCCGCATTCGCCGCGTTCCTGCGCGACCGGCTCGAACTCGCGCTGGACGCCGTCGACCGTGAAGTCCTCAACCACCACGGCGACTGGCTGGACATCGACGGCACCCGCGCACCCGCCTGGCTCATCGCCGACGGGGCTGACGCCACCGGGGAGGCGCTCCTGGGCCTTTCCGCGTACGTGCGGGCGAGTGGTGACCCGCACGCCCGCGGAGTCCTCGCGAAACTGGCCGAAGGCGTCGCCGCGATGCGGGCCGGTACTCCGCGCACGTGGCCGTACGGAGCGGTCCTTCCCTGGTCCCTGTCCCGCGCCGTGTGGCACGCCTGGGGTGGACTCGCCCCGGCGGGTCTTGCCCAGGCGTACGACGTGCTCGGCGAGAAGCGCCTACGTGACGCCGCGCTGTCCGACACTGCGTCGTTCACGCCGCACCTGCTGATCGCCGCCGGCCCGCAGAACGGCTGGCTGCCCACGCCTGCCGACCAGGTACAGATCGCGTACGGCGCACAGTCGCGGGTGGGGTCGCTCCTGGCCGCGGCCGACGCCGGACGCCGGCCAGCCCTGCGGACCGTCGCCGGCGTCGCGGCCGCGTGGTTCTTCGGGAACAACCCCGCGAGGACGCCGATGTACGACCCGGCGACCGGCCGCACCTTCGACGGCGTGGACGGCACCGGCACGGTCAACCGGAACTCCGGAGCCGAGTCCAGCATCCACGGCCTGCTCGCAATGCTCGCCCTCGACGCCGCACCCGAGGTGGCCGCAGTCGCCCGGTCAGCCGATGTCGCCGAACGCCACACCTGGCAGCTGGTCGAGGCCGAGTCCGGCGTCCTGGCCGGCGACGCGAGCCGGCACGAGCCGGCCGAGGCCTGGACCGGCGAGAGCCTGTGGAGCGGAGGCGCAGGCGTACGCCTGGGCCGGGGTGGCAGCGTCACGTTGGACGTCGCGATCACCGGGCCGAGCGTCCTGATGCCGGTAGTCGAGCTGACACCGGGCACGGGCGCCAGTAGCTGGGGGGCGGGCGCCGACGATCTGGGAACGGTCGACCACGGCAAGGTCGGTGCCCAGGGCGACTCACCCGCCCCCGGCCTCCTCGCGGTCCGGACCCTGCCGCGGACGGTCGACAAGGTGACCACCGTCACGGCCACCGGTGCCCACGGTTCGGCTCTCGTCGACGCCCTGCTCGTCCAGCCCGAGGTCGAACATCTCGTCCTCGAAGGCGAGGGTCACGCCACGGCGCTCCTGCGCAGCTTCGCCAGCGGCACCCGGACCACCACCGTCAAGGTCCCGGGTTCCGGCACGGCCGCCGTCACGGTCCTCGACGAAACCGGGCGAACCGTGCGTACGCACACCACGACGGACGCCACTGTCAAGGTCACCTTGCCGGCAGGTTGCAGTGCGGTCATCCGCCGCTGAAGTTGCCCCGCGCCGCTTATTCGGACCGCTCGTGACCGGTGGCGAGGGCGGTGAGCACGGCCAGCATCGCGGTGACCGCGGGAGGTCGGAAGGGCGGTTCGGCCACGGCCGCGTACAGGCGGCGGGTCGGCAGAGCCGGTGTGGTCCGTCGTAGCACGACACCGCTGTGGATCGCACCGCTCGCCAAGCTGGGCACGAGACTGATGCCCACACCGGCGGCGACGAGCGCCTGCTTGCCATTCCAGTCGTCGCAGACGAAAGCCACCCGCGGCTGGTCACCGAGCGCCTCGGCCAACGGAACGATCGGCCCCAGGCAGTCGGGGTGCGCCCCTTCGATCCACGTCTCGGTGCGAAGATCGGCGAGCCGGACCCGCCGTTGCCGGGCGAGCGGGTGGTCCCGCGACAGAGCCAGGCGCAGGTCCTCGTCGAGGAGCGGGACCAACTCGACACCGTCCTGCCGCTGCAGCGTGAGCTGCGAACGGTCACTCGCACCCTTGGCGGCGTGCGGGTCGGCGAACAGCTCCCACGCAGTTACCAGCGCGAGGTCGACGCGCCCTTCTCGGACCGCGGGGAGCGGTCCGGACGGGTCGGCCTGAACCAGGCTGAGAGTCACGCCCGGATGAGCGTCGCTGAACTGGCGGATCGCCTCCGGTACGAACGAGGTGTTGGCGCTCGCGAAGGCGGACAGCCGCAGTTGACCGGCGTCAAGACCGGCATACGCGTCAAGGCTTGCCTCCATCGCCCGCAGGCGGGCCAGCACGTCACGGGCAAGGTCGACCGCCACGCTGCCGGCGGGCGTCGGCACGACGCCGCGGGGTACACGCCGGAAGAGGCGCACCCGGAGCCGCTGCTCCAGACCGGCGATCTGCCGCGAGATCGCCGGCTGTGTCATCGACAGCGACGCGGCCGCCGCGGAGAACGACCCCCGCTCGCTGACCTCGATCAGCACGCGGAGCGACCAGACGTCCAACATGCACACAGCTTATGGCAAGCCCAACAAACCTGCATTTGCGCTCATGGCAGCGTCGCCGCACGCTGGAACGTATGACTGCGACGAACGTTTCCACCCAATCCGCTCGCTCCACCCAATCCGGTCCGTCGATCGGGCTCGTCACGGCGGTGTTCCTCACCACGCTGATCCACCACGTGTACGGCGGGATCAGCTACGCCAGCGTCGAACGGATCGTCCTTGCCGTCGTGTTCTCGGTCGCGTACGTCCTCACCGTCGGGCTCTTCCTCGCAGGGCGGACCAGGCGATGGGCGCGCTGGCTCTATCAAGGGCTGGTGCTGGTCTTCTGGATCGTCCTGATCGGCGTGTACGAAGGCGGCTACAACCACACGCTCTACGTCGCTCTTCGACTCATCGGGACTGATCCGCACGACCTGGAGCAGATCTATCCCGGCGGCGGCGACCTGGTTGTCCCGAACGACGTCTTCTTCCAGGGGACAGGGATCCTCACCCTCGCGACCGCGCTGTGGGTCGCGTTCGCCTGGGCACGCCGAAAGAGCGTCGCTTCATGACCTCCAAGGCGAGGTCTCATGCCGGTCAGGGACAGCGTCGGCCCAGCACGGCCCTCGCCGCCGAGCAGGCCGACATCCTGTCCGCTCACCTGCCGGCCCCACCCGCCCGCGTGCTCGACGCCGGCTGCGGAAACGGCGATCTCGCCCTCGCTCTGACCGGCAAGGGCTACGACGTGACTGGGGTCGACGTCGACCCACAAGCGGTCAGGTCTGCGGCGGGCGGGGGAGTACGCGCGGTCACGGCCGACATCGCCGAGTATGCAAGTGACCAACCGTTCGACGCGGTGGTGTTCTCGCTGTCTCTGCACCATGTGGCCCGACTGGACGACGCGGTCGCACGTGCCCGGGACCTGCTGGTGCCCGGTGGGCACCTGGTGCTCGACGAGTTCGCCTGGGAACGCGCCGACCGGCCGACCGCCGGCTGGTTCTACGACATGGCCGCGATCCTCGAGGCAGCGAACGTCCTCGCCCATGCCGATGACACCAGCCTCGCCGCTGATCCATTGCGCCACTGGCAGTACCGGCACCACGACCGCGAGCCGATGCATCCGGGCACCGCCCTGACGGCCGCGGTCACGCGACGCTTCGGCACCTGCGACACCTTCGAGGTCGCCTACCTGTACCGCTACCTGGGCGGATGGGTCCAAGACGACGAAACCGGCCTCCGCATCGTTCGTACCCTGCGCGACATCGAGGAACGCGAGATCATCAACGGCGGCTTCGCCCCGGTCGGCCTGCGCGTGGTCGCTCGGCGCCCCGGCCCTCCCAGATGATCAGCCCAAAGATGATCATGATCATGGGATGGGGCCGGGATGGGGAGGGCCGTCCACGGCGCGTACTAGGCTCGGCCTCGTGCCGCATGACATCGATCACGACTTCCTCAGCCTGCCGCTGCGTACCCTCGCCGACGCCGCCCTCACCCGGGCGCGGGAGTTGGGTGCCGAACACGCGGACTTCCGGCTCGAACGCATCCGGGCCCAGAACCTCTCCCTTCGCGACGCCAGGCTCGTCGGCAGTCGCGACGGGGAGGACACGGGATTTGCGGTCCGGGTGATCAAAGACGGCACCTGGGGGTTCGCCGCCAGTGTCGTCCTCACCCCCGCCGAGGCGGTCCGCGTCGCCGAGCAGGCCGTCGAGGTGGCCGGTGTCGCGGCCGGGATGAACGCCGAACGCATCGAGCTCGCCGACGAGCCCGTCTACAGCGACGTCACGTGGGTGTCGGCGTACGACATCGACCCGTTCACGATCGACGAGCCCGACAAGGTGGCGCTTCTCGCCGACTGGAGCAACCGGCTGATGACCGCCGACGGTGTGGCGCACACGAGTGCGACGCTCTACCAGGTCAAGGAGCAGAAGTTCTACGCCGACAGCAGCGGCACGGTCACGACCCAGCAGCGGGTCCGGCTCAACCCGACACTGGAGGCGTTCGCCAACGACCCTGAGTCCGGGCGCTTCGACTCCATGCGTACCCTCGCGCCGCCGGCCGGGCGTGGCTGGGAGTTCCTCACCCCCGCGTCGACCTGGGACTGGGACGCCGAACTTGCCGAGCTGCCGGACCTGCTCGCTGCCAAGCTCAAGGCTCCGAGTGTCGAGGCAGGCAGCTACGACCTCGTCATCGACCCGTCCAACCTCTGGCTCACCATCCACGAGTCGATCGGACACGCCACCGAGCTCGACCGTGCGCTCGGCTACGAGGCCAACTACGCCGGCACGTCGTTCGCCACACCGGACAAGGTCAACACGCTGCGGTACGGCTCCGACGTCATGCACATCACCGGTGACCGGACCGTCGAGCACGGCCTCGCGAGCATCGGCTACGACGACGAGGGCGTGGCGGGTCAGTCCTGGGACATCGTGAAGGACGGCGTTCTCGTCGGCTACCAGCTCGACCGCAGGATCGCGAAGTCGTTCGGCTACGACCGTTCCAACGGGTGCGCATTCGGCGACTCGCCCTCGCACATCGCGATCCAGCGGATGGCCAACGTCTCGCTCCAACCAGCGGCGAACGGACCATCGACCGACGAGCTGATCGGCCGCGTCGATCGAGGGATCTACGTCGTCGGCGACCGGTCCTGGTCGATCGACATGCAGCGCTACAACTTCCAGTTCACCGGGCAGCGCTTCTACAAGATCGAGGGCGGGAAGCTCGCCGGGCAGCTGCGCGACATCGCCTACCAAGCGACCACCACCGACTTCTGGGGCTCGATGGAGGCGGTCGGCGGACCCGCGACGTGGGTCCTCGGTGGCGCGTTCAACTGCGGCAAGGCCCAGCCCGGGCAGGTCGCACCGGTGAGCCACGGCTGCCCGTCGGCACTGTTCCGCGGCGTACGCATCCTCAACACCACACAGGAATCCGGACGGTGAGCACACCAGTGAGCAGTGACCTGACCCTGCAGGAGACCGTCGAGCGCGCGCTGGCGAGGTCCAAGGCCGACGGGTGCGTCGTCCTCGCCACGGAGTCCTCCAGCGCCAACCTTCGCTGGGCCAACAACACCCTCACCACCAACGGCGTCATGCTGACCCGCTCCCTCACCGTGATCGCGACCGTCGCCGGCAAGACCGGGACCTCCTCCGGCGTGGTCACCCGCAGCGCGCTGACCAGGGACGAGATCGACGCCGTCGTGAAGGCCGCCGAGGAGGCTGCCCGAGCAGGCGATGCCGCCGAGGACGCCCAGCCGCTGATCGAGGGCGCTGCCACCTCCGACTGGAACGAACCGCCCGCCGAGACCTCCATCCGAGTCTTCGACACCTTCGCACCCGCCCTCGGAGACGCTTTCGGCAAGGCCCGCGACACGGGCCGGCACCACTACGGCTTCGTCGAACACGACCTGAGCACGGTCTACCTCGGTTCGTCCACCGGCCTGCGCATGCGCCACGTCCAGCCGACCGGCTTCGTCACCATGACGGGCAAGTCCGCGGACCTCAGCGGCTCGGCCTGGGTAGGCCAGGCGACGCGGGACTTCACCGACGTCGACGCGACCACGCTGGCCGGTGAGCTCGACCGCAGGCTGGACTGGTCCGAGCGCAGGATCGAACTGCCCGCCGGCCGGTACGAAACGCTGCTGCCGCCGACCGCGGTCGCCGACCTGCTCATCTATGCGTACTGGACCATGTCGGCGCGGGACGCCCACGAGGGGCAGACGGTCTACAGCAAACCCGGTGGCGGTACCCGGGTGGGCGAACGCCTCTCCCCCAGCAACCTCGCGATGTACTCCGACCCGGCGTACTCCGGGTTGGAGTGCGCGCCGTTCGTGGTGGCCCATTCGTCGTCGTCCACCCAGAGTGTCTTCGACAACGGCCTCACCCAGGGCGGTACGCACTGGATCCGCGATGGCGAACTGTCGGCGCTCGCGACCAGCCGGTACTCCGCCGAGCTCACCGGTCTGCCGGTCACGCCGTACGTCGACAACCTCATCCTCGACATCCCGGACCCGGCCGGATCGATCGACGACCTGGTCGCCCGGACCGAACGCGGATTGCTGCTGACCTGCCTGTGGTACATCCGCGAGGTCGACCCACAGACACTGTTGCTCACCGGGCTGACCCGCGACGGTGTCTACCTCGTCGAGAACGGCGAGGTCGTCGGTCTCGTCAACAACTTCCGGTTCAACGAGAGTCCGGTCGACCTGCTGGGGCGCTTCGCCGAGGCGGGCGGTACGGTGCCGGCGTTCTCGCGAGAATGGGGCGACTACTTCCCTCGCGTGGCCGCTCCCGCCCTGCGGGTCCCCGACTTCAACATGTCGAGCGTGAGCCAGGCCAGCTGAGGCACCCCTGATGACGGGCCTGGTCCTGCGGCGGACGGCGTGGTGGCTCGTGGTCGTCGCCGCGATCCCGCTCGGGGTCATCGGCGCGTTGACAGCCCTGGCGGCTACGGCCTCTCTCTCCGGCAGTCGGTGGGCCGCCGTCGTCGCAGCGCTGGGGGTGTCGGTCTGTACCGGTCACGTGGTCCGCCCGGCGGTCCGCCGGATCGCCGAAACCCGCAGCTGGCGTCGTGGGCTGACCGGCGGAGTCTCTGTTCTCACGACCGCCATCGTCACCGCGAGCACAGGTTCGCTGCTCCTCGCTCCCGCACCGCCCTACAGCCCGGCCGAGCCGACCGCGGAAACGAGGTTCTGGGACCTCCCCACGGGTTCTCGTCTCGCCTACACGCACACCGCCGCCACGGGCGAACGCCGGCCCACGCCGGTCATCCTGGTCCACGGCGGCCCCGGCGCACCCGCCTCACGCCAGGACTCGCTGACGCGGGCACTCGCCGACGTCGGTTTCGACGTGTACGACTACCACCAGGTCGGGGCCGGCTTGTCCGAACGCCTGCCAGACGTCCGCGAATACACGGTCGCCCGGCACGTCGCCGACCTGGACGGAATCCGGGAAATCCTGGACGCCGACCGGCTGGTCCTTGTCGGAGCCTCGTGGGGCGGCACGCTGATCGCCCACTATCTCGCTGCCCACCCGCATCGGGTGGCTCGAGCCGTGATCGACTCGCCAGGGGAGATCTGGCCGCCGGCATTCCCTGATCGCGGGCGGCTCACCGAAGCGGGACAGAGGAACCAGCAGGAGGTGCTCGGACGTTACCCGCGCTTCCTTCTCGCCGCTGTGCTAGCCGGCACAGTTGGTCCGCGTACCGCTCACACCCTTCTTCCCGACTCCCAGATGGACGGCGTCTTCGAGGCCTTCGTGAGCGAGTTGGACATGCGTCCCGGGTGTTCACCGGCGGCTGCCGCAGCCGATGATCCAGCCGACAGGGACTCACCGGCCGCGGACTCAGCGGAACGGCCACGCGGGCTCGGCTTCTGGGCCAACGTCGCGACGACAATGGACGCGGCTCAGGTCGCTGATCCGAGGCCCGCACTCCAGCTCGCCACGGCACCCGTCCTCGTGCTCCGGGCGGAGTGCGACTACCTCTCCTGGGAGGCGACGCGGGAGTATCGGGATGTGCTCCCCGTGGCAACGCTGCTTGCCGTCGATGACGCCGGACACACTGTCACGACGAGCCGGCCGGATGTGCACCGCCGACTCGTGCGTGCATTCCTCCTAGGAGAGCCGCTGCCCCAGCCGGCCTACACCGATGCCGATCCGCCCTGGTGACGCCCGTTACCGCAGCGCCAGGCGGAGGACGTCGGACACGCCGTACCTCGCGGCTGCGGCCCGCTTGATCGCGCGCAGACCGGATCCGCGGACCTCGACGACCAGATCGGCCAGGGACCGCTGAGCCTTCGCGTCGCCGCCGAACGCCGCGATGCAGGTCTCCGGTTCGGCGTTCGCGAACGCCAGCAGGGCGCCGGTCGCACCGACCGGGCCAGCGAGAGCGATGAGCGCGCCGGAGCCGACGTAGACGTTCCCGTCCCACGTCGACAGCTCGTGGAGCAGCCGCGCCGGGTCGGCCGAGGAGTCCTTCACCGCGCCGATGGGCAGGTCCGACAGCGCGGAGACCTCGATCCCGGGCACGCCGAGAGGCCCGGGATTGTGGTAACCGATCACCCGGCTTGAGTCGCCGACCGCCTCGGCGACCGCGGAGAAGAGCGCTACCTGGTCCACACCGGCACGAGCCGGGCTGACCAGCACGGCGTCGGCACCGGCTTTGCGCGCCGCCACTGCCCGGGCGGCCGCTCCCCGCGCCCACGATCCGCTGGCGCCGGCGATGACGGTGACGTCGTCCGGGAGTGCGTCGCGGGTCGCCGCGATCAGCTCCTCCCGCTCCGACTCTTCCAGTGTCTCCGCCTCGCCGGTAGTCCCCGCGACCAGGACGGCGCGGACTCCGGCGTCGACCAGTCGCTGGGCGTGGGCCACTGTGCCGGGCACGTCAACGGACCCGTCGGGGGCGAAGAGAGTGATCAGGGCGACGCCGACACCACGAAACGTTGGATCTGCCATCAAGTCTCCTCGTTCGTACCGGCCAGACATCGGGCATCTTCCGCACCCATTCTGTCTGACATCTGATGACTCGCTCAGGCCGGGCGGCCGTCAACCGGTGCCCTGACCGGGACCGGGCAGGGCGCGGTTCCACGGCTGGGCGCCGGGATTGTTACGGTCCTCCCATGGCGACAGGCGTCCTCCCAGCCCATGAGCTCCTGGTCAGGCTCATCACCGCTCCCGCCGTCGCCGCCCGCGACGTCGATGACACCGGCCGGCTGCTCCTGGGCAACGACACGTCCGGCACGATGCAGCTCTACGAGGCCGGAACCGACGGATCATGGCGGCAGCTGACCGCTCTCGACGGTCCCGCGAACGGCCGCTATCTTCCGGACAGCCGGACCGTCGTCGTCGAACACGATGCCGGCGGCAACGAACGTGCGCAGCTCTCCCTCCTCGACCTCTCCGAGGAGGTTTCGTCCGAGCTGCCGACCCTGCGCCCGTTCGTCCACGATCCGCGTTGGCTGCACCGGCTCGCCGGCGTCCAGCCCGGCCGCGTGCTCTACCTGACCAACCGCCGCAATGGCGTCGACTTCGATCTCGTCATCCGCGAGGTCGCGACCGACGAGGAACGAGTTCTCTACGACGGTGGCGGCTACGTCCTGGAGGCTGAGGCTTCACCCGACGGCCGCTGGGTGGCCCTGACCCGGCCCAACGCTCCCGCAAACTCCTACCAACTCGTCCTCGTGTCGACGGCCGACGGTCAGGCCGAGGAGATCACCGCATGGGACGACGACGCGTTCATGCGTACGCCCTCGTGGCTCCCTGACTCCAGCGGGCTGTTGCTGTCCACCAACAGCGGCCGGGAGATGACCGCGGTCGTGAGGTACGACCTGGCGGGCCGCACATGGAGCGAAGTCGTCGCCAACGACGCCCATGACCTCATCGGATGGGCGTCCCCGGACGGTGAACACGTTTTGGTGGCGACGAACGACGACGGAGCGATATCCCTGGCGATTCACCGGCTCGCGGACGGTGGCCTGGTGCGCGTGCTCGACCTCCCACCGGGCGGATGCCCCGCGCTGGTCCGTGTTCCCGACCCGGTGTGGTCAGGGTCTGGTGCGGCGTTGGCCGTGACCTACTCCTCTCCAGCCGGACCCGCGTACGCGATCCGGTGCGACCCCTCCACCGGTGTGCTGACCCCGGTCCGCGCACCGGACGCGCCGCCGCTGCCGGAGGATCTCCCGCGCCCGACCTCGCACCGCGTCCCGACGCCGGACGGCGAACGGATCCCGGTGTTCGTCTACCGACCGGCCGACGGCGGTGACGGCTCCGCGGTCCTCGTCATCCACGGTGGTCCGGAGAGCCAGTCGGTCCAGCAGTGGAATCCGATCGTCGCCGGGCTCGTCGCGCAGGGACACACCGTCCTCGTGCCCAACCTGCGAGGTTCGACCGGGTACGGAAAACGGTGGTACGCCCTCGACGACGTACGCCGCCGGCTCGACTCGGTGGCCGACCTCGCCGCCATCCACGACTGGTTGCCGACCGTCGGCCTCGACCCGGCGCGGGCAGCGCTCTACGGCGGTTCGTACGGCGGCTACATGGTCCTCGCCGGACTCGCGTTCCAGCCCGAGCGTTGGGCGGCCGGGGTGGACATCGTGGGGATCGCCTCCCTGGTGACGTTCCTGGAGAACACGTCGAGCTACCGACGCAGCCACCGCGAACGCGAGTACGGCTCCCTGGAACACGACCGTGAGTTCCTGCACGAGGCGAGTCCACTCGCCAGGGTCGACGCGATCCGCGCACCGCTCTTCGTCATCCACGGCGCCAACGACCCGAGGGTGCCGCTGTCGGAGGCCGAGCAGTTGGTCGCAGCGTTGCAGGCCCGCGACATCCCCTGTGAGCTCCGGGTGTACGCCGACGAGGGGCACGGCTTGGCCCGCCAGGTCAACCAGCTCGACGCGTATCCTCCGGCGCTGGAGTTCCTCGCCAAGCACCTCGCCCGGACGTGACCGTGACCTGGCAGACGTGGACCGAGACAATGCAGACGTGCCTCGCGAGACTGCACGTGACCGTGATCGAGCAAGGAGAAGGACGACCGCATGAGTGAGCCAGTGGGTTTTGTCGGACTCGGCATCATGGGCGCCGGGATGGCCGGCAACCTGCTCCGCGCTGGATTCGACGTCGTGGTCTACAACCGCACGGCCGCGCGGGCCGAGCCATTGGTCACGGCCGGCGCCCAGGTGGCCGACTCGCCGCGTGCGGTGGCCGAGCGCTGCCCCGTCGTCTTCACGTGTGTGAGCGACACGCCGGACGTCGAGCAGGTGCTGTTCGGTGACAACGGTCTCGCCCAGGGGGTCAGCGACGGATCCCTCATCGTCGACGCGAGCACCGTCAGTCCCGAGGCGACCCGCGGGTGGGCGGCGACACTCGCCGAACGTGGCGTCGGCTTCCTCGACGCACCGATCTCCGGCGGCAGCGAGGGCGCGGCCAAGGGCACGTTGTCGATCATGGTCGGCGGCGACGCGGCCAGCGTCGACCGCGTACGCCCGTACCTCGACGCCATGGGCAGCACGATCACCCACGTCGGGCCGGTCGGCGCCGGGCAGACCTGCAAGCTCGTCAACCAGATCCTCGTCGTCGTGTCCATGCTCGGCGTCGCCGAGGCGCTGGTCTTCGCCAAGGCCGGCGGACTCGACCTGGAGAAGACCATCGCGGCCGTCGAAGGCGGTGCCGCCGGTTCCTGGATGCTCGCCAACCGCGGACCGCAGGTGATCCGCGACGACTGGCGGCCGGGCTTCACGATCGACCTCCAGCAGAAGGACCTGAGGCTGGTGATGGAGGCGGCCGACGAACTCGGCGTACCCACGATCGCGACGAGCACGATCTTCCATCTCTATCGCACCCTCCAGCGCGACGGCCTCGGCGCCGAGGGCAACCACGCACTCGTCAAGGCGCTGGAACGCCTGTCCGGGATCCAGGCGCGCCAGGAGTAGGCCAGGACGATGCCGACGTGAACCACCATGCCCACTGAACCTCTCGGCGCCGCGCTCGACCGCGTGCGTGCCATGCTGCTCGACCCCGAGCGCCTTGTTCGCGCCGTCGCGGCCGGCCGCCGCCGCGGGCACACCGTGCCGTGGCGGCGGGCCGAGCTGCGCTACGTCGACCTCAAGGCGGGCCGGGCTCTGCAGGTGACGACGTACGACGAAGCCCAGGCCCACACCCACAACAGCGCGGTGGGAAGCGACGCCGCCGGGGCCGTCGAGGAGCTGCTCGAGCTGCCCTTCGGAAACTGGCACGTCGACACGCTCGACGAGGTGGTGCAGGTTCGGGTCACCAAGAAGGGTGAGGCGCAGGTCCACACGAAGCCGCGTGAGGCCGGCAGCGACGCCGAGGTGGCCGTACGCCGGGAGCATGACCGGGCGAAGCCACGACTCCTGCCGGTGGACGATCCGGTGCTGCGCGCGGTCGGCATCGCCGACCATCGCGGCCAGATCAAGCCCAGCCGGCAGTCGAAGTACCGCCAGGTCGACGAGTTCCTCCGGATCCTCGAACCCGCCGTCGACGACGCCGTGGAAACCGGTCGCGTCCACCGACCGACGCCCACGCGGCCGTTGCGAGTGGTCGATCTTGGCTGCGGGAACGCCTACCTCACCTTCGCCGCGGTCAGCTACCTCGCCACGGTCCGTGGATTCCCGTTGCAGATGGTGGGCGTCGACGTGCGCCCTCAGGCGCGGCAACGCAACACCGAGCTGGCCGCGTCTCTCGGGTGGGATCGGCAGCTGACCTTCGTCCAGTCCTCCATCGAGGCCGCTACCGTTCCCGATCCGCCGGATGTCGTGCTGTCCCTTCACGCCTGCGACACGGCGACGGACGAGGCGTTGGCTCGGGCGGTGCGTTGGGAGGCCCCGGTCATCCTCGCCGCGCCGTGCTGCCATCACGACATCCAGACCCAGCTGAGCCAGGCCGAGGTCCCGGACCCGTACGCGATGATCACCCGGCACGGCATCCTGCGCGAACGCTTCGCGGACGTGCTCACCGACGCGTTGCGCGCGTCCATCCTGCGCCAGCACGGCTACCGGGTGGAGGCGATCCAGTTCGTGGGCAGCGAACACACGCCCCGCAACGTGCTGCTCCGCGCCATCCGGACGGGTGCCGTGTCTGGAGCGAACGTCGCCGAGGAGTACGCCACGATGGTGGAGCAGTGGGGTGTACGCCCGGCCCTGGCCAGCATGCTGGAGACCTGATCGGCCCAGCGGAGCGGTCACAATCGAAGCCGACGCGTGGGCATGCAGCAGGGGACTGTAGGTATGCACGGCTACCTACTCTCCGGAGCATGATCAGCGAGGTAGATCACGACTCGCCTGTGCCTTTGTGGCGGCAGGTCTTCGAGATCGTCACGGCGAGGATCGAAGACGGCACCTACCGTCGGCGACTGCCCTCCGACCGGTCGCTCGCCCAAGAATGCGGCGTGTCCATCGGCAGCGTCCGCCATGCGCTCGACGACCTCACCGGTCAAGGCGTGATCTACACGGTCAAGGGCAAGGGACGGTACATCGCCGAGCGCACATAGCTGGATCAGGCGCGGTGCGTGGGGAGCACCAGGCGTAGTGCTGACAGATGTCAGGAGAGGTGAGCCGCCTCGACGACTCTCATCGGCCGCCAGCGTTGATCGTAATCCGGATGATCGCTATACAACTCGGCGACGACCGCCAGGCACAGCGCATACGCCGCATGTGCCTCGCGCGGTTCCCGAGTTGCCCGATACATGGTGACCAACTGGCGCCGTGCACGGCACGTTTCGAGCACCCACTCCAGTCGCTCCTGGCTCAGGTCCCGGTTGTACTCCGCGAGCGCGCGCCGTTCGTCTTCGACTACCCGCTTCAGGACGAAGTGGTCCATGGTCTCCACGGCCTTCGACCGTACGTAGTGGACCATCCGCCCGGTGAGGGGCTAAGGACCCAGAGCCCTGGGCCGTCGACTCCCGGACGCGAAAGCAGCGGACCGCTGGCCTGTGTGCGTTGGAGGTTCGTCGGCTTCTAAGGCGACAAACCTCCAACAACTCGACTCGAATCGAGCGCCACCGAGGGCTTGCCAATAGTTAACAGATGCTGCAACTATTGCGTCCGTGACCGATGAACGGGCCGACAGGCTCTTCGAGACCCTCGCCGACCACACGCGCCGGGAGATCGTCCAACTGCTCGGCCAACGCCCCCATCGCGCGGGTGAGCTGGCCAAGGCGACCGGAACCTCCGCGCCCGCCATGAGCAGGCATCTGCGCGTCCTCCTCAGTGCCGGTCTCGTCACCGACGAACGGGTGCCCGACGACGCCCGCGTGCGCATCTTCCGCCTCCGGCCCGAGTCCCTGACAGCTGTCCAGGCCTGGCTCGACCAGGTGCAGGCCCACTGGAACGAGCAACTCCAGTCCTTCAAGCGCCATGCCGAACGCAAGGAGCCCCGCCCGTGACCAGGACATCGGCCTCGGCCTCGGTGGAGGTGGATCTCGACCCTCACACGGCCTTCATGGTCTTCACCGAAGAGATCGACCTGTGGTGGGTACGCGGGCCGATCAACTTCCACGACGCGTCACGGCTGGCGGAGCTTCGGATGGAACCCGGTGTCGGCGGCCGGATCCTCGAGATCTATGACGAGGCCAGCGGGGACATGCTGGAAACCGCACGGATCACCGTGTGGGAGCCAGGAATCCGGCTGATCCTCCGCGGCACCGTCCAGGACACCGAGACCGACATCCGCTTCGAGGCCACCGACCACGGGACGCGCGTCAAGGTCGAGCAGTACCTCCTTCCTGGCGGCAACCCAACCACGATCGGCTTCGGCTGGGTCCACATGCTCGGCACGTTCGTGGCCTGGTGCACGCGCCGCGGCTCCGCGCCGCGCACGCCGCGCGAGCAGGGTCGGCTCGGGATCGTCCTGTCCTA
The DNA here is from genome assembly GCF_040196095.1 of Actinopolymorpha sp. B17G11. Classification (NCBI taxonomy): domain Bacteria; kingdom Bacillati; phylum Actinomycetota; class Actinomycetes; order Propionibacteriales; family Actinopolymorphaceae; genus Actinopolymorpha; species Actinopolymorpha sp. B17G11. The sequence goes on from NZ_JBEFTW010000015.1 coordinate 150,566, forward strand.
CGAAGATCCGCCGGCAGCCGCCCGCTGGCTTCGTACCGTCTTCCAGCTCGGCTCCTGGGACGTCGACAGCCCGCCGGAGGAAGGCGCCAGCCCGTCGTGGATCGAGTTCCACGTCGGAGACAGCATCGTGATCCTTTCACCGCTGGAGAATGCCCCATCGAAAGACCTGCCGGTCACCCACATGACCCGCGTGTACGTCGACGACCTGGACGCGCATTTCGCTCACGCGAAGGCGAACGGAGCGACGATCGTGCGCGGCATCCACCTCCACGGCGAGCGCACGTACATCGCCGAAGACCTCGAGGGCCAGCGGTGGGTCTTCGCCCAGGCCCGCCCAACCATGCACTGACACCCACGACCACGCCAGCCGGTGAGAACGGCAGGAGAGGGGAAAAACATGCCAGTTCGCTGCGAGGAGATCCTCCGAGAGGCCCGCACCGTCGTGTTGCACGACTGGCCGTCGCGAGATGTGCCAGACACGTTGACCCGTGCAGGCTATGAGGTAGTGGTGTTCGGCGGGCCCAAGCCAGACGACGTGTTCGCCAGTGAGCTTCGCGACGGCGAGATCGTAGAGACGCGGATCGGCGTCCCTCCTGGCCGCGGCGACCTGGTCTATGTCTTCCGGCCGATCGAGGAGCTCCCCGGGATCGTCGCCGACGCCCAACGGATGGGCGCCACCGCCGTGTGGTGCCAGTCCGGACTGTCGGCGGAAGGCGTCACGGATCCACGCGGCTGCTGGACATCGGAGGCGGAATCTCAGGAGGCGCGCCGCATCGTCGAGTCTGCCGGGCTGACCTACGTCGCCGACGCGTACATCGCCGACGCCGTGCGCACGCTGCAAGGCCAGGTCTGAGCGGGCCGGTCCGGCCACGACCGGCGACCGGCGACCGAGCCATCGAAGGTGGAGTAGGGGCTGACCGCCAAAGGGCCCGGCCGGTCAGCCCCTACCCAGCACAGTCACATCACGCCGCAAACCCCGGCGGGCTCAACCGCAGGACTCTTGGTAGGCCCCGAACATGTAGGCGTTGACCGGTTCCACCTTGATGGATGTCCAGACCACGACGACCTGGTCCTGGAGCTTGTCGAACGCCTGCTTGCCGCTTCTCTTGATCCCGTCCATGTCGAGTGCGGCGGTCGCGACGACCATGCATCGGCCGAAGGTGTCGACGCTTCCGAGAGCATGATGGGCGCTGATCTCCGGGATGCCGAAGCTCATGGCTTCGGCGATCTCGTCGGCGTTCTGCTCGATGAGCTTCCTGGCGGCCTCGGCGGACGCCTCGTCCCGGTAGGCGAACACTCGTTGGTCGATCCAGAACAGTCCGGATCCGTTTTCCATGGCGATCTCGATGCCGTAGAGGCAGCCACCATTGTCGAAGGCTTTCCGGCCCAAGGCGCTCCGGCCCGCGCCAGCACAGCTTTCATGGTCCCAAGTGCCCTTCACGTGCATCGTCGCCTCGGCATCACCATTCGAGTACGCCACTGTCTTGTCGTCGCCGTACCAGTCTCGTGCAGTGAGCTTGTCGGCACGAGCACTCTGCTTCGGGGCCTCGGCCGTCTCCGTCGGTACCGGTGAGGGAGTCCGGGTACCGGTCGGAGATGCTTTCGGTCGGGTCGTACCCACTGGCTTCGACACGGTTTCGGTGTCTGGCCCGTCGCCAAGCGGGAGGTACCCGTGTGCGGACGCAATCACCGCACCAATGACGACGTGGGCCGCGGTTGCCGCAGCCACGATGAGCGCCGTTCGGCGCCGAGACTTCTGCGGCCGGATGACCGGGGGCATCGGCGAGTACGACTCTGCAGCCCCCGGACTTTCCGGCGGCATGAAGTCTGGTCCCGAGCGGTGGCTGGCTGGGGGTTCGAATGGCGACATGGCACCTACTTTTCTCCCGTTTGATCCCATTGGCGCCAGCCCAGGGGCAAAAATAGTGGATCATGTGACAGAGTCGCCGGCCAGGTCAGGCTCAACTCGGTCACACCCGTACCGAGTGGGCAGCGGAGTTGTGGGGGGGGGG